>NZ_CP032543.1:4800000-5104774 GCF_003610995.1 Streptomyces griseus subsp. griseus
GGCCGGTGCGCGGGCTGGGTGTGGTGGAGCCGTGGCTGCTGGCGCGGCGGGGGAAGACGGGGTCCTGAGCCCCCTCTGCCGGTGGCTCGGGGAGTCCGGGGCCGGCTCGCCCTGTCGGTTCCCCGGACACCCTGTCTAGGATCCCTGTCGGCAACCTGCGTTAACCGGCGTTCACCGGCGTCCGGATACGCGCCGGTGCCGTCCACCGGCAGTCGACCGACAGGGGTGCAGTCATGACCGTCACGTCCGAGCAGCGGTTCGGGGAGTTCGTCGCCGTACGGCGGCACGCCGGCCAGGAGCACGTGGCCGAGCTGGTCCTCGACCGGCCGAAGGCCATGAACGCCGTCTCCACCGAGATGGCCCGCTCCCTCGCCGCCGCCTGCGAGGCGCTCGGCGCCGACCCGGGTGTCCGCGTCACCGTCCTCACCTCCAGCCACGAGCGGGCCTTCTGTGTGGGCGCCGACCTCAAGGAGCGGAACTCCTTCACCGATGCCGAGCTGGTACGCCAGCGGCCCACCGCCCGGGCCGCCTACACCGGTGTGCTGGAGCTGCCGATGCCGACGATCGCCGCCGTGCACGGCTTCGCCCTCGGCGGCGGCTTCGAACTGGCCCTCGCCTGCGATGTGATCGTCGCCGACGCCACCGCCGTGGTCGGACTGCCCGAGGTGTCCGTGGGCGTCATCCCGGGCGGCGGCGGTACGCAGCTGCTGCCGCGCCGGGTGGGGGCGGCCCGCGCCGCCGAGCTGGTCTTCACCGCGCGCCGGGTGGAGGCGGCCGAGGCGCGGGAGCTGGGGCTGGTGGACGAGCTGGTGGCGGCGGGGCGGGACCGGGAGGAGGCCCTCGCGGTGGGTGCCCGGATGGCCGCCAACTCGCCGGTCGGGCTGCGGGCAGCCAAGAAGGCGCTCCGGCTGGGGCACGGCCTCGACCTGCGGGCAGGCCTTGAGGTGGAGGACGCGGCCTGGCGGTCGGTGGCCTTCTCCGGGGACCGGGCGGAGGGCGTGGCCGCCTTCAACGAGAAGCGGAGCCCGCGGTGGCCGGGTGAGTGACCGCGCCCGCACGGCGTGAGTCGTCCGACGGGATGACGCCGAAAATTAGTTGCGCATCAAACTGATCAAAAGGCAAAAAAACTACATAAGCTGGACAAATGGGTGAAGACGATGCTCGGCTGCGGGCCGTGGTTTCGCTGGCGCAGACGATGGCAGCGGCCTACACGCCGCGCGAGTCGTGGCGGGCGGCCGCGCTGGGGGCCTGCGAGGCGCTGGGCGGCAGCTTCGCCGCACTCTCGGTGTGGGAGCGGGGCCGGGGCAGGCTGCGGGTCCTGGTCAACGCGGGGCAGCGGGCCGAAGGGGAGGAGGAGTTCCCCGAGGAGGAGGCCTACCCGGTCCACGAGTTCCCGGAGATCACCGAGTTCCTGCACGAGCGCTGGGCCGGTGGCGGTGAGCCCGACGCCTGGGTGGAGACCGCCGACGGGCTGCCCGGCGCGGGCGGCCCGGCGCGCGGCGCCCGCCCGTACTGCCACCAGCGGGTGGCGGCGCTGCGGCGGCGCGGCCGGGGCTGCTGCGTGGTCGCGCCGATCGTGCTGCACGGGCGGGCCTGGGGCGAGCTGTATGTGGCGCGGCAGGCCGGGAAGCCGGTGTTCGACCGGGACGACGCGAACTTCGCCACCGTGCTCGCCGCCGTTGTGGCCTCCGGGATCGCCCAGACCGAACGCCTGGAGGAGGTCCGCAAGCTGGCCTTCACCGACCCGCTGACCGGCCTCGCCAACCGGCGGGCCGTCGACATCCGCCTCGACGAGGCGGTCGAGGCGCACCGCACCGCCGGGGTCGTCGTCAGCCTCGTCGTCTGCGACCTCAACGGCCTCAAGGCGGTGAACGACACCCACGGCCACGCGGTCGGCGACCGCCTGCTGGAACGTTTCGGCTCGGTGCTCTCCCTCTGCGGGGCGATGCTTCCGGACGCGCTGGCCGCCCGGCTCGGCGGCGACGAGTTCTGCCTGGTGGCGGACGGGCCCGAGGCGGACGACGTGGTGGGGGTGGCCACCGAGCTCTGCGACCGGGCGGCGGTGATCGAGCTGGGCAACGGGGTGGCCTGCGGGGTCGCGTCCACGGGCGACCCGATCGGCCCGGTGCGCTCGGCCCGCCGGCTGTTCCGGCTGGCGGACGCCGCTCAGTACCGGGCCAAGGCGGCCCGCTCGCTGCGGCCGGTGGTGGCCGGGCGGGACGGCGAGGTCATCCGGCTCGCGGACTCCCCGCCGAAGTCGGCCCACGACCGCCGCAGGCTGCGGGGCAACCGGCCTTGAGGGGGCGTCGAGCGCGGTGTGCGGTCCAGCCGCCGACCGGCCCTGGGCACGGGTCGGGCGGGTGACCGGCCCTTGGTTCGAGGGGCGTCCGTCGCCTCGCCCTCGGAGGACCGCGCCACTCCGCAGCCGACGGTGAACAGCGGCGACGGGGCGAGCGGCGGGGGTCGGCGCATGCGTGCAGCTTCCCGGTGCCGCGGTGGGCACGCGATCCGCTGAGGTACGCAGGCCCGCGCGGGGAAGGTGTAAGGGGCGCTGTGCCCCACCGCTGGTGACGCGGCACCGGCAACAGCTAGTGACACGGCAGGTTTCAATCCGTACGCTGCTGAATATGGATATGCACACTGTCGTGGTGGGGACGTCCGGAACCACCGCCGAGGACGTCGTCGCCGTGGCCCGCCACGGCGCCCGGGTGGAGCTCTCCACCGCCGCCGTGGACGCGCTGGCCGCCGCCCGCCTCATCGTGGACGCGCTCGCCGCGAAGCCCGAGCCCGTCTACGGCGTCTCCACCGGCTTCGGCGCCCTCGCCAGCCGCCACATCAGCACCGAGCTGCGCGCCCAGCTCCAGCGCAACATCGTCCGCTCGCACGCGGCGGGTATGGGACCCCGCGTGGAGCGCGAGGTCGTGCGCGCGCTGATGTTCCTCCGGCTCAAGACGGTCGCCTCCGGCCACACCGGCGTACGCCCCGAGGTCGCGCAGACCATGGCGGACGTGCTGAACGCGGGCATCACGCCTGTCGTCCACGAGTACGGCTCGCTGGGCTGCTCCGGCGACCTCGCCCCGCTCTCACACTGCGCGCTCACACTGATGGGCGAGGGCGAAGCGGAGGGCCCCGACGGCACGGTCCGCCCGGCGGGCGAGCTGCTCGCCGCGCACGGCATCACCCCGGTGGAACTGCGCGAGAAGGAGGGGCTGGCGCTCCTCAACGGCACCGACGGCATGCTCGGCATGCTGGTCATGGCCCTCGCCGACCTGCGTAACCTCTACATCTCCGCCGACATCACCGCCGCGCTCTCCCTGGAGGCGCTGCTCGGCACGGACAAGGTCCTCGCCCCCGAGCTGCACGCCATCCGCCCGCACCCCGGCCAGGGCGTCAGCGCGGACAACATGCTCCGGGTGCTGGCCGGTTCAGGGCTGACGGGCCACCATCAGGACGACGCGCCCCGGGTCCAGGACGCCTACTCCGTACGCTGCGCCCCCCAGGTCAACGGCGCCGGACGCGACACCCTCGACTACGCGGCGGTGGTCGCGGGCCGTGAACTGGCCTCCTCGGTCGACAACCCGGTGGTCCTGCCCGACGGCCGGGTGGAGTCCAACGGCAACTTCCACGGCGCGCCCGTCGCGTACGTCCTGGACTTCCTCGCGATCGTCGCCGCCGACCTCGGCTCCATCTGCGAGCGCCGCACCGACCGCCTCCTCGACAAGAACCGTTCGCACGGGCTGCCGCCGTTCCTCGCGGACGACGCCGGTGTCGACTCGGGGCTGATGATCGCCCAGTACACGCAGGCCGCCCTGGTCAGCGAGATGAAGCGGCTCGCGGTCCCCGCCTCCGCCGACTCCATCCCGTCCTCCGCGATGCAGGAGGACCACGTCTCCATGGGCTGGTCGGCCGCGCGCAAGCTCCGTACCGCCGTGGACAACCTCGCCCGGATCGTCGCCGTGGAGCTGTACGCGGCGACCCGGGCGGTGGAGCTGCGCGCCGCCGAGGGGCTCACCCCCGCCCCCGCCTCGCAGGCCGCCGTGGCCGCGCTGCGGGCCGCCGGGGCGCAGGGCCCGGGGCCGGACCGCTTCCTCGCGCCGGACCTGGCCGCCGCCGACACGTTCGTACGGGCAGGGCGTCTGGTGGCGGCGGTGGAGCCGGTCACGGGGCCGCTGGCCTGAGCCGGTTCGGTAGGCGGTACGCGGAGAGGGCTGTCGCACCCGGGGGGAGCGGCAGCCCTCTCCGTACGTACGGGGTCCTCACCGTACGTACGGGTTCCTCTTCCGTACGTACGGGATTCAGGCGGCCGGGAGCGCTCCCGAGCGGCGCACCGAGTAGGTGACGAAGCCCGCGCCGAGGCCCAGCAGCGCCGTGCCGCCGATCAGATACGGGGTGGTGTCCACGCCCGGTCCGGTCTCGGCGAGCTGCGGCCCGGCCGCCTCTGCGGCCTCCCCGGTGGTCCGCGTCGACGATATGCCCTGGCCGGGCGCGGTGCCGGACCCGGTGACCGCGCCGTTCCGCGAGGCGCTCTCGATGGTCGCGTTGGCCGACGGGACGAACCAGAGAGCGGCCAGCAGCGTTCCTGCGGCGGTGGCGGTCAGGAGTGTGCGGCGAGTGACGGACACAGTTTCGATCCCCTTGCGACAACCATGAGTTAGCCCCGTGGGCCGATGCTAAGCAAAGCGGCGGGTCGGTGGAAAGTCGCGGCCTCCCCGAGCCATACGCTCCGGAGCATGAGCACAGAAGAGACATCCAGATTTGTTCGCGTTCGCGTGGAGATGGTGCTGGAGGTCACCGACCTCGACGCCCTCACCGGCACCGCCCTCGAATCCATCGCCGCCGAGTACGGGGAGCCGGTCTCGGGCATCACCGAGAGTGACACCGCCGAGGAGCGGATGCATGCCGAGGCCACCGTGCGGGCAGACGGAGCAGAGGCCCTCGCTTCGCTGATCGATCCGTTCGACCTGGTCAGCGAGGTGCCCGGGGTGGAGCTCGCGCAGGCTTCCTGGAGCAGCGAGAGCGTCGACTACGACCCCGACGCGGAGGGCTGGGACGGTGACGAGGACGACGAGGACGGACCGTTCCTGGCCGTGCCCGGGGACGACGAGGAGGGGTACGGCGACGCGGTCGCGCACAATGGGAGGAACGACGGCGAGGACGGTGACCTCGCGCAGCGGGTCTGACGTGTGAGAACACCGGCCCCGGCCTCGCTCCACCGCGGACCGGGGCCGTGCTGTGCGGCGGTTTCGTATCGGCGCTCGGCAGCGGGAACCACCGCTGCCGCGGGCGCGTCGATGAGTGGTGTTCCCCACATCCCTGACGGATGTGGAACGGAGCACCCGCTCCGGGTGTTCTTGGAACATTGACGGGGAATCGCCGCATGGCAGCCCTGTTCGGGGATTTTGGGGAATCGGCAACGATGGAGAAGCGTGTGATGACGGACAGCAAGCGGCGCAGGGGCCTCGCGGCCGTGTCCGCACTGCTCGGCGGCGTGCTGGTGCTTTCGGCCTGTACCGACGACGGCGGAAAGAAGGCGGGCGCCGGCAGCTCGGAGTCGTCGCAGGCGCAGGAGGTCGACAAGGCCGCGGCCGAGGACGCCTCCGAGGCACAGATAGCGATCGAGCCCGAGAACGGTGCCACCAACGCGAGCATCAACAACGCCGCCCAGGTCTCCGTCAAGAAGGGCAAGCTGACCGAGGTCGTCATGACCTCGGCGGACGGCAAGGCGGTCGAGGGCACGCTGGCGGCCGACGGCTCCAGCTGGAAGCCCGCGGGCCAGCTCGAACGCTCCACCACGTACAAGATCGACGCCACGGCCGAGGACGCGAAGGGCCGCAAGGCCCACGAGAACAGCTCCTTCACCACCGTCTCGCCCGACAACAGCTTCATCGGGAACTTCACCCCCGAGGACGGCTCCACCGTCGGCGTCGGGATGCCCGTCTCGATCAACTTCAACAAGCCGATCACGGACAAGAAGGCCGTCCAGGACGGCATCACCGTGACCTCCAGCAGCGGCCAGGAGGTCGTCGGCCACTGGTTCAACGCCCAGCGCCTGGACCTGCGCCCCGAGAGCTACTGGCAGGGCGGCTCCACCGTCACCCTGAAGCTCGCGCTGGACGGTGTCGAGGGCGCGGACGGCGTCTTCGGCGTGCAGCAGAAGACCGTGACGTTCAAGGTCGGCCGCAACCAGGTCTCCACCGTCGACGCGAAGACCAAGATGATGACGGTCACCCGCGACGGCAAGACGGTCAAGACGATCCCGATCTCCGCGGGCGCCCCCGAGAACCCCACGTACAACGGTCAGATGGTGATCTCCGAGAAGCACAAGGAGACCCGGATGAACGGTGCCACCGTCGGCTTCACCGATGACGACGGCAAGGGCGAGTACGACATCAAGGACGTGCCGCACGCCATGCGCCTGTCCACCTCGGGCACCTTCATCCACGGCAACTACTGGGGCAAGGGCATCTTCGGCACCGCCAACACCAGCCACGGCTGCGTGGGCCTCGCCGATGTGAAGGGCGCGAACGACGACAACCAGCCCGCCGCCTGGTTCTACAACAACTCGCTCATCGGCGACGTGGTGATCGTCAAGAACTCCCCGGACAAGACCATCACCCCGGACAACGGCCTCAACGGCTGGAACATGGACTGGGCCCAGTGGACGGCCGGCTCCGCCGCCTGACCCCTGCGCCTGATCCCCGCTTCACCCCCGTCCCCGCGCGAAGGCGGCGGCCCCCGGAACGCTCCGGGGGCCGCCGCCTTCGGCGTGTGCGGGGACGGGGACCGTCAGTGCTGCCCCCGGTGCCGGTGTGCTCACCCGGGCCCAGCTCCTCCGCCATGGGTGCCCCTGCTGCTCGGCCGGTCGCCGTACGCGCCGCGGCCGCCGTCATGACCTCCGGGGTAATCGACGCCCTCCGCCCCGCCCGGCAGCATCGGAGGCGTACCGAAGGACCACGCCACGCCCCACCCCGGAGGAGCGGACCATGACCGCGTACGCCATCGCCCACCTGCGCCCCGCCGACGGCCCCGTCCACGACGAGGTGCTGGACTACCTGGAGCGCATCCAGGCCACCATGGAGCCCTACGGCGGCCGGTTCCTGGTGCACGGGGCCGAGGTGGAGGTGGTGGAGGGGGAGTGGCCGGGGGCGCTGGTGCTCGTGGCCTTCCCCGGGGTCGAGGAGATCCGTGCCTGGTACGCGTCCCCGGCCTACCAGGAGATCCTGCCGCTGCGCACCCGGCACTTCGACGGTGATGTGGTGATCGTCCCGGGTGCCGGCCCGGAGTACGACGCGTCGGCCACGGCCGCGGCGATGCGGGCGGCCCGGGACCGCACGGACCAGGGTCAGCCCGTGCCGCACGCCTCCACCGCGTCCCGGTAGTACCGCAGGTCGCTGCGGTGGACCTGGCGTACCCCCGCCAGGTCCGTGTCGGGCGGGGTGCGGGGGCCGCCGCCCAGGCGTTCGCGGGGTGGTGGCTCCGCGGCGGCTCCCCGGCGGAGGTGGTGCCAGGGCTGGAGCGGGAGCCAGAACAGGCCGTACAGCCAGCGCAGGACCAGGCGGCGGAACTCCGGCCGGCCCGCGTCGGGCAGCCGGATCACCCGTACGCCCATGATCAGCTTTCCGGCGCTCGCCCGTACCGCCATCGTGAGCAGCACCTGGTTGGCAAAGGACAGCACGGCCAGGTGGCCGACGAGCAGCGCCGCCGTCCGGCCCGCGCCCCAGTGCGCCTGGCCCAGGCACGAGTGCACCAGCAGGCCGACGACCAGCAGGCAGAGGTAGCAGTCCAGCCCGACCGCCAGATAGCGGCGCGTCTCCCCGGTGCCCTTGGGGATGCGGGGCTGCCGCCCGGGCGCTCCGTGCGGTGCCGGCCGCTGCCGCGCGGGAAGGGCGGCGGTCCGGCCGGTTCCGTACAACAACCTTGGCTGATAAGGCGATTGCGCTCTTCGACGCCCCCGTCGCTTCGTCATGGGGAGCATCATGACCGATCGTCAGGCAGGGTGTCGTGGTTCCTGACGGGTAACCATCCTGCCCTTACCGGCCTTCACCGATCCCTTACCGTGACGGGAACGGATGAGCGAACGCGTGCGGGGCGGCGATGGGGTTCGGCGGCACCGTCCGGAGGCCGTGGGCGAGGGGCCGCAGGTGCCCTCGGTGGCCAGCATGTGGATGGGCGTCGAAGATCATCGGGTGGCGCGGGACAATCGGGACGTACGACGGTGGCGCCCTCCGGGACGAGGGCGCCGACGCGCACGAGCCGACCACGGAAGGTCTTGATCAGATGCCGGTCATCCCCGACCCCGCCCCCACGCCCGGATCCGCCCACCGGATCATCGAGCCGCTCTACGCCGAGATCCTGCGGCGCAACCAGGGTGAGAAGGAGTTCCACCAGGCGGTCCGTGAGGTCCTGGAGACGCTCGGCCCCGTGCTGACGCAGCGCCCCGAGTTCGTGGACGCCCGCATCATCGAGCGGATATGCGAGCCGGAGCGTCAGCTGATCTTCCGGGTGCCGTGGGCCGACGACTCCGGTGACATCCACGTCAACCGGGGCTTCCGGGTCGAGTTCTCCAGCTCGCTGGGCCCGTACAAGGGCGGCCTGCGCTTCCACCCTTCCGTCAACCTCGGCATCGTGAAGTTCCTCGGCTTCGAGCAGATCTTCAAGAACGCCCTCACCGGCATGCCCATCGGCGGCGGCAAGGGCGGCGCGGACTTCGACCCCAAGGGCCGCTCCGACGCCGAGATCATGCGGTTCTGCCAGTCCTTCATGACCGAGCTCCACCGCCACCTGGGCGAGTACACCGACGTCCCCGCCGGTGACATCGGCGTCGGCGGCCGCGAGATCGGCTACCTCTTCGGCCAGTACAAGCGGATCACCAACCGTTACGAGTCCGGCGTCCTCACCGGCAAGGGGCTCGGCTGGGGCGGCGCCCAGGCCCGTACGGAGGCCACCGGCTACGGCACGGTCCTGTTCACCGCCGAGATGCTGCGCAGCCGGGGCGAGTCGCTGGAGGGCCAGACCATCGCCGTCTCCGGCTCCGGCAACGTCGCCGTCTACGCCATCGAGAAGGCCCAGCAGCTCGGTGCGACCGTCATCACCTGCTCGGACTCCGGCGGCTACGTCGTCGACGAGAAGGGCATCGACCTCGCCCTCCTGAAGGAGATCAAGGAGGCGGGCCGGGGCCGGGTCTCCGAGTACGCCGAGCGGCGCGGCGCGCACGCCCGGTTCGTGGCCGGTGCGGGGGTGTGGTCGGTCCCCGTGGACGTGGCCCTGCCCTGCGCCACCCAGAACGAGCTGCACGAGGCCGACGCGCTCGAACTCGTACGCAACGGGGTCAAGGCCGTCGCCGAGGGCGCCAACATGCCCACCACCCCGGAGGCGGTCCACGTCTTCCAGCAGGCGGGCATCGCCTTCGCCCCCGGCAAGGCGGCCAACGCGGGCGGGGTCGCCACGAGCGCCCTGGAGATGCAGCAGAACGCCTCCCGGGACTCCTGGACCTTCTCGCACACCGAGGAGCGCCTCGCCGAGATCATGCGCCACATCCACGACTCCTGCTACACGACCGCCGAGCGGTACGGCAGCCCGGGGAACTACGTGGTGGGCGCGAACATCGCGGGGTTCGAGCTGGTGGCGGACGCGATGCTGGCGCAGGGGCTGATCTGAGCACCCTTCTCCCGTAGGTCACCGGCCCGTGCGGGGCGCCCCGCACGGGCCGGTACGTCCCTCTCCTGCGGGACGGCCTCTCCTGCGTGCGCTGCCCCTCCCGCGTGGCTCCTTGTCACGGGGCTTCGCCGTCAGCAGATCCGCCCGGAGCGCAACGCCCGGGCCGTGCCTGGCGGGTGCGCGGCTCCTAGGCTGGAGCGGTGACCATCCGAGCGACGAACCAGGCCCGTGTCATCCCCCTGCGCCCGCTCCCGGCCCCGCCCGGGCCCGCTCCGTCCCGGGAGCCGCTCTGGCGCGACCTCGTCGGGGACGTACTGCGGAGGGAACGGCGGTCCCAGGAGCGGACGTTGAAGGACGTGGCCGACGCCGCGCGGATCTCGATGGCCTACCTCTCCGAGGTGGAGCGCGGCCGCAAGGAGGCCTCCTCCGAGGTGCTGGCCGCCGCCGCCCAGGCGCTCGGCCTGGGACTCGCCGACGTCCTCACGCTGGCCCAGGAGGAGCTGATCAGACTCTCCGGGGCGCGGTCCCGGAGCCTCGGCGGCGGCCACGCCGGACATCCCGGCCGCCCGGCGGGGCCGATGGGCGTGCGGCTGGCCGCCTGAGCGGGTATCCGGCCGGTCCGGGGGTACGGTCGTCGGCATGGACTCTCGCACCACAGTTGAGCGCGCTCAGCGCCTCGGGCAACTGCACGCCGACCACCAGCCGCTCGTGCTGCCGACCGTCTGGGACGCCTGGTCGGCCCGGACGGCGGCCGCCGCCGGATTCTCCGCGCTGACGGTCGGCAGCCACCCGCTCGCCGACTCCCGGGGGGCGAAGGACCAGGAGGGGCAGAGCTTCGAGGAGGTGCTCGCCGCCGTCAGGCCGATCATCGCGTCGGTCGACATCCCCGTCTCCGTGGACCTGGAGGCCGGGTACGGGCAGAAGCCCGCGGATCTCATCGCCGGACTGATCGAGGTCGGCGGCGTCGGCCTCAACATCGAGGACACCGTCCACTCGGAGGGCGGCCGGGTGCGCACCACGGAGGAGCACGCGGGCTACATCGCGGGCCTGCGCGCGGCGGCCGACGACGCGGGCGTCCCGGTCTGGATCAACGGACGGACCGACCTGTTCCTGCACGCGGAGGACGCCGCCGCCGTCCTCGACGAGGCGATCGAACGGCTGCGGGCCCTGGAGCAGGCCGGCGCGGACAGCGTCTACCCGGTGAAGATCCAGGACAACGACGAGCTGCTGGCGGCGGTGACGGCCGCCGTCTCCGTACCCGTGAACTCCACGGCCCACCCGGTCAAACACGACCTGGAGCGCTTCCGCCGCCTCGGCGTCGGCCGGATCACCTACGGCCCGCTGCTGCAACTCGCGCTGACGGACGCGATGAAGGACATGCTGGGTCCCTGGGCTCCGTAGTCCGTCCCGCTGTTCGGCGACGGCGGCGGGCGGCGCGGCGTCCGGGAGGTACCGGACCCGCGCCGCCCGCCGTGCGACAGCTGCCTCGGCCGAGCCGCCTCAGTCGAGGCAGAACTCGTTGCCCTCGATGTCCTGCATCACGATGCACGACTCGTTCTCCTCGTCCGCGACCATCACCCGCTGGCACACCGCCCCCAGCGCCACCAGCCGGTCGCGCTCGGCCTCCAGCGTGGCGAGCCGCTCCGCCCCCACGAGCCCGAGGCCCGCCCGTACATCGAGGTGGACCCGGTTCTTCACGACCTTTCCCTCCGGAACGCGCTGGAAGTACAGCCGCGGGCCGGCCCCCGAGGGATCGGAGCAGGCGAACCACGCGTCCCGGTCCTCGGGCGGCAGTGTGCGGTTGTACGCGTCCCAGGTCGCGAACCCCTCCGGCGGCGCCGGGGCGACGTACCCCAGCACCTCGCACCAGAAGCGGGCGAGGCGCTCGGGCTGCGCGCAGTCGAAGGTGAACTGGAGCTTCCTGATCTGCGTCATCCGGGCACCCTAACGATGTGTGCCGCCCACCGGCACCTGGGTTTCTCCGGTCCCGCGCGGACGCTCAGCCCTCGACCGGCGCCACCCCGATCGGGCAGGACACCCCCGTACCGCCGATTCCGCAGTAGCCGCCCGGGTTCTTGTCCAGGTACTGCTGGTGGTACGCCTCCGCCGGCCAGAACGGGCGGCCCTCCGCCGGGAGGATCTCCGTGGTGATCTCCTGGTGGCCCGAGGCCGTCAGGACCTTCTGGTACGCCGCGCGGGAGGCGTCGGCCGCCGCTGCCTGGGCGGGGGAGTGGGTGTAGATCGCGGAGCGGTACTGGGTGCCCACGTCGTTGCCCTGGCGGAAGCCCTGGGTCGGGTTGTGGGACTCCCAGAACAGCTTCAGCAGCTCCTCGTACGTGACGACGGCAGGGTCGAAGACGACCCGGACCGCCTCCGTGTGGCCGGTCAGGCCCGAGCAGGCCTCCTCGTACGTCGGGTTCTCCGTGTAGCCGCCCTGGTAGCCGACGAGCGTCGTCCAGACGCCCTTCGTCTGCCAGAACTTCCGCTCCGCGCCCCAGAAGCAGCCGAGCGCGAAGTCCGCCACCTCCAGCCCCTCCGGATACGGGCCGACCAGCGGGTTGCCCAGGACCGTGTGGCGGGAGGGGACGGTGAATTCGGGGACGGGGCGGCCGCGCAGGGCCTGCTCCGGGGTGGGGAGCTCGGGGGTGCGGCGGTTCAGGAACATGCGGGTGGCTCCTCCGGGGTCGTGGGGGTTCGGTACGTACAACAAGGGACCCGCCACCGGGATTCCGGCCGCACGCCCCTCGGGCGCCGCTCTCAGTGCGGCAGCGTCGCCGGGGAGCCGCCGTTCGCCTCGTAGCCCGCGACCGCCAGCGCCCGGTAGACCGCGTACTGCGCGGCCGGGTCCGCCTCCGCCGTCCACGGCAGCGCGCCCACGTGGCCGTCGATCAGGACCAGCTGGTGCATCGCCTCCGACCAGCGCTCCATGTGGACCAGGAACAGCACCAGCAGATGGCGTACGTGGGCGAGCATCGGGTCGTCCGGGCGGGCCGCGTGGACCGCGAACATCGCGCCCTCGACCGCCTTCACCACCACCTGGCCGCGGTAGAAGCCCTGCACCAGGTTGACCTCCGGCAGGTGCTCGTACACCGCGAACAGCGGCAGCGCGGCCAGCAGCGAACCCTGCGGGGCGCGGGCGGCGGCGGCCGTGGCGAAGGCGTCGGCGTCCTCGCGGGAGCCGTGCCACTTCTCGCAGTGGAAGTGCAGCGCCGCGATGTGCGCGCCCATGTGCGCCGGGGCCCGGTCGATGATCTTCGCCCAGAGCTGGTCGAACTGCTCGGGGGTGTAGTTCAGGCCGCGGGCCACCGCCAGCTCCACGATGTACGGCACCGGGTCACCGGGCGCGAGGAGCGCCGCCTGGCCGCAGACCGAGCGGGCCTCCTCCAGGATGACCCGGAAGTCGTCGCTCCCCGCCGACGAGGAGCGCCACGCCTGCTGCACCAGGAACTCCGCGTGCACCGCCGCCCCGCCCGCGTCCTTCGGGGCCTCCGCCCGCCACTTGCGCAGCCACGAGCCGCCTTCGCCCGGCCGCTCCGCCAGCTCCAGCGAGGCCGCGCCCGCGAAGGCCTGCACCCGCTGCCAGCGGACCTCGCTCTCCTTCGGCGTACCGGCCAGCAGCTGGGAGGCGGCCCGCCACTCCTGGGTGGCCTGGACCACGTCGAGGACGTCCAGGAGGTCCTGGTCCGGGCCCGGCATCCGGACGTCCAGCTCCTCCTGGCGGGCGAAGCCGTAGGTGTCGGGGTCGGCCGCGTCCGGCGAGCCCGGGGCGACCTGGCGGATACCGCCCCGTCGGCGCATCACCCAGGGGCCGACGATCGCGGCGAGCATGCACATCGCGAGCAGGAACAACAGAATCTCCATGGACCCATTGTCCCCGGAGCGGTGAGTGGCCGGTAAGAGACCTCCTGCCCCGGGAGCGGTGAGTGGCCGGTGAGGGCCCGCGCGACGAACTACGCTCGGGGCCATGAGCGACCAGCACAGCTTCGAGACTCTCGCGATCCACGCGGGGAACACCGCCGACCCCCTCACCGGCGCGGTGGTTCCGCCCATCTACCAGGTGTCCACGTACAAGCAGGACGGCGTGGGCGGACTGCGCGGCGGTTACGAGTACAGCCGCAGCGCCAACCCGACCCGTACGGCCCTGGAGGAGAACCTGGCGGCCCTCGAAGGCGGCCGCCGGGGTCTCGCCTTCGCCTCCGGCCTCGCCGCCGAGGACTGCCTCCTGCGAACGCTGCTGACCCCCGGTGACCACGTGGTCATCCCCAACGACGCCTACGGCGGCACCTTCCGGCTCTTCGCCAAGGTCGCCGGCCGCTGGGGCGTGGAGTTCTCGGTCGCCGACACCTCGGACGTGGCGGCGGTGCGCGAGGCGATCACCCCGCGCACCAAGGCGGTCTGGGTGGAGACCCCCTCCAACCCGCTGCTCGGCATCACCGACATCGCCGCCGTCGCCCAGGTCGCGCACGAGGCCGGGGCCCGCCTCGTCGTCGACAACACCTTCGCCTCGCCCTACCTCCAGCAGCCGCTCGCGCTCGGCGCGGACGTCATCGTGCACTCCACCACCAAGTACATGGGCGGCCACTCCGACGTCGTCGGCGGCGCCCTCGTCGTCAGCGACCCCGAGCTCGCCGACGACCTGGCCTTCCACCAGAACGCCATGGGCGCGGTCTCCGGCCCCTTCGACGCCTGGCTCGTGCTGCGCGGCATCAAGACCCTCGCCGTCCGCATGGACCGCCACACCGAGAACGCCACCAAGGTCGCCGACCTGCTGACCCGCCACCCCAAGGTCTCCCACGTCCTCTACCCGGGCCTCCCCGAGCACCCCGGCCACGAGGTCGCCGCCAAGCAGATGAAGGCGTTCGGCGGCATGGTCTCCTTCCGCGTCGCGGGCGGCGAGGAGGCGGCGGTCGAGGTCTGCAACCGGGCCAGGCTCTTCACGCTCGGCGAGTCCCTCGGCGGTGTCGAGTCGCTGATCGAGCACCCCGGCCGGATGACGCACGCCTCCGTCGCGGGCTCCCTGCTGGAGGTCCCCGCCGACCTGGTCCGCCTCTCCGTCGGCATCGAGAACGGCGACGACCTGCTCGCCGACCTCACCCAGGCCCTGGGCTGACCGGGGAGCGGAACCCCGGGGGCCCGCTCGGCGCACGGCGGGCCCCCGGCACCTTCACCACCCCTCAAGCGGCGGGGTCACCTCCGTCGGCGCGGGCAGCCACGGCTGCTCCACCCCCGCCCACACCAGGAACGCGGCGAACCCCGTCCCCGCCAGCCACCAGGCCGTACGCCGCGCCCCGCGCCGCCACCGCAGCAGCCGGGCGCCACGCCGCGCGGCCCGGTCCGCCAGACCGGCCGGCACCGCCGGATGCGGACCCTCCAGCATCCGGCGGACCTCCGCCGCCTTGCGGTCCTGGCCCCCGTCCCGGATCACGGCGCCGCCCCGGACGCGAACGGTGACCCGGCGGCCGGCCCCGTGCGCCCCGACCCGGCGGCCGGACCCCCGCGCCCCGACCTCGCCGCCCCGCGCCCCGACCCCGCTGACCGCATCACCGCGATCGCCCGGTCGCAGACCGCCCGTACCCGGTCCGCCGGAAGCCCCAGCAGCGCCGCCGTCTGGTCCTCGCCGACCTCCTCGTACAGCCGCAGCACCAGCACCAGCCGCTCCAGCGGTGTGAGCCGGTCCAGCACCCCGCCGAGCGGGCGCCGGTGGCGCCAGGCGTCCCGGGCGAAGCGCACCGCGAGCTCCTGGCGGGTGCGGTCGTAGGGGTCCTCGCCGCGCAGCCGGTCCCACTCCGCGTACGTCCGGGCCAGCGCCGCGCAGAGCAGCCGCTCGGCCCGTACGTACGCGCCCGCCGGTGCGGCCGGCTCGGCGGTGAGCAGCGTCGCCGTACGCAGCAGCCGGCCGCCCGCGCCCGCCACGAAGGCCTCGAACTCCTGGGCGCGGAGCCGGTCCCGGTGGGTCTGCCGCTCTCGCATGCAGCTCATCCGAGCCCCGGCACCCGGGTGCGGTCAAGAGGGCCGACGTCACGGGCCCGGGGCGTCGTCCAGCTGGAGGGCGAGCAGCGCGATGTCGTCCTCCTTGTCCTCGCCGAACGAGCCGAGGAGGACGTCGCACAGCGCCTCCAGCTCCCGGGGGCCCGCCAGGGTCGCGGAGCGGAACGCGGCCAGGCTGTCGTCGAGGTTCTGGGTGCGCACCTCCACCAGCCCGTCGGTGATCAGCAGGATGCGGGTGCCCGGGGCGACCGGGTGGACGCGGGCGGGCGGGTGCGGGAGGCGGAGGCCCAGCAGCGGGCCGTGCTCGTGGAGGTAGGCGGCGGTGGAGTCGGGGGCGAGCAGGAGGGGCGGGATGTGACCGGCGTTGGCGACGTGGATCCGGCTGCCGTCCGGGTCGACCAGGACGAGGCAGAGCGTCACGGTGAGGCCGGGCCGGGTGTGGGCGAGGAGGGCGTCGAGGCGCTCCAGCACATGGTGGGGCGGGTGGCCCTCCAGGGCGTAGGCGCGCAGCGCGTGGCGGATCTCGCCCATGACCGTCGCGGCCACCAGCGAGTGCCCGGCCACGTCTCCGATGGCCAGGAGCAGCCCGTCCGGCGTCTCCAGTGCCTCGTAGAAGTCGCCGCCGATCTCCGCGTGGTCGGAGGCCGGGAGGTAGCGCACGGCGAGCGAGACACCCGGTACGGACGGCAGCCGGTCCGGCAGGAAGGTGCGCTGGAGGGCGAGCGCGAGGGCGTGCTCCTCGTTGAAGGTACGCAGCGCCTCCAGGGCCAGCGCACAGGCGTTGACGAGCTGCTGGAGGAGCTCGCGCTCGTCGGTGCCGTCGGCCGCCCAGGCGGGTACGGCGACGCAGACGGGCGGCCGGTTGCGCTTGGTCCGGGCCACCACCAGGACGACGTCCCCCTCGATCGGGTCGAGAGGCAGCATCGCCTTCCAGTGGCTGTGCGGTATCGCCGTGACCTCGATGCCGGAGTCACCGCCGAGCGATGAGGAGGCCAGCCGGTCCAGCAGTTCGGCCGCGGCCGGCACGGAGACCGGGGCCGCGTCGGGGCCGGCGGCGTGGCTGTGCACCGGCTGCCCCTGCGGGCTCAGGAAGACCGCGGTGGCGGGCGCGGACATCAGGGCGGCGGCGCCACCGGTCGCCGCGGCGCTGAAGGAGTGGAAGCCGACGGCCCGGTAGACGTCCAGGGTCGCCCGGTTCAGCGCGGCCAGCCGCAGGGTCAGCAGCTCCGCCCGGCGCCTGGCACGCGCGTAGCGCAGGGCGGCCGTCACGGTGGCCAGGAACTCGCCCGGGTCGATGGGCTGGTCCAGATAGGCGTCCGCGCCCCGGCTGAGCCCCTCCGTGTGGTCCTCGGCGTTGACGGCGACGGCCGAGACGTGGATGACCGGCAGGGAGGCGGTGCGCGCGTCGGCCTTGATCCGCTCGCAGACCTCGAAGCCGGTCATGTCCGGGAGCTGCACGTCGATGACGGCCGCTTCCGGCAGCGGGCGGTCGGCCGAAGCGAGCAGGGCCAGCCCCGCCGTGCCGTCGGCCGCGCCCACGACCGTGTGCCCGGCGCGGGTGAGCCAGCTCGTGAGGATGTAGCGGTTGGTCTCGTCGTCGTCGATCACCAGGACGGTTCCTGGCGCGCTGTCGACGCGGGCGGTGTCGGTCACGGGTCGGTCTCCGGGGCGGGTGCGGACGGCGGGGGCGCGGGCACGAAGGGCAGCTCGACCTCGACCCGGGTACCCGCTCCGGGGGCGCTCGACAACCGGAGCGTGCCGCCGAGGAGTTCGGCGAGCGTCCGGGCGTACGGGAGTCCGAGGCCGGTGCCCCGGTGGACCCGCTGGAGCGGCCCGCGCACCTGGTAGAACTCCTCGAACACCTGGGCCAGTTCGTCCTCCGGGATACCGACGCCGGTGTCGGTGACGGTGAAGGCCATCCACGGAGGTTCCACCCGGAGCTCCACCCGGACCTCGCCCTCCTCGGTGAACTTCAGGGCGTTGGAGAGCAGGTTGCGCAGGATGCGGGTCAGCAGGGCCTCGTCGGTGAGCGCCACCGGGAAGGCCGCGGGCTCCGGCATCAGCAGGGTGACGCCGGACGCCCCCGTCCCGCGCATCACGGCACCCAGCTGGGCCAGCAGCGCCCGCAGATCGGTCGGCGCCGTGATGACCTCCAGCTGGCCCGCCTCCGCCTTCGCCACGTCCAGCAGGTCGCCGACCAGCGAGAGCAGGGACTGCCCGGAGGCGTCGATGAGGGAGAGCTGCCGCCGCTGCTCGTCGGTGAGCGGGGCGGAGCCGGGGGCCAGCAACAGCCGGGTGAGGGCCACCATCGCGTTCACCGGCGTGCGGAGCTCATGGCTGATGTTGCGCCAGAACCGCGTCTTGGCCTCGCTGGTCTCGCGCAGCCGCGCGGACTTCTCCTCCAGCTCGGCGTGGAGGGCCACGACCCCGCTGTTGGTCTCCTCCAGCTCCTGCGACAGCTCGGTGTACAGGGCCAGGACGCCCCGGTTGGTCTCCTCCAGCTCCTCGTTGAGCCGGCGCATCTCCTCGCGCTGGGCCCGGGTCTCCTCCAGGGCGGTGATCAGGTCGCGGGTCTGGGCCCGCAGGTCGTCGGAGAGGGTCGGGGAGGCGTGCCGGCTCAGCGCCTCCCGCGCCCCGCGCCGTACGTCCGGCCCGTCCGCCCAGCTCGCGGGCAGCGGATGCTCGGCGACGATCCGTCCCCCCGGGGCGGCGGGCTCGTGGCGGACGCGGTGCAGCAGCCGGGCGGCCGGTTCGAGATCCGGGTCCGCCTTCGTACCGCCCGTCCACGCGAAGACGACCGAGAGCACCGGCTCCCGGCCCACCGGCAGGGCGAAGGACACGGTCAGGCCCGCGCAGCCGAGCCGGTCGCGGCCCAGCTCGCTCAGCGCGGTGGCGACGCGCATCTGGTCCTGCCGGTCCATCCCCAGGGCCGCCGCCGCGCTCTGGCCGGTGCGGCGCAGGGCGAAGACGTCCTGCGCCGTGGTCAGTTCGTACGCTGCGAGGATGGCCGGGTCCGGTACGCCCCCGCTCACCAGGCGCCCTTCACGACCAGGATCCCCGCGTCGTCGCGGCGGACCCCCGCCTCGCGCAGCAGCTGGCCCGCCATCACGGCCGGGCTGTGCCGGAGCAGACCGGGCAGGTCGTCGGCCTTCCACCGCTCGGTCAGCCCGTCGGAGTGCATGACCAGCGCTCCGCCGGGCTTCAAGGGCAGTTCGAAGGTGCGCAGGCTGCGCATCTGCTGCCCGACGATGCCCGGTGCGGACAGCAGCCCGTTACGCGACTCGGGCCCGAGCAGCACACCGCTCACGTTCCCGATGCCGCAGTAGAGGAGCCGCCCATGGGCCGGCTCGATCCGGGCCACCGCCACCGCGCCGCCCCGGGTGCCGCGCAGCGCCGCGTGGATGTCGCGCAGCAGGCCCTCCGGGTGGCGGGCCGTGCTCCGCCGGAACGCCGCCACCGCGGCCTCGGAGGCGAGCGCGGCGAGCGGTCCGTGGCCCAGCCCGTCGCAGAGCATGGCCAGGACCGCCGGCTCGGCGGACGGGGCGGAGCCGCCGCCGGAGGGGCGGGACTCTTCCGTAGCGCCTTCGTCCACGCGTACGGCCCAGGCGTCGCCGCAGCTCGTCTCGCCGCTGATGGGCCGGGTCAGCCCCGAGGCGACCGACGGCACACCGCCGGTCGGCGCCGCCCCGGCCTCGCGCGCCCAGAACTGCGCGGCCATGACCGTGCCCCGGCCCGGCAGGGAGTGGATGTCGAAGGCGTCGGCGAGCCGGGCCACCGCGCCGAGCCCGATGCCCAGCGTCCCGGCGGAGGAGGCGCCGTCCGACAGCGCCGCCTGGACATCGGCCATGCCGGGGCCGGTGTCCACGGTGACGAACTCGACACCTGCCTGCTCCGGGGTGCGCAGGACGCGGAGCAGCAGCGCGCCGTCGCTCGCGTGGCGCTGGAGGTTGGTCGCCGCCTCGGTGACCGCGAGGGCGACCTCGGAGGACCGGTAGGCGTCCAGTCCGATGCGCCGGGCCAGGGTGGCGGCGGCGCCCCGGGCCGCCGATGGCATCTCGGGAGCGGCGCGGAACCACTCCACGTCCTCGTGGTCCAGCACGGTCGGCGTCGTCATCGCGCCCACTTGATGATGGTGACGGTGGTGCCGCGCCCCACCTCGGTGTCGAGGAAGAACTCGTCGACCAGCCGTCGCGCCCCGCTCAGCCCGAGCCCGAGCCCGCCGCCGGAGGTCCAGCCGTCGGTGAGGGCCAGTTCGGTGTCGGGTATGCCGGGGCCGGAGTCCTCGAAGACGGCCGCGACGCCGCGCCGCCCGTGCCGTTCCACCGGCCCGGCCCGCATCTCGCCGCCACCGCCGTACACCAGGGTGTTCCGGGCCAGTTCGCTGGCGGCCGTGATGAACTTCGTCTGGTCGACCAGGGAGAGCCGGCACGCCTGCGCGAACGTGCGGACCTGCTGGCGGGAGCGGACCACGTCGTCGTTCTGGGTGATCGGCTGCGTCTGCGGTGGTGTCTCCACCGCCCAGGGGACGCTCACGGCAGTTCCGCACCGGTCGCAGACCGGCGCAGCAGCGCGAGTCCCTTCTCCAGGTCGAGAGCCGTACGCACCCCGCCCAGCGACAGTCCCAGCTCGACGAGGGTGATGGCCACGGCGGGCCGCATGCCCACGACCACGGTCTCGGCGTCGAGGAGCCGGGAGATGGAGGCGATCGTGGCCAGCATACGGCCGACGAACGAGTCGACGATCTCGACCGCGGTGATGTCGATGACGACCCCCCGGGCGGACCGCGCGACGATCTGCTCCGCCAGGTCCTCCTGGAGGTCCAGGACCGTCTGGTCCTCCAGATCCACCTGGATCGAGACGAGGAGGATGTCACCGATCCGCAGGACCGGTACCCGCTCGGTCATCGCTCGCCGCCCTGACGGGTGACGAGATCGACGCCGGACCTCTTCAGCGCGTGCTGGAGCGCGTCGGCGAGGGTCGCCTTGGTGACGATGTCACCGAATTCGATGCCGAGCGCCACGATGGTCTGCGCGATCTGCGGGCGGATACCGGAGACCGTGCACTCCGCGCCCATCAGCCGGGCCGCGACGACCGTCTTGAGCAGGTGCTGCGCGACCTCGGTGTCCACGGCGGGAACCCCGGTGATGTCGATGATGGCCTGCTCGGAGCCGGTGTCCACCAGCGCCTGGAGGAGCTTCTCCATCACCACCTGGGTGCGGGCGGAGTCCAGGGTGCCCACCAGGGGCACGGCGATGACGCCGTCCCAGAGCTTCACCACGGGCGTCGAAAGCTCCATGAGCTGGGCGGCCTGCGAGCTGATGATCTCCTCGCGGGTGCGGGTGTACGTCTCGATGGTGTAGAGCGCCAGGTCGTCGAGTACGCGGCTCAGCCGCAGGTAGGCGGTGGTGTCCGCGGTGGAGTCGTTGCGCATCACCGGCTCCAGCGCCTGCTTCAGCGCCAGCACGCTGATCGCCGTCTCGCTGGGCGTGAATCCCTGCCGGGCCCGGTTGCGGGACAGCTCCGTCAGCAGCGCCCGCACCTCGGACAGGCTTTCACCACGGGTCTCGTCCCCCGCGGCCAGTCCGGACACCAGGGCCTCGTACAGTTCGCGTAGCTCCCGGTCGAGCTCCGCCTTGCTGATACGGCCCTGGAGCGATCCGGCGACACCGTCGATCCACTCCGCGGTGGCCTTCTCCCGGTCGGTGGTGAGCAGCTCCACCGGGCCCCTCGGGCTCTTCTGTTGCGCCATGTCCCGCCCCTTACCTCTAAAAAGTATCCTTCAGGCAACTCTTCGCGAAGGGTACGGCAAGGTCCCCGCCCCTCGTGGCGGGGGCAGGGACCGGAGGGCTCGGGCGCGGGGGTCAGTCGCCCGGCGGCTGGTGCGCGGCCTGGCGGGCGGCCAGCGAACCGTTGAACCGGGTGAGCAGCGCGCAGAAGGTGTCCCGTTCCTCCTGCGTCCAGCCGTCCGTCACCTGCGACATCAGCTCACGCCGGGAGGCGCGGACCTCTTCCAGGCGGGCCTGGCCGCGCGGGGAGAGCTGGAGCACGACGGCCCGCCCGTCCTCCGGGTGCGAGGTCCGCTTGACCAGCCCGGTGTCCACGAGCGGGGCCACCTGCCGGGTCACGGTCGAGGAGTCGATCCCCATGCCCGCGGCGAGCGCCTTGACGCCCATCGGGCCTTCCTTGTCCAGGCGGTTCAGCAGCAGGTACGCCGCCCGGTCCATCGAGTTGCGGACCTGGCCGACACCGCCGAGGCGGGTCTGCTCGGCACGGCGGGCGAAGACCGCCACCTGGTGCTGGAGGGAGTCCAGCAGGCGGTCGGGGCCCGGGTGTTCGGGGGCGGTGCCCCCGGAAGGAGACGCAGCAGTCGTCATGTCCTGAGGGGGCATGGCTGGAAGCTCTCTTCGTGCGGTGTCGGATGGGTGGGGGACAGAGTACGCGGCCCCGGGGCAACGCGTACCAGTGCCGCACAAACCTGCGGACACCACCGCAGGCCGCCATGGGACAAGTCTGCCGCGACCGCTCCGAGCTGCAAGACTTGCGGGCATGATGTTCCGCGCGACCTCCCGGCACCCGGCCCTGATCCTCGACGATGTCCGGGGCGCGCAGAAAATGCTGTCCGGGGTGGCCAGAGTGACCGCCCTGGAGGGCAGCCGGCACCTGACCGAGCTGGTCGGCGCCCCCGTCCACCTCAAGTGCGAGAACCTCCAGCGCACCGGCTCCTTCAAACTGCGCGGCGCCTACGTCCGCATCTCCGGCCTCACCCCGGTGGAGCGGGCGGCCGGGGTGGTCGCCGCGAGCGCCGGGAACCACGCCCAGGGCGTCGCGCTCGCCTCCTCCCTCCTCGGTGTGCGCTCCACCGTCTTCATGCCCGTCGGCGCACCGCTCCCCAAGGTCGCCGCGACCCAGGAGTACGGGGCCGAGGTGCGGCTGCACGGACAGGTCGTCGACGAGACGCTGGCCGCCGCCCAGGAGTACGCGGAGCGGACCGGCGCGGTCTTCATCCACCCCTTCGACCACCCCGACATCATCGCGGGCCAGGGCACGGTCGGGCTGGAGATCCTGGAGCAGTGCCCCGAGGTCCGCACCATCGTCGTCGGTATCGGCGGCGGCGGACTCGCGGCCGGGATCGCCGTCGCGGTCAAGGCGCTGCGCCCCGACATCCGGATCGTCGGCGTCCAGGCCGAGGGCGCCGCCGCCTACCCGCCCTCGCTCGCCGCCGGCCGCCCGGTCTCCCTCGACGACCCGGTCACCATGGCCGACGGCATCAAGGTGGGGCGCCCCGGCGACGTCCCCTTCGCGGTGATCGAGGAGCTGGTCGACGAGGTGCGGACCGTCACCGAGAACGAGCTCTCCAGCGCGCTGCTGCTCTGCCTGGAGCGGGCCAAGCTGGTGGTGGAGCCGGCCGGGGCGAGCCCGGTGGCCGCGCTGCTCAGCGACCCGGCGGCGTTCCGGGGGCCGGTGGTGGCGGTGCTCTCGGGCGGCAACGTGGACCCGCTGCTGATGCAGCGCGTCCTGCGCCACGGGATGTCCGCCGCCGGCCGCTACCTCAGCCTGCGGCTGCGGCTCACCGACCGCCCGGGGGCCCTGGCCACCCTGCTGGCCGCACTGACCGTGGCCGACGCCAATGTGCTGGACATCGGCCATGTGCGCACCGACCCGCGCCTGGGCCTGACCGAGGTGGAGGTGGACCTCCACCTGGAGACCAAGGGCCCCCGCCACTGCGAAGAGGTCGAGGCGGCGCTGCGCGCGGAGGGGTACCGGGTCATCGGCTGACCGTCCGGATTCCGCTAGCTTGGCCGGCTCTCGATATTCACCGCGCGGTGAGGCCCCGCGAATCCTAGGATCACTCCCGAAGCCAGGTGACGAGAAGCCACGTGGCGCGCACGTACCCAGAACGAGCGACGGGGGAGTCCCTCTATGCCAGGTGCGATCCACGCCGAAGGCCTGGTGAAGACCTTCGGTGACGTACGAGCCCTGGACGGGGTCGACCTCGATGTTCCCGAGGGCACCGTCCTCGGGCTGCTCGGACCCAACGGCGCGGGCAAGACGACCGCCGTACGGGTCCTGACCACCCTCCTGCGCCCCGACAGCGGAGCTGCGTTCGTGGCCGGGATCGATGTGCTGAAGAAGCCCAACGAGGTACGCCGCTCCATCGGGCTCTCCGGGCAGTTCGCCGCGGTCGACGAGTATCTGACCGGCCGCGAGAACCTCCAGATGGTCGGGCAGCTCTACCAGATGAGCGCCCGCGACGCGAAGGCCCGGGCGGGCGTCCTGCTGGAGCGGTTCAACCTCGCCGACGCCGCCGACCGTACGGCCAAGACGTACTCCGGCGGCATGCGCCGCCGCCTCGACCTCGCGGCCGCCCTGGTCGTCTCGCCGCCCGTGATGTTCATGGACGAGCCGACCACCGGCCTCGACCCGCGCAACCGGCAGCAGCTCTGGGACGTCATCGAGGACCTGGTGGCGGGCGGTACGACGCTGCTGCTGACCACGCAGTACCTGGAGGAGGCCGACCGCCTCGCCAACGACATCTGCGTCATCGACCACGGTCAGGTCATCGCCCGCGGCACCTCCGACGAGCTCAAGGCCCGCACCGGCGGCGAGCGCGTCGAGGTCGTCGTGCACCGCCCCGACGAGATCGAACCCGCCCGTTCCGTGCTGACCACCCTCGGCAAGGGCGAGGTCAGCGTCGTACGGCTCTCGCGCAAGCTGACCGTCCCGGTGAGCGGCGGGGCCAAGCTGCTCGCCGAGATCATCCGCGAGCTGGACGGCAGCGGCGTGGAGATCGACGACATCGCCCTGCGCCGCCCGACCCTGGACGACGTCTTCCTCTCGCTCACGGGCCACGCGGCCGAGGCCCACGACAACGACGGCAAGGAGGAGACCCCGTGAGCGTCACCACCAAGGACGCCCCCGTCCTGGCCCCCCGCCCCTCCGGCGGCATGGTCCAGTCCGTCAAGGACTCGCTCGTCGTCGCCAAGCGGAACCTGATCAGGATGACCCGGATCCCCGAGATGGTGATCTTCGGGCTCATCCAGCCGATCATGTTCGTGGTGCTGTTCACGTACGTCTTCGGCGGCTCCATCAGCATCGGCGGCTCCACCGACCCGCAGCTGTACAAGGAGTTCCTGATGGCGGGCATCTTCGCCCAGACCGTCACCTTCGCCACCGCGGGCGCCGGCGCGGGCATCGCCGACGACATGCACAAGGGGCTCATCGACCGCTTCCGGTCGCTGCCGATGGCCCGGGGCGCCGTCCTCACCGGACGTACGCTCGCCGACCTCGTACAGACCACGCTCACGCTCGTCGTGCTCGCCGGGGTCGCCCTGATCGTCGGCTGGCGCACCCACGAGAACCTCGGCAAGGTGATCGGCGGCTTCCTGCTGCTGCTCCTGCTCGGCTACGCCTTCTCCTGGATCGGGGCCCTGATCGGCCTCTCCGTACGCACCCCCGAGGCGGCCACCTCCGGCGGGCTGATCTGGCTCTTCCCGCTGACGTTCATCTCGAACGCCTTCGTGCCGGTCACCGGCATGCCGACGTTCCTCCAGCACGTCGCCGAGTGGAACCCCTTCAGCGCCACGGTGGCGGGCGCCCGCCAGCTCTTCGGCAACACGATGCCGGGCGTGCCGAAGTCGGTCACCGGGGCATGGCCGATGGAGCACCCGATCCTCGCCTCGGTCATCTGGTCGGTCGTGATCATCGTGGTGTTCCGGACCCTGGCGGTCCGCAAGTACCGCTCGGCGACCGCCTGAGCCATCCCAGCAAGACGCGACGACGCGGGACCCCGGCCCTCCGAGAGGGCCGGGGTCCCGCGTCGTGTGCGTCGGGGCGGGCCGGGCGTCAGCCCGTGTACGGCTTCGCGGCGAGGATCTTCACCGTGGCCGTCCTGCCGTTCGGCAGCTCGTACTCCGCGTTGTCGCCGGTCCGCTTGCCGTTCACGCCGATACCGAGCGGGGACTGCGGGGAGTACGTCTCGATGTCCCCGCTGGCGTACTCGCGGGAGGCGAGCAGGAACGTCGTCGTGTCGTCCTCGTCGCCGTCGAAGGCGATCGTCACGACCATGCCGGGCTCGACCACGCCGTCGTCGGCCGGCGCCTCGCCGACCTTCGCGTGCTCCAGGAGCTGGGTGAGCTGCCGCACGCGCAGCTCCATCTTGCCCTGCTCCTCCTTGGCCGCGTGGTACCCGCCGTTCTCCCGGAGGTCACCCTCCTCACGGGCCGCCGCGATCTTGACGGCGATCTCCGTGCGCGCGGGACCAGACAGGTACTCCAGCTCGGCCTTGAGCTGGTTGTACGCCTCCTGCGTGAGCCAGGTGACGTTTTCGCTGGTCTGGGTCACAGGTGCTCCTCGTCGGTACTGGGAATACAAAGGATCGCCCTACCCGGAAGCATGTACTTCCTCGGGTGGGCGAAACCACGAGCCTAACAATTCCCCAGGAAAAGGGGGAGAAGGTAAACCGTCACACGTCCGGGTGGACTGCCCGGCCGAGGGAAGGCCCAGGTCAGCAGGGGTGCACTGGATCGGGCGCGGCGAAAAGTCCGCCGTCGGACGGTCAGCCGGCGGGAGAGTCGCCGCCCGTGCAGCCCGTGAGCTCCACCGCGGTGGCCCGGGCCCGGGTCCGCATCACGAGGAGCTCGTCGATCCGGCTCGCACCGGGGCCGAAGCGGGCCTCCTTGCGGCCGACCTCGCTGCCGTCCTTGCTCAGGGCCCGTACGGTGCAGTAGCCGTCGACCTCGCTGCCCTTGCGCACTTCGAGGTGGGCCTCGGTCCGTGTGTCGGAGACGATGTCGAACTTGATCAGCTCGGCGCTGATGCCCTGGCCGGTCACATAGCCGTAGCCGATCCAGCCGACCACGCCGAGCAGCGCGACGCCCAGCACCGAACCGACGATCTTCAGCCTGCGGTCCGCACGCTGGTCGTCGGTCCTGCCGTACCGCCCCGCGGGCGTGGCTTCGCGAACCGCCGTCATGATCTTTCCCTCCGGTCCGGGCAACGAGGAATTTTCCACCTCCCCGTTCGGTCACTATAGAAGTCCCCGGTTCGTCGTCCGACCGCGCCCCGGAGCGGAACAGCAGGACCACGAAAGAGGCAGGACAACGACCACCAGGGTGATGGCACTCTCTCCCTGGCGACCCACCGCGGTCACATCACATCGCGACCACATCACTGAGGATCGAGCTTTGACTGAGCAGCTGCGACTGATGGCCGTTCACGCCCACCCCGACGACGAGTCGAGCAAGGGCGCGGCCACCATGGCCAAGTACGTGTCCGAGGGGGTGGACGTGCTGGTCGTGACCTGCACGGGGGGCGAGCGCGGCTCCATCCTCAACCCGAAGCTCCAGGGCGACGCGTACATCGAGAAGAACATCCACGAGGTGCGCAAGAAGGAGATGGACGAGGCCCGGGAGATCCTGGGCGTCCAGCAGGAGTGGCTCGGTTTCGTCGACTCCGGCCTCCCCGAGGGAGACCCGCTGCCGCCGCTGCCGGAGGGCTGCTTCGCGCTGGAGGACCCCCAGGTCGCGGCCGGGCGGCTGGTGGCGAAGATCCGCGCGTTCCGGCCGCAGGTCATCACCACGTACGACGAGAACGGCGGCTACCCGCACCCCGACCACATCATGACGCACACGATCTCGATGATCGCGTTCGACGGTGCGGCCGACGCGGAGGCCTTCCCGGAGGACGAGTTCGGGCCGGTCTGGACGCCGCGGAAGCTCTACTACAACCAGGGCTTCAACCGGCCGCGCACCGTCGCGCTGCACGAGGCGCTCCTGGCGCGCGGCCTGGAGTCGCCGTACGGGGAGTGGCTGGAGCGGTGGAAGGAGTTCGAGCGCGTCGAACGCACGCTGACCACGCACGTTCCCTGCGACGAGTTCTACGAGATCCGCGACAAGGCGCTGATCGCGCACGCCACGCAGATCGATCCGGAGGGCGGCTGGTTCCGCGTTCCGATGGAGATCCAGCGGGAGGTCTGGCCGACCGAGGAGTACGAGCTGGCGAAGTCTCTGGTCGATACCTCCCTCCCCGAGAGCGACCTCTTCGCGGGCATCCGCGACAATGCCTGATATGTACGCGACCCAGGCACTGACGCACGTCGTCCCGCTCGCCGCCGAACTCGACAAGAACAAGGTCACCCCCGGCGTTCTCGGGTTCCTCGTCTTCGCCGCCCTCGCCATCGGGGTGTGGCAGCTGATGAAGTCGATGAACCGGCACATGGGGCGGGTCAACTTCGAGGAGGCGCCTGATCCGGCCGCCGAGAGCGGGGCCCCCGGCGTGACCGCCGAGAAGTAGGCCAGGGGCCCCGGGACGCGGGCTTCCGTCCTCAGACGCCGGACGGGCCGGCAGAGGTCCGCACGCCCATGACCTCGCGGGAGTGGCGGGTCGGGATCAGGCCGAGCCGCCACGCCTGCCAGCCGTCCTCCAGGTCCACACCCCGGCTCAGGACCACCGCGAACGTCTCCGCGCACCGCTCGAGACCGGAGTCCCGGGCCGGGTGGTGCGCGGCGGCCAGCTCCGCCAGCTCCTGCTGGGCCACCACCGTGCCCACCTCGCTGCCGCCCGGCGAGGCGTACGGCAGCAGCGTGCACCGCAGGAACCGGGCCCAGTCGCGCCCGCGCTCGTCCCCGTACGAGACGAACAGCTCCACCGCCTCGTCGCACAGCGCGAGCGCCTGGGCCGCCCGGCCGTTGCCCGCGTCGATCAGCGCCAGCTCCAGGCAGGCCCACGCCTCCCCGTGCGCCACCCCGATGCGCCGGAAGTCGGCCCGCGCGTCCATCAGGAGCTGCCGGGCGAACCCCGAATTGCGCAGGTTCCCCGTCTGCGCGGCCCGCTGGTCGCGGGTGACCCGGCCCGAGTGGTGGCGGGCGCAGGCGAGCCCGTACACGTCCCGCATCCGGGAGAACATCGTCCGGGCCCGCTCCAGCTCCCGTACGGCCTCCACGGTGTCGCCGGCCTCCTCCAGCGCCTGGCCCAGGTAGTACAGCGTCCACGCCTCACCGCGCGCGTCCTCGTTGTCCCGGTGCCGGGCCAGCGCGTCGCGGAGCTGCTCCAGGGCGGCCTCCGGGTCGCCGTCCAGCAGCCGGGCCCGGGCGAGCTGGGTGATGGCCCAGGCCTCGCCGCGCCCGTCGCGGGTGCGGCCGTACAGCTCCAGGGCGGTGGACAGGGCCTCCTCGGCCGCCGCCACCTCGCCGGTACGGAGGCGGACCTGGCCGAGCTGGAAGCGCGTCCACGCCTCCCCGTGCAGCGACTCGCCCTCGCGGTGCAGGGTGAGCGCGGTGTCCAGCAGGGCGAGCGCGCGGGCCAGGTTGCCCCGGTCGCGTTCGACGGCCGCCAGCGCGTGCAGGGTCCAGGCCCGGTCCTCGGCCTGCGAGGCGGAGGCCTGGAGCTCCAGCGCCTCCCCGAGCCGGGCGGCGGCCTCGGTGAGGTTGCCCTGGTGGTGCAGGGTGATGCCGAGCGAGCAGAGGGCGAGGGCCGCGCCCGCGTCGTTGTCCGCCTCCCGGTAGAGGCCGACCACCGAGGAGAGCGTGGTGCGGGCCTTGTCCAGCTCACCGAGCTGCCGCGCCGCGATCCCCGTACGCCACTGCACCGAGCGCTCCAGCAGCCCCTGGTCGACGGAGCGCGTCAGCTCGCTGATCTCACCCAGCCGGTAGAGGTCGCCGCGCAGCAGGCAGTAGTCGCACAACGCGCCCAGGAGGTTCAGGACGGTGGACTGGTCGACGCCCTCGGTGTGGCGCAGCGCGGAGGTGATGAAGCTGGACTCGTCGTCCAGCCAGCGCAGCGCCGAGTCCAGCGAACCGAAGCCGTGCGAGCCGAACTGTCCGGCCCGGGTCGACATCTTCCCGTCGACCATGCGGATCACGGCGTTCGCCAGCTCCGCGTAGCTCGTCAGCAGCCGCTCATGGGCGGCTGCCCGCTCGGCGGGCTCCTCCTCGTCCAGGAGCCGGGCCAGGGCGAAGCCCCTCACGAGGTCGTGGAGCCGGTAGCGCGAGCCCCGAACGTGGGTGAGCAGCCCGGCCCGGGTCAGCTCCTCCAGCCGCCGCCCGGCCTCCTGCTCATCGGCCGCCAGCAGGGCAGCGGCGGCCGCCGCCCCGAGGCTGGCCCGGCCCGCCAGCGCGAGCCGCCGCAGCAGCCGGCGGGCCGCCTCGTTCTGGTCGGTGTAGCGCAGCCACAGGGTCCGGTCCACGGGGGAGACCGGACCGTACGCCCGCAGGTCCTCCGCGAGCGCACTGCGGGTACGGGCCCCGAGCGCGGACGCGGCCACCCGCAGCGCCAGCGGCAGCCCGCCGCACAGCTCCACGACGGCGTCGGTGGCCGGATAGTCGTACGGCCCCGACTCCTCGCCCCCGGCCACCTCGCGCAGCAGCTCCTCGGCGCCTCCCGCGTCCAGCGGGCCGACCGGCAGGTGGTGCACCCAGGCCGGCACGTCCTCGGGCAGCTCCAGCGGCTCCCGGGCGGTGATGATGACCAGGCTGTCGGAGCGCTCCGGGATCAGGGTGCGGACCTGCTCGGCGTCGGTCGCGTCGTCCAGCACGATGGTGACGGGGGTCCCGGTGAGGTGCTGGTGGTACAGCTCGCCGAGGCGCCGCACATGCTGTTCGGCGGCGGACTTCCCGTACGCCGCCGCCTGCGCGGGACCGGAGTTGCCGGGAGCCCCGTCGCGTCGGGCGGGGGCTCCGGGCGTGGTGCCGTCCCGGAAGAGGAGCTGCTCGCGCGGGGCGCCCAGCCGGTTGAGGAGGTGGAGCAGGGCGTCCCGGGTCGGCAGCGGACTCTCCCCGCTGACCTGGCCCCGCAGGTCGACCACGCAGGCGCCCTTGAACTGGTCCTTGAGCGCGTGCGCCGCCCGCACCGCGAGCGTCGTGCGTCCGGACCCCGGTTCGCCGTGCAGCACGACGACGGTGGGGCGGGTCCGCGTGGAGGCGCGGGCGGCGTGCACCCACTGGGCGATCTGTCCCAGCTCGGCCCGCCGGCCGGTGAACGGCCCTTCGGTGCTGGGCAGATGGCCGAAGGACTGCTCCAGCACGACCCGGGCACGGGCGGCTGCACTGCGGTCACCGCCGCGCAACTGCCGTACGACAGAGGGCTTTCTCTGCTGGGACGCGCGGGTGGTGGGGGTGAGCATCCGCTGCTGGTCCAGATACGGGCGGATGCCCCGTACCTCCAGCGCGGAAAGCCACTGGAGCCGCAACTGCTCGGCCCCGCCCGGCTGTCCGGCCGCTCCGGCGCGGCGGTGGGCGGCGGGCCAGTGCGAGGCGGTCGCCTTCGCCACGGTCGTCGCGGCGCCGGCCACCGCGACGACCGCGCCCGCGCCGAGGGCGGGACCGGTGGTCGTGCCGAACGCCAGATCCGCCCCGAACGCGGCGACGGCCGCGACCCCTGTGACCAGCAGTGGAGTCCCCAGCGCCTCCCGGCTGAGCCGCTCGGAGAGGGGACGGTCACCGGCCGCCGCCGCGTCGAGTGCCTGCGTGTACGCGGCGTACTCCTCGCCCGCCCCCGCCGCGATGGTGTCCAGAGCCGCCCGCGCCCGCGCCATCAGCACACCGGGGTCCGTCCGGCCACCCGTGCGACGCGCCTCCTCCTCCACGGCCCGCACCAACAGCCTTTCGGCTTCCGCCCGATGGCTGTCCCGCATGTGTGTCCCCCTCCGAGAGCTGCGTCCGATGTCCTGCGCCGCCGGGGGTCGGTGACCCGACGTCAGGACCAAGTGTCCTGCGTACGGCGCTTCGGCGCGAGAGCCACCGTGCAAGGGGAGGGTCAAGGACGGAGGTGCGGGCTCACCCGGCCATGTCGCCCGTGCCCGGTGCGGGCAGCCCGACGGCGGCCCGCATCCGTCCTTCCTCCTCGGTCCCGTCACCCTCCCCGGTGCTCGCCATCCGCTCCCGGAACTCCTGCTCCGTACGGGCCTTCGACACCTCGCGCATCCTGGCCGCCAGTACGCCGAGACGGTCCGCGAACGTGGCGGCGGGGCCGCGCGCGGCCGACGGGAGCCCGGCCGTCTCCCGCAGTCGGACACGGGCCTTCACGGGCCTTAGAGCGTGTCCTGCATGGTCAGTTTGAGGAATCGTTTGTAGCAGCAGAGAGCGGCTGCCAGTCCGAGAAAGGCCAGGTAGTTGCCTGGTTTCCGCTCGTAGGGGTGGTTGAGTCTGCGGTAGCCGGTCAGCCAGGACATGGTGCGCTCGATGACCCATCTGCGGCGGCCGAGCCGCTCGCTGGATTCGATGCCTTTGCGGGCGATGCGGACTCCGATGTGCTTACCCCAGAGCCATCGCCGCAGGTGGGGGACGTCGTACGCCTTATCGGCGTGAAGGCGGCCGGGCTTCGATTCCGTCGCGTGGGATTCGTGTCCCATGTGGAAATGGGACAGCATGGGCTTCAGCGCGAGGCTGTCGTGGGTGTTGGCCGCGGAGAGCCCGACGCGTAGGGGCAGTCCGTCCGCGTCGGACAGGACGTGCATCCTGGAACCCGGCTTGCCCCGGTCCACGGGGCTCGGACCTGCAAGTTCGCCCCCTTTTTAGCGCGCACGTGCGCGGAGTCCAGGACCGCCCGGGACAGATCGATCAAGTCCCGTTCATCCAGGAGCTGCAGAATCTTCTCATGCAGCCGGCCCCACACCCCGGCTCTCGACCAGATGACGAACCGTCGGTGCACGGTCGACTTCGACGCACCGAAGCACGGCGGCAGGGCCCGCCAGGCGCATCCGCTGACCAGTACGTAGATGATCGCCGCGAAGACCGCCTCATCATCGATGTTCGCGACCCCGCCGCCCTGCGGCCGCACTCTGGCCGACGGCAGTAACGGCCTCGCTATCTCCCACAGTCCGTCCGGAACAATCCATCCCCACCCTCCACTTCCCATGAACAGCACAACCGCCAACTGGCCATGTAGGACACGCTCTAAGTGCGGAGGGATCGGCCAGTCCTCTATTCCGAGTCACCAGGTGGGTCGCGTGTCGAGGCCCCCCGTGCGCGCTCGGCCCTTGTGTCTGATCCCGGGCCGGCCTTGCAGCGCCGTCCGTGGCGGCCTCGCGACCTAGGTTGCCTCGTCCGGTGGAGGGCTGTCCTCTGCCCAGCCCTCCACCGGTAATGGTGCGTTCACGTGCACCGGCCCGCTCGCGTCGTCGCGTCCACGCCAATTTGAGCACCTGCCCGCCCTCGTGACCAGGTGCTTCCCCTCTCATCACTTCAGCGTTGCCGCTGCAATCCAGCCGCATTTCGTACCGCGCGTTACTGCGGACGCTTTGTGGATCAACATCACTGAGTCTCTGCTCACTGCTGCCTCACAGGTGATTCATCATGCGCACACAAGCGCGAAGACTCGTCACGGCCTTCCTGGCCTTCATCCTCCTTGCGATATCGGCTGCCGCCCCGTCTTGGGCGGCTCCCCGGGACCGACCGGGCGGTGCTGCGGCGGGCGTCGCCCAGGTCAAGGCCCGTACGGCCGAGGACCTGCCCGATCCGCCCCAGGCGATGACGCTGGCCGAGCGCCGCAAGCAGGTCGCGAAGGACCGGCACGAACTGTCGCCCATGCGGGGCTACATGAACGCGCCGGAGCGCAAAGCCAAGGGCACCCCTCACGGGCGGCCGGACACGGAGCGCATCAAGCGTGGCCCCGGCGCCGAGGCGGGCGCGGCTGCGCAGCGCCTCGCCGCCGCGCCCGGGAACCCGGTTTCGGTGTCGGCCTGGGCGACCGCGTACCCCGGCATGCTGTCGATCGGCGGGCAGGTGAAGCTGCCGCAGCGGGGATCGACGTACACCGGGATGTGGCTGTATGTCCTGGACGAAGCGGGCTCCCCCGTCGTTCAGCAAGAGATCAAGAAGTCCACCGATGACCCCAGCGGGGACACCCCGGACACCGGCGCCTGGTGCTACGACTGGTGGTCGAGCAACTCCTACCCCACTGACCAGTGCTTCTGGTGGGCCGGCGGTGAACTGGGCGGAATCCTGGAGGACGGCAAGAAGTACTACGCCTGGGTCTTCCTGAACAACGCCGACGGCTCAAGCCCGGGCGGGACCACCTCGCCACTGGTGGGGGCTTTCTACACGCCCGGCATTCCCGGCGCAGCGGCGGGCATCTGCACCTGTTACGCCCAGGCCCACCGCGCCGACCCGGTCAACACGGCGACCGGCATGTTCTACGAGCAACTCATCGACGCCTCTCTGACGGGTCCGGGGGTGCCGCTGACCCTGGAGCGCACCTATCGGTCGGACTCGACCTCCACCGGTCTGCTGGGGCGCGGCTGGGCGACGCCGTTCGACGCGCGGCTGACCCTCGCGACGGGGAAGGCGACATACCGGACGGGTGACGGGGCGTCATTCGTGTTCACGCAGGCGAGCGACGGCACGTACACCGCCCCGGCGGGCACGACGGCCAAGCTGGTCAAGGGGACGAGTACGTACACGGTCACCACCCCGGACCACACTGTGCGGACCTTCGACAGTGCCGGTCTGCTGACCTCGGTGGTCAGCGCGGCGGGCAAGGGCCTGAGCCTGACGTACGCGTCAAGCAAGCTCGCCTCCGTCAAGGACGCCGCCGGTCGCACCACCTCCTTCACACCAAGCGCCGACGGACTGCTGTCCAAGGTGGGCCTGCCGGACGGTACATCGGTCTCGTACGGCTACACCGACGGTCTGCTGACCTCGGTCACCGACCCGGCCGGCAGGACGTCCTCGTACGCGTATGACACGAAGAAGCGGCTGTCGTCCTACACCGACCCGGCCGGCGGCAAAGTCAGCAATGTCTACGACAGCGCGGGCCGTATCAAGTCCCAGACCGACCAGAACAGCAAGACCACCACGTTCACCTGGGACGGCAAGAGCGAGTCGCACACCACCGCACCCGACGGCGGCGTGTGGACCGACGTCTACGCCAGCAACGTCCTGATGGAGACGATCGACCCGTACGGCAAGAGCATCACCTACGACTACAACCGTCAGCTGCGCCCGGCCGCCATCACCGACCGGCGCGGCAACACCACAGCGATGACGTACGACACCGCGGGGCGGATGCTCACCCGCACTGCGCCGGTTGCGCTCGGCTACAAGGAGAGTTGGGGCTACGACACCGCGGGCAACCTCACGAGCCACACTGACGGCCGCGGCAACAAGACGACATACGCTTACACCGCGAACCGGCTGACGTCGGCGACGGACCCGACGGGCGGCAAGACCCTCTACACATACACCGCGCTCGGCTCGCTGGAGACCGTGACGAGCCCGCGCGGCAAGGTCACCACGTACGGGTACGACGCCGCGGGCAACCGGACGTCGGTCACCACCCCGCTGGGTGCGAAGACGACGTTCACTTATGACAAGGCGGGCCGCGTCCTGACCAGGACGGACCCGCGCGGCAACGTCTCCGGTGCCGACCCGGCCGCGTACACCACGAAGTACACCTACGACGGCCGTGGTCTGCTCAGCTCGGCCACGGACGCCCTGGGCCGTACGACGACCTACGAGTACAACGGCGCAGAGCAGTTGACATCGGTGCGCAACCCTGCGGGCGACACCGCCACCCTCGGCTACGACAACGCGGGGAACCTGACCCGGACCATTGACCAGGCTGGCAAGTCCCTCACCCGCACCTACGACGCGAGCGGACGGCTCGCCTCCGAGACCGACGCGGCCGGCGGCCGAACCACCTACATGTACGACAAGGTCGGTCGGCTGCTCAGCAGCGTCTCGCCGCGCGGGAACGACTCCGGCGCCGACCCGGCCGCCTACACCACGTCCTACGTGTACGACGCGGCTGGCAACCTCACCGAGACCACCGGTCCCACGGGCGCGACGACGAAGAGGACCTACGACGCGATCAACCGGCCGCTCGTGGTCACGGACCCGCTGGGCCACACCACCGGCTACACCTACGACGCCAACAACAATGTCACCAAGACCACCGACGCCGCAGGCAAGACGACCACCGCCGTCTACGACAAGAACAACCGCCTCAGCAGCAGCACCGACCAGCTGAGCAAGACCACGACTTACGCCTACGACACCGAAGGCAACCTGCTCAGCCGCACCTCCCCGCTCGGTCACAAGTCGAGCTGGACCTACGACGGCGACGGCCGCCGAGCCACCGCGGTCGATCCGCGCGGCAACGGCACCGGCGCCGACCCCGCCCAGTACACGACAACGTATGGCTACGACCCGGCGGGCAACCCCACCAAGGTCACCGGCCCGCTCGGCGGCGTCACCACCACCGCCTACGACGCCCTCGGCAAGGTCGTCGGACGCAAGGACGCTGATGGGCGCACCACCTCTTACGGCTACGACGACCTGGACCAGCTGATCAAGGTCACCGCCCCCGACGGCGCGGTAACCGCCTACGGTCACGACAAGCTCGGCAACCTCACCGAGCGCACCGACGCCAACGGCCACGTCACCGCGTACGGCTACGACGCGGTGCACCGCCTCACTTCGGTCACCGACCCACTGGAACGGAAGACGACCTACGCATACGACGCGGAGGGCAACGTCACCGGGAAGACCACGCCCCGCGGCACCACCGGCTACGCGTACGACCCGCGCGGTCTGCTCACCAAGATCGACTACTCGGACGCCACCCCCGACGCGACCTTCGGCTACGACGACGCCGGGCAGTTGACCGCCCGCGCGAACTCCAAGATCTCCGAGGACTTTGTCTACGACGCGGTCGGCAATCTGACCAAGACGCGTGGCTTCGCCTACACCTACGACGCTGCCGGGCAGATGCTCACCCGCAAGTACTCCGACGGCAACACGATCACGTACACGTACGACGCCGACGGCAACACCGCGACGATGGCGGCCGACGGCAAGACCACCACGTACACCTGGGACCCGGCGGGCAACCTGGTCACGTCGGCCCTGCCCAACACCGAGACCGAGAACCGCACCTACGACCGGGCGGGCCGGGTCACGGCGGTGACCGCCACCAAGGCGGGCGCCACGGTCACCAAGACGGCGCTGACACTGTCCGCGGCGGGCCTGCCCTCGCGCGTGGAGGTCACCCGGGCCAGCGTCGGCACCGGCGGCTACGACCTCACCTATGACGCGGTCGGCCGGCTCACCTCCGGCTGCGCGCCGCAGCCCTGGGTCACCGGCTGCGCCGCCAGCCGCACCACGTCCTACACCTACGACAAAGTCGGCAACCGGCTGACCTCCACCCTGGGCACCGCCTCGACCAGCTACACCTATGACGCGGCCGACCAGCTCACCTCGACCACCACCGGCATCGCGACCACAGCCTACGACCACGACGCCGAGGGCAACCGGACCAAGGCCGGCGCCGACACCTACACCTACGACCTGGCCGGACAGATCTCCGCCGCCACCGTCGCAGGCGCCGCCTACACCTACGACCACGACGCGAGCGGCAACCAGGTCACCACTGCCAAGGACGGCGCGGTCACCAACCGCACCCAGTGGGACCCCAACGCACCCCTGCCCATCCTGGCCACCGAGTACGACAGCGCCTGGGCCGTCAAGCAGTCCTACCGCTACGACCCCCTCGGCCAGCCCACCGCCACCAAAACGGGCGCCGGGGCGCTCTTCTACTACCACCACGACACCCAGGGCTCCCCGGTCGACGTTGCCGACAGTACCGGGACCCTCTACCAGCGCTGGGCCTACGACTCGTTCGGCACCCGCGTCCTGAACACCACCACCAGCGGGGCGCCCGCGAGCACTCCGTCGTACACCGGCGCCCGGTACGAGACCAGCACCGGCAATCTCGACCTGCACGCCCGCCAGTACGACACCGCCACCGGCCGCTTCACGCGGTCCGACCCGGCCGACAGGGACCTGTCGACGCCGTATGTCTCCGCGTACGCCTACGCCGACAACGTGCCCAGCGTGCTCACCGACCCCAGCGGTCTGACGCCCGACGACCCGAACAATGACCGAGTCGACAGCCTCGGCGAAGCGCTCGGCATCTTCGGCGACGCCTTCGTGGACGTCGCCAAGTCGCCGTTCGTGTTCCTCGGGGATTTGGAGGACGCGTTTACAGGTGAGAACGGTGGCGCGGGCGCGTTCATCGACAGGTACCTTCCCGTCCGCCCCGCCTATCGGCTGTACCGGGCCGAGTACATGCTCCGGCAGCAGGGCTGCGACGCGCTCGCCGACCTGTACGCAGAGACCGCCGACGAACTCGCCCAGCAGCTGGTCCTCACCGGGGTCGGCGGGCTGACCGGGTGGCGGCGGACCGCGGTGGCCACGGAGCGGGAGCTGCAGTCCGGCGGTTCGTCCTTCCGGCGGCCGCGCAGCGAGATGGACTTCGAGCTGGAATGGGCGGACCACGCCTATGCCGCGATCCGCGCCGACGCCCAGCTCGACCGGGTGGCGCAGACCGCGGCGTCGCACGGTTATTCTGCGGCCGATATCAATCAGATCTACAACCACCTGTTCGTCGAATCGCATCAGCTCGACGCGGGAATTCTACGATTCGACGCCAATCCGCGTATCGCCAGGGCCTGGGAACGCCTCCAGAACGGAAATCCGCATCCCAGCGATTTCGATCTGCTCGCGCATGAACTGTACGAGTCGAACTGGATGCGTCAGCACGGCGACCAGAACTATCGCCGCGCCCATCAGGCGACCTTGGACGCCGGCCGCACCTGGGACGAACATGCGCCCGCGGCGGACGGTATAGGATTCCGGTGATCAAACCCCTGGCTCGAGCGAACTGGTGGAAATCCCCGTGACAGCATCACTGACGTGCAGGAAGACCATTTCTCTCGAAGTGGGATCCGTCTACGCCTGGGAAACTGCAGAAGGTGTCACCGGGAACATCCTGATCGACCCGGAGGGGTCAGTCGCCCGCCCCTGCACGCTGGAGGGAATAACCCTCGGCGAAATGCTCCTCGACAAAAACGTCGGGAACGTGGAAAATCCCGGCCTGGACCCGAAGCTCGTCCGTGCTTTCCTGATCGCGGCATCGGCGATCTTCCAGGAAGGGGAGCGGCAGGGGCGACTGCCTGACAAGATCACGCGTACCTACTGGTAGGTGCCACGTCACCACCCGAGAGGCCGCGCTCTACCCAGAGCCCGGCCTCTCGGCATTCCACTGGGGGATGTGCTTCAGCTCATGAGAGCGGCGTGGCGGCCCATGTAGCGGACCCGGCAAACGCCCCCAACCCGCAAGCCACCCACCGACTGCCCAGCGCGAGTATCCAGTCTGCCCTCGCAACAGAGCCGTGACCTGTAAATGTCACGATGCACAGGACTCGGTGGACGTCCCACCTGCGGAGTTACTCCAGCCAGGGGCCCGACGTAGGCAGGGCGGCGATGCGGCGCTGTCCCTGGACGGACGTCTTCTTCTTCAGCTCGAGGTTTTCGTTCGTAGCAGGCTGCCCGGAGCATGCGGAGGTTGAGGCCGTGATCCGTCGCGATGGTGAGGTTCGGGTCGCGGGCCACCTCACAGACCCACTGGCGCCGTTGCTCGGCCCGGGCCTTGTTGCCGTGGCCGAAGACGTTGCTCGGTTGCCCGTAAACAAGTCGGGCCAGTTCCGTCCAGTTCGGCTCACCGGCCCACGCGACCTGATCGTCTACCGGGTGGACGGGAATCAAGTTGTCCTGGTTTTCCAGCCATTCATGCAGGACCCGGTCGTTGTGAGTGAGGCGCTCATCCGCGGGCGGAGCGAAGGACGGTACACGTACAGGGCCTGTGTGGCTGCGGCCGGTGTCGGCGAGCCACGCGAGCACGCGGTGACGCCGCTTGAGCCCCAAGCGGTTCTCGGCGGCGAACAATACGTGAGTGCGGCCGTTGGTGGCGAGCATGCTGGCACGCCGCCAGTTCACCTCGCCGCGAGGAGCCCGGCCCCGGTCTCGGGCGTTGAGCGGGATGCTGGTGCTCGGGTCTGCCAGCCACTGCTCCAGCTCGCGGTCGTTGTCCGTCTGTTACTGATCGTTTCAGAATGAGGTTCGTAGGCGTCGCAAGCAGATGATGCTGCAGGCGAGTTGAAGCAGCCCGAGGTGGAGGTCGGCGCGTATCTCGTAGCGGATGCGGAGGCGTTTGAACTGGCGGAGCCAGGCGAAGGTCCGCTCGACGACCCACCGTGTCTTGCCCAGTCCGGAGCCGTGCGGGACGCCGCGTCGGGCGATCTTCGGTGTGATGCCGCGGGCTCTGAGGATGCGCCGGTACTTGTCGTAGTCGTAGCCGCGGTCGGCGAACAGCCGACCCGGCCGGTGCCGAGGCCGCCCTCGGACTCCGCGGATGTGGGGGATCGCGTCCAGCAGGGGCGTCAGCTGGGTGACGTCGTGCCGGTTTCCGCCGGTCAGCGAGACGGCGAGAGGGGTGCCGTGCCGGTCGGTGATCAGATGGTGCTTGCTGCCCGGCCGCGCACGGTCGACCGGCGAAGGTCCAGTGTGAGCCCCCCTTTCAGGGCCCGGACGTGCGAGCCGTCGATCGCGCAGTCGTCCATGTCCAACAGACCCGCCCTGCGCAGCTCGGCCAGAAGAACCTCGTGCAGTCGGGGCCAGACGCCGGCCTCGGTCCAGTCCTGCAGCCGCCGCCAGGCCGTCACCCCACTGCACCCGGTCCGCTCGGCAGGCACGTCCCTCCAGCTCACATTCTTGCGCAGCACGTAAACGATGCCTCGCAGGGCGGCACGATCGTCCGCGGGCAGGCGTCCGGGATACCGATGACGCCGCGGCGGACGGGGTGGCAGCAATGGGGCGACGCGTTCCCACAGGTCATCAGGCACAAGATCATCCGACACCTGCACCACTCTGCCGCCACCAGACCCGACCGCCAAGCCCCGCGGCGAACTCATCCTGGAACGATCAGTTGGAGTCTGAGCGCAGTCCCAAGGCGCTGTGCTGAATCACGCCGGCCGGGGCATCAGCGGAGCGTGACTTTCGACGGGTCAACTCCACCAGCCTCGATCGGAGCTTCGGCGCTGGTTCGCCAAGCACAATGGCAGTGATCACCAACTCAAGCATGACGCAGTCGTAGGCGTCGTCCGAGCCTCCGTAGCGTTCGCCATCACGCTCAACCACGACGCTGGCGATTCGCCATCCACCACTATCAACCGGTGCGAAGGTCGCCGCGAAGACTCCGTAACCGGTCCAGCTTCGATGGAAGAAGACGACCTCACCCTCTGTGAAGACGTCCCACTTCTCGTCCATGTCCTGCGCCCCGTAGCCACGCTGGATTCGCTCCCAGTCCTCATCTGACCAGATCCGCTGAGGCAGCTCCGACATCGGCCGAGGATCTGATATCGGCTGGACGCGACACATGGACCGAGTTACACGTTTGTCAGCAGGCATGGAGCGATCTTACGGACGAGGTCGAGCTTGACAGCAAGCTCCTCGTCACCCTCATTGTGAAACGAGCTGTAAGTAGGGTCCGTACTGCTGTGGTGTGCGTTGCTGCCAATAGGACCCCCGCAGCGCAGGAAACTCATCGGTGCGTCAGGCTTTCGGTGCAGAATTCCTCGCATCTCGGAGGGGACGAACCTCCTCACGCAGAATCGAGGGCATGGGGCGGCAGCGGCAACTGGGATGATCCAGTTGTGACTGGTGTGATTACGGCATCGCAGCCGTCCTGGATAGCCCCGTTCACCGGGCTGAGCCAGCGTTCCTTCGGCAAGCTGGTGACGGTTCTGCGGCGTGAGGGTGCGGACACCGTTGGTAGAGGGCGGCCGTGGAGCCTGCCTCTGGAGGACCGGACGCTGCTGGTCGCGGCTTACTGGCGAACAAACTTGACGATGCGGCAGCTCGCGCTGCTCTTCGGTGTGTCGAAGTCCGCAGCAGACCGGATCATCGACCATCTCGGGCCGATGATCGCGCTCCGGCCACGCAGGTCTTTCGACAAGGGCACCGTACTGATCGTGGACGGGACGCTCGTGCCTACCCGGGACCACACCATCGCCGAGCGGTCCAAGAACTATCGGTACTCCACCAACCACCAGGTCGTCATTGACGCCGACACCCGCCACGTCGTCCTGGTGGGACGCCCGCTACCCGGCAACCGCAATGACTGCAGGGCATGGGAGGGGTCAGGGGCCAAGGCTGCCGTTGGCACGACCCTCACCATCGCCGACGGCGGCTATCCGGGCACCGGACTCGTGATGCCTCACCGGCGCCGCAAGGCCGAGGAGCTGCCCGATTGGAAGGAAGCCCACAACAAATCCCACAAGCAGGTCCGCGCCCGGGTCGAGCACGTCTTCGCCCGCATGAAGAACTGGAAGATCCTCCGCGACTGCCGCCTCAAAGGCGATGGTGTCCACCACGCCATGCTCGGCATCGCCCGGATGCACAACCTCAACCTCTCCGGCTAGATAAGCGGCCGGATGGATCCCCTCCCGCGTTCCCGTCCGTCAGAGATCATTTACGGGACAGCCCTTAGCAGGAGGTTTGCCAGGTCCGGAGATGGAAGACGCTTGTCGATCGGACTGTGAAGCAGCACGATGCGTGCGTTAAAGGTCAAGCATCGTTGGTGGACAACCTGTCGGTGCCCCTACAGGACGCCAAGATCGACCGTCACGGGGAATGGTGCGGTGGCCTTCGCGATGCCGGTGAACATCTCGCCGTCCCGGTAGGCCTTGGTGGCGGGGTCGAGGACGTAGGTGTACACGATTGGGACACCGGTGGCGGCCTGTTCAATGCGCCAGTAGAAGGGGATACCCGCCTTGGCGTACTGGTCCACCTTCACGATCCGGTCCGTGGTTTCCGAGCCGGGCGACACCACCTCCACGACCAAGAGCACGTGCTCGGGGCGGGTGGGTGTGAGGTCGATGGTCTCCGCCCGATACACGGTGACGTCCGGACGGCGGTTGGTGAGCGGCACATCCTGCAGGCGGACGTCGAAGTCTGTGTCGGCGTTCCAGTCTGGGCCCGCGGCGGCGTCCAGGGCGTTGGCCAGGATGCGGGCCAGCCGGTTGTGGCGCTTGGAGGCGCTCGGGCTCACGACGACCATCCCGTCCACGATCTCGATGCCGGCGCACTGCTCCTCCGACCAGGAGTCGTACTGCTCCGCGCTGATCTGCGTATGCATCCACGCGGGCGCCACCATCTCGGCGGTCATGGTCTACCTCCTTCGAGAGGCCTCGGCAGGTCCGGCGCTGCTGGAGTCAGCCTACTGTTCCGAGGTGCCCGACTGCCCGACTCGGAAGGGAAGGAGCCGCCCACCACGTCATGGGGCATAAGTGCAATTCGGCCAAGTGAGGCGGGCTCGTCAGCGTTTCACCGGTCGCGGCAGACGCTGTGAGAGGCTGGGCCGTATGAACCGGCTAGCTGGTGTGACCTCGCCTTATCTGCTTCAGCACGCTGACAATCCGGTCGACTGGTGGCCGTGGGGACCCGAGGCGTTCGACGAAGCGAAACGGCGCGATGTACCCGTTCTGCTATCCGTTGGATACTCCGCGTGCCACTGGTGCCACGTCATGGCCCACGAGTCCTTCGAGGACGAGACCGTGGCGGCCTACCTCAACGAGCGCTTCGTCGCCGTGAAGGTCGACCGGGAGGAGCGGCCCGATGTCGACGCCGTGTACATGGAGGCCGTGCAGGCGGCCACCGGGCATGGTGGGTGGCCGATGACCGTTTTTCTCACGCCGGATGCCGAACCCTTCTACTTCGGGACCTACTTCCCGCCCGAGCCGCGGCACGGGTCGCCCTCCTTCCAGCAGGTGCTCGAAGGGGTGAGCGCCGCCTGGAGTGACCGGCGTGAGGAGGTGGCCGAGGTGGCCGGGCGGATCGTGGCTGATCTGGCCGGGCGGTCGTTGGCTCATGGGGGCGACGGGGTGCCGGGGGAGCCGGAGGTCGCGCAGGCGTTGCTCGGGCTGACCCGGGAGTACGACGGGCAGCACGGCGGGTTCGGGGGTGCGCCCAAGTTCCCGCCGTCCATGGCCGTGGAGTTCCTGCTGCGGCACTACGCCCGTACCGGGTCCGAGGGGGCCCTCCAGATGGCCGCCGACACCTGTTCGGCGATGGCCCGGGGCGGGATCTACGACCAGCTCGGCGGCGGGTTCGCCCGGTACTCCGTGGACCGGGAGTGGGTCGTCCCGCACTTCGAGAAGATGCTGTACGACAACGCGCTGTTGTGCCGGGTCTACGCCCATCTCTGGCGCACCACCGGGTCCGCCGAGGCCCGTCGCATCGCCCTGGAGACCGCCGACTTCATGGTGCGGGAGCTCCGTACCACCGAGGGCGGCTTCGCCTCCGCGCTCGACGCCGACAGCGAGGACGCGCAGGGGAAGCACGTCGAGGGCGCCTTCTACGTGTGGACTCCCGCGCAGCTGCGCGCGGTGCTCGGTGAGGAGGACGGGGCCTTCGCCGCCGCCTACTTCGGGGTGACCGAGGCGGGCACCTTCGAGGAAGGCGCCTCCGTCCTCCAGCTTTCCGGTGAGGGGCGGCCCGTGGACGCCGGGCGCGTCGCCGACGTACGGGCGCGGCTGCTGGCGGCACGGGAGGAGCGGCCGCGTCCGGGGCGGGACGACAAGGTGGTCGCCGCCTGGAACGGGCTCGCCATCGCCGCCCTCGCCGAGACCGGCGCCTACTTCGACCGGCCCGACCTGGTGGAGCGCGCCACCGAGGCCGCCGACCTGCTGGTCCGGGTCCACCTGGGCGAGGTCGCCCGGCTGACCCGTACCTCCAAGGACGGGCGCGCCGGCACCAACGCCGGGGTGCTGGAGGACTACGGCGACGTGGCCGAGGGGTTCCTCGCCCTGGCCGCGGTGACCGGGGAGGGCGCTTGGCTGGAGTTCGCCGGGTTCCTGCTCGATGTCGTACTGGAGCAGTTCACCGGTGAGGGCGGGCAGCTCTACGACACCGCCCATGAGGCCGAGAAGCTGATCCGGCGGCCGCAGGATCCGACCGACAGCGCCACTCCGGCCGGTTGGACCGCTGCGGCGGGGGCTCTGCTCTCGTACGCCGCGTACACCGGGTCCGAAGCTCACCGGACCGCCGCCGAAGGTGCGCTCGGTGTCGTCAAGGCGCTGGCCCCCCGTGCGCCCCGGTTCATCGGCTGGGGGCTCGCCGTCGCCGAGGCGCTGCTGGACGGGCCCCGCGAGGTGGCCGTCGCCGGGCCCGTCGGCGGTGAGCTGCACCGTACGGCGCTGCTCGGCCGGGCGCCCGGTGCGGTCGTCGCGGCGGGCGAGGGGCCGGGGGCGGGGGCCGAGTTCCCGCTGCTGGTGGACCGGCCGCTGGTGGGCGGGGTGCCGACTGCGTACGTCTGCCGGCATTTCGTCTGTGACGCGCCGACCACGGATGCGGCCGAGCTGGCGGTGAAGCTGGGCGGCTGACGCCGCGGAGCGAGGGGGAGGGGCCGGCCGTCGTCTGCGACCGGCCCCTCGGGACGTTGTTCCTCAGTCGTTCGGCGTGCAGGCGTGGCCGGACCCTTGCCCGTACGCGTACCGCCTATCCGTGCTGGTACGCCACCAGCGAGATGCCCACGTAGTGCGCCACGAACGCCGCCAGCGTCAGCGAGTGGAAGACCTCGTGGAAGCCGAACCAGCGCGGCGACGGGTTCGGCCGCTTGATGCCGTAGATCACGCCGCCCGCGCTGTAGAGCAGCCCGCCCACGATGACCAGCACCAGGACCGCGATGCCGCCCGTCCGCATGAAGTCGGGCAGGAAGAAGACCGCCGCCCAGCCCATCGCGATGTAGCACGGCGTGTAGAGCCAGCGTGGGGCGCCGACCCAGAAGACCCGGAAGGCGATGCCCGCCGCCGCTGCCGCCCAGACCGCCCAGAGCAGGGGCCGTCCGGTGGATTCGGGCAGGAGCAGCAGGGTCAGCGGGGTATAGGTCCCCGCGATGATCAGGAAGATGTTGGCGTGGTCCAGGCGGCGCAGCACCGCCTCCCCGCGCGGGCCCCAGGTGCCGCGGTGGTAGACCGCGCTCACGCCGAAGAGCAGGCAGGCGGTGGCGATGTAGATGGCGCACGCGATCCGGCCGCGGGTGCTGTCCGTGAGGGCGATCAGGGTGATCCCGGCGATCAGCACCGCCGGGAACATGCCGGCGTGCAGCCAGCCGCGCATGCGGGGCTTGACGGGAACGGGGTCGAGTTCGACGGGGCCGGTCGTCGGCTCGGCAGGCCCTGGGATCGCGGCGGCAGCAGCGGCGTCAGTCATATCCGCATGCTACCTACGCAACCGTAGGTAACGAATATGAGTGGTGATGCTCACGTGTGAGGCCCCCTGGACATATGGGCGAAACGGTCGGATGATCAAATGAGTGCGGTCGGCACCGGATGAGCGCCAGGGGATCGAAGGGTACGAAGCATCCGGGTCGCAGCCCCCACGGGGCACCTGACAACACCCACCCTCATCAAGGAGCGATCGTGGCGCGCGACATCGCGGCTCCCCTCACTGTCCCCACCCACCACCAGGAGCTGGTCTCCTGGGTCGACGAGATCGCAGCCATCACCCTGCCCGACCGGGTGGTCTGGTGCGACGGCTCCGAGGCCGAGTACGAGCGCCTGTGCGGGGAGCTCGTCGCCAAGGGCACGTTCACCAAGCTGGACGAGATCAAGCGGCCGAACTCGTACTACGCCGCGTCCGACCCGAGCGATGTCGCCCGCGTCGAGGACCGTACGTTCATCTGCTCCAAGGAGGAGAAGGACGCGGGTCCGACCAACCACTGGAAGGACCCCGCCGAGATGCGGGAGGTCTTCACGGGCGGGAACGGTGTCTTCCGCGGGTCCATGCGCGGGCGCACCATGTACGTCGTGCCCTTCTGCATGGGGCCCGTCGGCTCGCCGCTCTCCGCGATCGGCGTGGAGATCACCGACTCCGCGTACGTCGCCGTCTCCATGCGCACCATGACCCGCATGGGTCAGGCGGTCCTGGACGAGCTGGGCACCGACGGCTTCTTCGTGAAGGCCGTCCACACGCTGGGAGCGCCGCTGGCCGAGGGCCAGGAGGACGTCCCGTGGCCCTGCAACAGCACCAAGTACATCTCGCACTTCCCCGAGGACCGCGAGATCTGGTCGTACGGCTCCGGCTACGGCGGCAACGCCCTGCTGGGCAAGAAGTGTTACGCGCTCCGCATCGCCTCCGTGATGGCCCGCGACGAGGGCTGGCTCGCCGAGCACATGCTGATCCTCAAGCTCACGCCGCCGCGCGGTGAGTCGACCTACGTGGCGGCCGCGTTCCCGTCCGCCTGTGGCAAGACGAACCTCGCCATGCTGGAGCCGACCATCCCCGGCTGGACCGTGGAGACCATCGGCGACGACATCGCCTGGATGCGGTTCGGCGAGGACGGCCGGCTCTACGCGATCAACCCGGAGGCCGGCTTCTTCGGCGTCGCGCCGGGCACCGGCGAGCACACCAACGCCAACGCCATGAAGACGATGTGGGGCAACTCCGTCTTCACCAACGTCGCGCTCACCGACGACGGTGACGTCTGGTGGGAGGGCATGACCGAGGAGGCGCCCGCGCACCTCACGGACTGGAAGGGCAACGACTGGACCCCCGCGTCCGGGACGCCCGCCGCCCACCCCAACGCCCGCTTCACCGTGCCCGCCGGGCAGTGCCCGATCATCGCGCCGGAGTGGGAGGACCCCAAGGGTGTCCCGATCTCGGCCATCCTCTTCGGCGGCCGCCGCGCCTCGGCCGTGCCGCTGGTCACCGAGTCCTTCGACTGGCAGCACGGCGTCTTCCTCGGAGCCAACGTCGCCTCCGAGAAGACGGCGGCGGCCGAGGGCAAGGTCGGCGAGCTGCGCCGCGACCCGTTCGCCATGCTGCCGTTCTGCGGCTACAACATGGGCGACTACATGAACCACTGGGTCAAGGTGGGTGCGGACAAGGCCGATCAGTCCAAGCTGCCGAAGATCTACTACGTGAACTGGTTCCGCAAGAACGAGGCGGGCACGTTCGTGTGGCCCGGCTTCGGCGAGAACAGCCGTGTCCTGAAGTGGATCGTGGAGCGCCTGGAGGGCAAGGGCGAGGGCGTCGAGACCCCGATCGGCATCCTGCCGGCCAAGGGAGCACTCGACACCGAGGGGCTGGACCTCTCCGAGTCCGACCTCGACTTCCTGCTCACGGTCGACAAGGAGGTCTGGCGCGAGGAGGCCGCCCTGGTCCCCGAGCACCTGAACACCTTCGGCGACCACACGCCCAAGGAGCTGTGGGACGAGTACCGCGCGCTGGTGGAGCGGCTGGGCTGAGCCCGTACGCCCGCTCGACCTGCCGAACTCCGCGGCTGGCTCCGTCGGCATCCGCCCTGACCTGGGGAATCGGCGATCCGCCGCGGTACGGGGCCTGTCGTCACCGACAGCCCCGGGGCCGTCCCTGACCAAGGACAGCCCCTCCGGCCCCCGGAACCCCTCACGGTTCCGGGGGCCGCCCTCGTTCTCGGGTGGGAGGCCGTGGCACCCGGTCCGTGCGCCGAGGCGGCACGCGGACCGGGGCCGTCAGTGGGCGCCGACCAGCTGTTCGGCGGGGGTGGAGGCGAGGGCCTCGGTGTGGGCGTCCATCCGCTGCGCGGAGAGGATGGCGGCGGTGGTGTCGGCGCGGGACGCGGCCACCACCAGTGCGCGGCCCGCCAGGGCGTGGGCGCGGCGGTGCAGGGACGCCGGGGCGGCGTCGGTCAGCGCGGCGTGCCGGGCGGGCGGGGCGCCGCGCAGGCGTGCCACCTGTTCGGCGATACGGTCGCCCGCCGGGCCGAGGCCGAGTTCGTCGGTGACCGCGAGGAGGGCGGCGAGATGCCCCGCGAGCTGGATGTCCAGCTCCTCCTCACGGCTGCGGTGCGGAAAGTCCGCTTCGTCGGCCGGGCTGTGGACCGATGGGGTGCGGATCGGCTCGTACATGGATGGCCTCCCGGTGATGCTGGGTATCCATCCTACATTGGATTGAGTCTAAGTTTGTGCGCGATCCTGCCCCGGGGGTCTAGAGCTGCCCGTAGCCGTCCAGGAACGTGCCGATCCGGGTCATCGCGTCGGTCAGCTCCTCGGTCGCCGGCAGCGTCACGATGCGGAAGTGGTCGGGCTCCGGCCAGTTGAACCCCGTACCCTGCACGACCATGATCCTCTCGGCCCGCAACAGGTCCAGGACCATCTGCCGGTCGTCCTTGATCTTGTAGACCTTGGGGTCCAGGCGCGGGAAGAGGTAGAGCGCCCCCTTCGGCTTCACGCAGGTCACCCCGGGGATCGAGGTCAGCAGGTCGTACGCCACGTCCCGCTGCTCCAGGATCCGGCCCCCCGGCAGCACCAGGTCGTCGATCGACTGCCGCCCGCCGAGCGCGGTGGCCACGGCGTGCTGGGAGGGCATGTTGGCGCAGAGCCGCATGTTGGCCAGGATCGTGAGCCCCTCGATGTACGAGGTGGCGTGCGCCTTCGGGCCGCAGACCGCCAGCCAGCCGGAGCGGAAGCCGGCCACCCGGTAGTTCTTGGAGAGGCCGTTGAAGGTCAGCACCATCAGGTCCGGGGCCAGCGCCGCGGTGGGGGTGTGGGTCGCGCCGTCGTACAGGATGCGGTCGTAGATCTCGTCGGAGCAGACGATCAGGTTGTGGCGCCGGGCGATCTCGGTGAGACCGCGCAGCATCTCGTCGTCGTACACCGCGCCGGTCGGATTGTTCGGGTTGATGATCACCAGGGCCTTGGTGCGGTCGGTGATCTTCCGCTCGATGTCCGCGAGGTCCGGCATCCAGTCGGCCTGCTCGTCGCACCGGTAGTGCACGGCCGTCCCGCCCGCCAGGGAGACCGAGGCCGTCCACAGGGGGTAGTCCGGAGCCGGTACGAGGACCTCGTCGCCGTCGTCGAGGAGCGCCTGCATCGACATCTGGATCAGCTCGGAGACGCCGTTGCCCAGGTAGATGTCCTCGACGTCGAGGTCGATCCCCTTGGTCTGGTAGTGCTGCACCACCGCGCGCCGCGCCGAGAGCAGCCCCTTCGCGTCCCCGTAGCCGTGCGCGCCCGCGAGGTTGCGCAGGATGTCCTCGAGAATCTCCGGCGGGCACTCGAACCCGAACGCGGCCGGGTTGCCCGTGTTGAGCTTGAGGATGCGCTGACCGGCCGCTTCGAGCCGCATCGCCTCCTCCAGCACGGGGCCCCGGATCTCGTAACAGACATTGGCGAGCTTCGTGGACTGGGTGACCTGCATGTCCGCGAGCTTACGGCCGCGTTTCGCGCGGTGCGCGGAGATTGCGCCGTCCTCGCGACCCCCCTTGCCCGCCCGCCCCGCGCTCCGGCTTCCATCGGCAAGGCCGCCCCGGGCCCGGACCGTGGGATCGGCCGGTCGGGGCGGCGTCGCGGCTTGGAATGGGGCGTGAGCCACCCGGCCGGGTGAGATGCGCCACGCGGGCGGAGCGGCGGAAACCCGTCGGGGCGCGGCGGGGTGCGTGGCGCCTTGGGGGCGCGCTGGGGGTGCGGCGGCCTCCGGTCGCGCCCGGGAGTGCGCGGGGCCTCCGGTGCCGGGGAGTGCGGCGGCCCGCGGCCCCACCCGGGAGTGCGGCGCGGGCGGGTCGCTGCGCCGGCGAGACACCTCGCCGGTTCACCCCGGCAGCGCGGCGCCCTCCGGTACGCGGATGCCGAAGCCGTCCTCCAGCACCTGGACGACCTCGGCGGGGCCGGACAGCATCCGCTCCTTGATCGTGCCGTCCTCCGCCGTCTCGACCAGGTCCAGGCCGGCCAGCGACAGATGCGAGGCGTCGGGCAGGGCACGCTGCACGTACACCGCCTGAGCGAACGGCGAATGCGGGCTGGTGGCGACGTACCAGTTGATCATCTCGAAGTCCGGGCCCTCGAACGGCTCCGGCGTGAAGCTGTACTGCGCTTCCCAGCTGCCGCCCTTCTCCGCCTGCAACTCCCACATCTCCAGCGGCCCCTCGTGGGCCACCGTGACCAGCCGGTGATGGCGCGGCGCGTCGGACAGCTCGGCCCCCGCCACCATCTCGACCGGCTCCAGCAGCGCGCCGACGGTGCCGAACCCGACATCGGCCACGTACGGGGTCGCCACGTCTGGCACGTCCACCCGCAGCAGTATGTGGCTGCGCGGCCGGACATCGCCCGGGGCGGCGCCGAGCAGCACCCGGGCGGCCAGCAGCGTGACGGTGAAGCCGAGTTGTCGCAGGGCGGTGGCGAAGAGGGTGTTCTGCTCGTAGCAGTAGCCGCCCCGCCCGCCGTGGACGAGCTTGGCCTCCAGGTCGGCCAGGTCCAGGGAGGGCGCCGAGCCGAGCACCGGGTCCAGGTTCTCGAACGGGATGCCCAGGGCGTGCGCGCGGTGCAGGGACCGCAGCACCTCCACCGTGGGGCGGGGCTCCCCGGACCAGCCGATCCTGGCGAAATAGGCGTCGAGGTCGAGTGTCATACCCCGACCGTACGCAGCCGGGGCCGGGGAGCGCCTCAGGCCGTGGTACCAGGCGGGGCGACCGCACGGACCGGGACCTGGGACCGAGCCCGTATGGGGGACGGGCGGGCGCTTCGGGGCCTGGCCCGGCGCGCCGGGCCATCGGACCCCGGCTTCCGCGCACTGCCCCGCCGGGCCCAGGCCCAGGCCCCGTCCCGGCGCGCCGGACCGTCAGATTCCGGTCGTCGCGCCCGCCGACGTGGTCAGCAGGGCCGTGTCCACGCCCTGCTCCCGCGCCGCACGGAACGGCGCCGCCCCGGCCGCCACCACGGCCGGGCTGGTCGTGTCCTCGGCCGCAGGGGCGGCACCGAGCCCGGCGGTCGCCGGAGCCATCGCGGCGAACCGGTCGGCCACCAGCTCGCCGAAGTGCTTCTGGTCGGCCCCCGCGTTCTCCACCAGTGCGAACGCGTGCCGCCCGGGCCGCTGGGGGAGTGGGGGCGCGAGCACGTCTTCCCCGGGCGGGACGCCTTGGCCGGAAGTGACCCCTTGTGATGGCCTGACATCTGGGGAACCATGCGCATGTCAAAAGCCGGAAGATCTCCGGTCCTTGGCATCACTGGAGGGGACCCCCCACATGAACAAGCCTCTCATCGGTGCGTTTCTTGCTGCCCTGCTCCTGGGCGCGGGCATCGCGCCCGCCGTCGCGGCCGAATCCGCACAGGTGCAGGAATCCGCCACCGAGACCGCTCCCGCCGCGAAGGCCGTGACCTTCGCCGGAACCGTCGCGCTCAGCAACTGTTCGGGCTCCGTGGTCCGTTCGCCCGACTCCGCCCCCACCGACCCCGCCCTCGTGCTCTCCAACGGGCACTGCCTGGAGACCGGCTTCCCGGGCCCCGGTCAGGTGCTCGTCGACCGCCCGTCCACGCGGACGTTCACGCTGCTCAACGCCTCGGGCACCGGTGTCGGCACGCTGAAGGCGAGCAAGATCGCGTACGGCACGATGACTGACACCGACCTCTCGCTCTACGAACTCACCTCCACCTACCAGCAGATAGAGGACAGCTACGGCATCCAGGCGCTGGAGCTGGAGACCGCCCACCCGGTGGCGGGCTCCGCCATCACCGTCGCCTCGGGCTACTGGAAGCGCACCTACAGCTGCGACATCGACGGCTTCGTCCCCCAGCTCAAGGAGGGCCGATGGAGCTGGAAGGACTCCGTCCGCTACACCCCGGAGTGCCAGACCATCGGCGGTACGTCGGGTTCGCCGGTGATCGACGACGCCACCGGCAAGGTGGTCGCCGTCAACAACACCGGTAACGAGGACGGCCAGGAGTGCACGGACAACAACCCGTGCGAGGTCGACGAGAACGGCAACGTGACCGTCCGCGAGGGCATCAACTACGCCCAGCAGACGTACAACATGGTCCCGTGCATCGGCACCGGCAACAAGATCGACCTGGACCGGGAGGGCTGCGGGCTGCCCAAGCCGTAGCTCCCCCGCCTGCCTCGCAGGCGCGCCGGGCGGTCCTGGCCCCAGGGCCGCCCGGCGCGGTCACGCGCTCCATGCGCCCTTCCGCGCCTCCCTCTGTGCGCTCCTCGGTGTGTCCCCCTGGGCCGCCTACGCGTCCCCTTGGGTCGGCTGCCCGTCGCCTTGGGCCGCCTGCCCGTCCCTTCGGGCCGCTGCCCTCGCCGCGTCGATCCCGTCCAGCAGGACCCCGAGCCCCACCCGGAAGGTCTCCCGCGCCTCCCGCTCCGGATACGGCATGCCGTCGTCCGGGCCCATGGCCGCCGCCGGCTCCGGGGGCGCCCCGTCCCGCTCCAGCCCGATCACCGCCGGGAAGCGCTCCGCGAAGTCCGGGACCAGCTCCGTCAGGGCCGCCGAGCGTGCCGCCCACCACTCCTCGTCGGAGCTCCCGGTCGCCGTCGCGGCCCGCCGGGCGTCGGCCACCGTCCGCGCCGACCCCTGCACCAGCGGGAACAGCGTCCCCACCAGTCGCCGCACCGTCCGCGCCGCCAGCCCCGTCGCCCCGAGCAGCCGGACGAGCGTGTCCAGGTTCGCGTATTCGTGCGGGCCCAGCACCGGCCGCGCCTGCGAGACCTGGAGCACCCAGGGGTGGCGGACGTAGAACTCCAGGACCTCCCCGGCCCACGCGGTGAGCGGCACCCGCCAGTCGGCCGACTCCGGGTAGGCGGAAGGGAGTTCGGCGTGGACCGCGTCGTACATCAGGTCCAGCAGCTCGCTCTTGCCGGGTACGTGGGTGTAGAGCGCCATCGCGGTCCGGCCCAGCCGGTCCCCGACCGCCCGCATCGACAGGGCCGCCATGCCCTCTTCGTCCGCCACCGCGACGGCCGCCGCCACGATGGCGTCCACGCTGAGCCGGGGCTTGGGCCCGGGGCCGCCGCGCGGCGGGGCTGCGGCCTCCGGGCGCCAGAGCAGGGAGAGGGAGCGGCGGGCGTCACCCTGCCCGGCGAAGACCACCACTTGCGACTCCTTACGCCATAAAGTAACTTCGGTCGGGTAATTCTTTACGACGTAAAGATATCAGCGGTCTCGACGGAGAGGGGTCCGGCTCATGAGTCAGGCCATGCCGGTCAGCCATGTGCGGGTCACGGGGGCCGAGCGGATCACCCCGCGCACGGCCAGGGTCACCTTCACCGGGGACGCGCTGCCCCGCCTCATGGAGGACCGCCCCGACCAGCAGCTGAAGCTCTGCCTGCCGCGCGAGGGGCGGAGCGTGGCGGAGGGGCTGCTGCCGGAGCCGGGCGCCGAGGACCCGTACGGCATGCGCTGGTACGAGGCGTTCCTCGCGATCCCGGAGGCTCGGCGGCCCTGGATGCGCAGCTTCACCGTCCGCTCCTACGACCGCCGACGCAACGCGATGGCCGTGGACTTCGTGCTCCACGGCGACAGCGGGCCAGCCTCGCGCTGGGGTGCGGACGCCCGCCCCGGTGACGTGCTCGGCATGGTCGGCCCGTCGTCCCGGTACGCCCGCCCGCTGCCGGAGGCGGAGCGGATGCTGCTCGCCGGGGACGAGACCGCGCTCCCGGCCATCGCCACGGTGCTGGAGGCGCTGCCGGCCACGACCGGGGCGCTCGTGTACGCCGAGGTGGCCGACGCCGGGGAGGAGCTGGAGCTGCCGGCTGCCGCCGGAGGGGCCGAGGTGCGCTGGGTGCACCGGGGCCGGGGCGGCTCGCTCCCGGAGGCGGTACGGGGTGCCGGGGCGGACCTCGACGGGGTGGACGCGGCCTGGGTGGCGGGCGAGGCGTCGGCGGTGCGGGCGCTGCGTCGTCACCTGGTGGGGGAGTGCCGACTGCCCAGGTCCGCCGTGGAGTTCAGCGGCTACTGGCGGCGCGCGCTCACCCAGGACGACGCTCCCACCGAGGAGGATCTGGCCTGGGCGGCGGAGCGGGCCGCCGACGCCTCGTAACGGTGCGCAGGACGCGCGGGGTAACGGTGCGCGCAGTGTGCTGAGGTTGCTCAGGCGGCCCCCGCGCCCCGCACCGCCCGGCCCGCCAGCACCGACGTACGCCGGCCGTCCTCGATGACGAACCGGCCGTCGATCAGCACGTGCGGGATGCCCACCGGCAGCGTGCGCGGCTCCCCGAACGTGGAGCCCGCCGCCACCGTCTCCGGGTCGAAGAGCACCAGGTCCGCGCGGTAGCCCTCGCGCACCAGGCCCCGGTCCGCCAGCCGCAGACGGGCGGCCGGGCGCGAGGTGAGGTGGGCCACGCACTCCTCCAGCGAGAGGACGCCCAACTCCCTTGCGTACCGCCCCAGGTACTGCGGAAACGTGCCGTACGCCCGTGGATGCGGCTTGTCGCCCTGGAGGATGCCGTCGCTGCCGCCGGTGTGGACCGGGTGGCGCATGATCTGCCGGACGTTCTCCTCGTGGCCCACGTGCTGGAGGATCGTCGTCCCGAGCCGGTCCTCGGTGAGCAGCCGCCGGGCGGTCACCCAGGCCTCCTCGCCCAGGAGCCGGGCCGAGTCCGCCACCGTACGGCCCACATACTCAGCCAGGTGCGGTGCGCCGACGCCCGAGATCTCGATGGTGTCCCACCCGATCGGCACCCCGTGGCAGCCGTCCGAGCCGAGCACCTCCAGGTGGTGCCGTATCTTCTCGGAGCTCGAAGGGTCCGCGAGCCGGGTGAGGACCGACTCGGGCCCGCCCTCGCTCGCCCAGCTCGGCAGCATCGCCACGAGGGTGGTGCAGCCGGGGGTGTACGGGTAGGTGTCGAGGGAGATGTCGGCCCCGGCGGCCAGCGCATCGTCCAGCAGGGCCAGGAGGTCGGGTGCCCTGCCCTCGTTGACGCCGAAGTTCATGGTGGCGTGGGCGAGATGGAGGGCGCAGCCGGCGTTCCGGGTCAGCTGCACCATCTCCTCGTACGCCTCCAGTGCTCCCGCGCCGTAACTGCGGTGGTGCGGGCAGTAGTAGCCGCCGTGGCGGGCCACCACCCGGCAGAGTTCGGTGAGCTCGGCGTCGTCCGCGTACATCCCGGGGGTGTAGGTCAGGCCGGACGACATGCCCACCGCGCCCTCCCGCATCCCCTGGTCCACCAGCGCCTTCATCCGGGCCAGTTCGGCGTCGGTGGCGGGGCGGTCGTCCCAGCCCACGGCGTACATCCGGACCGTGCCCTGCGGGACCAGGTAGGCCGCGTTGACCGCGATGCCCTGGCCGCCGAAGTTGCGGTCCAGACGGTCCAGGTAGCCGCCGACCGTGCGCCAGTCGAAGTCGATGTCGGAGCCGTCGCCGTTCCAGCCGGTGATGGAGCGGCGGACCTCGGCGAGCGTGCGGTCGTCGGCCGGGGCGTACGACAGCCCGTCCTGGCCGAGCACTTCCAGCGTGACGCCCTGCGCCGCCTTCGCCGTGTGCTCCGGGTCGCGCAGCAGCGCCAGATCGCTGTGGGCGTGCATGTCGATGAAGCCGGGGGCCAGCGCGAGGCCGTCGGCGTCGACCGTGCGGGTGGCGGTGGGGCGGGGGCCGGGGGAGCCCTCGCGGTGGATCTCGGCGATCCGGCCGCCGTCGACCGCCACATCGGCGCGGTAGGAGGTCTCGCCGGTGCCGTCGACGACGAGCGCGTCACGCAGGACCAGGTCCATGGGTGGCCTTTCAGGGAGCGGGGACGGAACGGCTCAGAAGAACGTGCGGATGTAGTCGCTGACCGTGCCGTCCGCCTCGACCAGCGGGATCAGCTGCCACTTGTCGAAGCTGGTGCAGGGGTGCGAGAGGCCCATGCCGACCCAGTCACCGACCTCCAGCTCCGCCCCTTCCTCCGTACGGACCCAGGTGTGCTGGTCGGAGAGGCCGGTCACCGTGATCCCGGTGGCGGGGCGGACCGAGCCGTCCCGGGCCGAGCGGACCACCTGCGCCTCGGGGAGGTCCAGGTCGTACGCCGCGTCCCGCTTGCCCGCGTTGAGGAAGGCCTGCTCACCGGTCGGGCGCGAGACGACCTGGGCCCAGAGTCGGAACGCGGGCTCCAACGTGCCTTCCTCGGGCACCCTGTTGAAGGGGGTGAGGTGCTTGTAGTGGCCGTCGTCGTGCGACACGTACGCGCCGGATCGGAGCAACTTCAGTTCCGGGAGCGTGAGTTCGGGGATCTCGGCGAAGACGTCCGCCACCGCGTCGAACCAGGCGCTGCCGCCCGCGCTGATGACGATCTCCTCGGCGCCGGTGAACCGCCCGGCGCCGTCGAAGTCGGCCGCGAGCGCCACGAGCCGCCGCAGCCACGCCCGTACGCGCTCCGGATCGGCGTCCGGCACCTCGCCCTCGTATCCGGCCACGCCCACCAGGCGCAGCGACCCGGCCGCCGCCACCGCGTCGGCCACCGCCGCGCAGTCGGCCTCGGTCCGGGCGCCGGTGCGCGCGCCCTCGCCCGCGCCGAGCTCCACGACCACGTCGAGGGGCGGGTGGCGCCCGCCGCGCTCAGGGCCGCCTCCATCAGCTCCACCCCGCGCACGGAGTCGACGTAGCAGATGAAGCGGAGCTCCGGGTCGGCGGTCATCTCACCGGCCAGCCAGCGCAGCGCGACCGGGTCGACCAGTTCGTTGGCGAGGAAGATCCGGCCGATGCCGTACGCGCGGTAGACGCGGGCCTGGTGCGGCACGGCGGCCGTGATGCCCCAGGCGCCGCGCTTCAGCTGGTCCGCGAAGAGCTGCGGGGACATGGAGGTCTTGCCGTGCGGGGCGAAGGCGAGGCCGTGACGTTCGGCGTAGGTCTCCAGCAGGGCGAGGTTGTGTGCGACGGACTCGGCGGAGAGGGCGAGGACGGGGGTGGTGAACCCGCCGGTGAAGAGGTTGCGGCGCTCGGCGGCGAGGGCTTCGACGGTCAGGCCCTCGGCGTCGGGCGGGAGCGCCTTGAAGCGGTGGTCGACGCGTTCTTCGGCGAGGCCGGCGGCCAGCTGCTCGGCTCGGGAGGTGAGGCTTTCGGCTGCCAAGGGAAGCTCCTCGAAGTACGTTGCATCATATGCAACACCCATTGCGCATATCGCTCAACGCTGTCTAACATCCGAGCCGATGCCCGGTCAATGGTGACCACCGGCCCGCACGCCGATCAGCGAGGAGCCTTCAGTGTCCGGACCCGCAGCAGGGACGGCCCGCGCCGACGCGACCACCGAGGTCGTCTGTCTCGGTGAGTCCATGGTGACGTTCCTGCCCTCGCAGCCCGGCCGCCTCGCCGATGTGCCGTCCTTCGGGCGGGGGATCGGCGGCGCCGAGTCCAACGTGGCCTGCGCGCTCGCCGCCGCCGGGCACCGGGCGGCGTGGGTGGGGCGGGTCGGGGCGGACGGCTTCGGCGACCACCTGGTCGAGACGATCGCGGGGTACGGGGTCGACACGTCGGCTGTGCGGCGCGATCCGCTGCGTCCGACGGGGATCTACTTCCGTACGGCGACGGATCGCGGGGCGGGGGCGCACGAGGTGGCGTACTACCGGGCGGGGTCGGCGGCGTCCGCGATGTCCCCGGCGAACGTGCCGTACGAGGAGGTGTTCGCGGGTCGTGTGCTGCATTTGTCCGGGATCACGGCGGCGTTGTCGGCGGACTGTCTGGAGCTGCTGCGGGAGCTGACGGCTCCGCGTCCGGGGCGGCCGCTGGTGTCGTTCGATGTGAACCATCGGCCGCACCTGTGGCGGGGCGCGGACGCGTCCGTGCTGCTGGAGCTGGCTCGCCGCTGCGACCTGGTGTTCGTGGGGAGGACGAGGCGGAGGAGGCATGGGGGATCGTGGGCGCGGAGGCGATCCGGGCGGCTCTGCCGGAGCCGGGCGTGGTGGTGGTGAAGCGGGGGAGCGCGGGCGCGACGGTGTTCTCGGGGCGCCGCCCCGGACCCCGCTCCTCGAACGCCGAAGGGGCTGAAACGGTCACCCCCGTCCCCGCCCTCCACGTGGACGTCGTCGCCGCCGTCGGGGCCGGGGACGCGTTCGCCGCCGGGTTCCTCTCCGCGACCCTGCGTGGGCTGCCGGTGCGGGACCGGGTTCGGCACGGGCATCTCATGGCCGCCGCCGTCCTCACCGTGCCCGGGGACCTCACCGAGCCGCCCGCCCGTGACCACGCCGACCGGCTGGTCGCCCTCGACGACGGTGCCTGGGGGAGACTTCGTCTCGGCCCCGGCTGGACCGCAGCCGACCGGGCCCCCGAGGAGGTACGTACGCCATGAGCCAGACCGTCGACCGGGCGCTCAGCATCCTGCCGCTGCTCGCCCAGGGCCCCGCCGACCTCGGCCAGGTCGCCGAGCGGCTCGGCGTCCACAAGTCCACGGCGCTGCGCCTGCTGCGTACGCTCCACGAGCACGGGCTCGTCTACCGCCAGCAGGACCAGCGCTACCGCCTCGGCGCCCGGCTCTTCGCCCTCGCCCAGGAGGCCGTCGAGAACCTCGACGTACGCGAGATCGCCCACCCCCACCTGGTCGAACTCAACGACAAGTGCGGGCACACCGTGCACCTCGCGGTCTACGAGGAGCAGGAAGTCCTCTACATCGACAAGGTCGAGAGCCGCTACCCGGTCCGGATGTACTCGCGGATCGGCAAGCCCGTCGCGATCACCGTCGCGGCCGTGGCCAAGCTGCTGCTCGCCGACCTCACCGAGCCCGAGCGGCGCGCGATCGCCGAGAAGCTCGACTACCCCATGTACACGCCCCGTTCGACGCCCAGCGCGGCCGCCTTCCTCAAGGAGTTGGCCGTCGTGCGCGAACAGGGCTGGGCCACCGACCTCGGTGGCCACGAGGAGTCCATCAACTGCGTCGGCGCCCCCATCCGGGGCGCCGACGGACGGGTCGTCGCGGCCATGTCGGTCTCCGCACCGAACGTGGTCGTCACGGCCGAGGAGCTCCTCACCCTGCTCCCGCTGGTCCGGCGCACCGCCGAGACGATCAGCCGGGAGTTCTCCGGCAGCAACCGACCCAAGAAAGCCTGATCAGCCATGACCGAGAAGACCGCCCTCACCCCCTCCACCCACACCACTCCGCCCGCGAAGTTCTCGCACGGCGTGCGGAAGGGGAACATCCTCCAGGTCGCCGGCCAGGTCGGCTTCCTCCCGGCCGTCGAGGGACAGGCCCCGACCCCCGCCGGACCCACCCTGCGCGAGCAGACCCTCCAGACCTTCGCCAACGTCAAGGCGATCCTGGAGGAGGGCGGCGCGAGCTGGGACGACGTGATGATGATGCGCGTCTACCTGACCGACGTGGACCACTTCGCGGAGATGAACGAGATCTACAACGCGTACTTCGCCGAGCAGAACCTCAAGGAGGCCCCCTCGGCCCGCACGACGGTCTACGTCGGCCTGCCCAAGGGCCTGTTGATCGAGATCGACGCCCTCGCGGTGCTCAGCTGACGGTCCCGGCCCGGCCGGCCGACCCGGCTCCACCGGACGCCAGGCCCCACTGATCCCTTTGCCGCACCCGCACCCGCGCCCGCACGCGCAGCTGCACTCGCGTCCGCGTCCGCACCTGCACTCGCGCCCGCAGAACCGCTTCAGCAAGCCGTACGGCGCGGCGTCCCGCTCTTCCGGGGCGCCGTGCCGCGCTCCCCCATACCCTCCTCCAGCACCACCGGAGTCCCCTTGTTTCTCGCCGCCACCCCACCGCCGGTCGAGACGCCACCGCACACCGGTGGCCTGCTCCTCCTGATCGACGGCACCGCCGGTCTGCTGACCGTCGCCGCCCTCGGTATCGCGCTCCTCCTCTTCCTGATCATCAAGGTCAGGCTCCAGCCGTTCGTCGCCCTGCTCGCGGTCTCCATAGCCGTCGGCCTCGGTGCCGGGCTCTCGGTCACCGAGCTCTTCGGCACGGTGCAGAAATCCGCCGCCGTCTCCGTCATCGAGTCCGGCATGGGCGGCATCCTCGGCCATGTCGCGATCATCATCGGGCTCGGTACGATGCTCGGCGCGATCCTCGAAGTCTCGGGCGGCGCCCAGGTGTTGAGCGCCCGCCTGCTGAACGCCTTCGGAGAGAAGCGCGCCCCCCTCGCCATGGGGATGACGGGTCTCGTCTTCGGCATCCCGGTCTTCTTCGACGTCGGCATCTTCGTCCTCGCGCCGATCGTGTACGCCGCCGCGAAGCGCTCCGGAAAATCGATCCTGCTCTATGCGATGCCGCTGCTGGCGGGGCTGTCGATGACCCACGCGTTCCTGCCCCCGCACCCCGGTCCGGTGGCCGCCGCCGGACTCTTCAACGTGTCGCTCGGCTGGGTCATCCTGATGGGCGCCGTCGTCGGCATCCCGTCCGTCCTGGCCGCCTGGGCGTACTCCTCCTGGATCGGGAAGCGGATCTTCGTCGACGTACCGCAGGACATGGTGGAGGCCGCGGAGGAAGCCAAGGCCGCCGTAGCCGCCGAACAGCGCGCCGCCGGGGTCACCCCGCACGAGAAGCCGGTCCCGCTCCTGACGGTCCTGGCGATCATCGGCACCCCGCTGATCCTGATCCTCGCCGCGACGTTCTCCTCCATCGCGCTGAACCCTTCGACTCTCCGCTCGGTCGTGGAGTTCTTCGGCAACCCGTTCGTCGCCCTGACGATCGCGCTGTTCCTGGCGTACTACCTGCTCGGCATCCGCCGCGGCTGGTCCCGCAAGTCCCTGGAGTCCGTCTCCACGTCCTCGCTCAAGCCGATCGGCAACATCCTGCTGGTGGTCGGCGCGGGCGGCATCTTCGGCGCCGTACTCAAGGGCAGCGGCATCGCGGACGCGCTGGCCGACACGTTCAACGACGTGGGCCTGCCGGTGATCCTGCTCGCCTGGCTGATCTCGGTCGTCCTGCGCGTCGCCCAGGGCTCGGCCACCGTCGCGATCGTCACCACGGCCGGGATCGTGGTCCCGCTGGTGGAGGGCCAGGACCTCTCCCAGGCCCACCTGGCGCTGATCATCATGGCCATCTCGGCCGGTTCGATCTTCGCCTCGCATGTGAACGACGGCGGCTTCTGGATGGTGTCGAAGTATTTCGGCATCTCGGAACGCGACACGTTGAAGTCCTGGACGGTGCTGGAGACCGTGCTGTCGGTGGCGGGCTTCGCGGTCGCGGCGCTGCTCAGCCTGGTGATCTAGGGCGGGCGGGCGGCGGGGGTCACGGCGGCCCCCGCCCACCCGACCCCCGCACGCCCCCTTGTGCCGGCCACCCGATTGCGCTTCCTTGATCGGCATGTCGGAGACGAACGCAACCACAGAGACAGGGGAGCCGGCCTCCCGACCGCGTCAATCCAGCTGGAGGTACATCGGCCCCGGGATCGTCGTCGCGGCGACCGGCGTCGGGGCGGGTGATCTGGTCGCGACGCTCGTCGCGGGCAGCAAGTTCGGGTACACCCTGATGTGGGCGGCGGTGATCGGCTGCCTCGTCAAGATCTCGCTCGCCGAGGCGGCCGGGCGCTGGCACCTGGCGACCGGGCGCACGCTCTTCGACGGCTGGCGCAGCATCGGCGCGTGGACGACCGTCTACTTCGCGGTGTACGTCGTCATCTGGGGTTTCATCTACGGGGCGACGGCCATGTCCTCCAGCGCCCTGCCCATCGTGGCGCTCTTCCCGGACGGGCCGGGGCTGAAGTTCTGGGCGATCGTGACCGGGCTGGCCGGTCTGGCCTTCGTCTGGTTCAACCGGTACGCCGTCTTCGAGAAGGTCATGACGGTCCTGGTCGGGATCATGTTCGTGGTGGTCGTGTACGTGGCCGCCCGGGTGGTGCCCGATGCGGGCGCCTCGTTCGCCGGGCTCGTCCCCGTACTGCCGGACGGTTCGCTGCTCTACACCCTCGGGCTGATCGGCGGCGTCGGCGGCACGATCACCATGGCGGCGTACGGCTACTGGGTCAACGCCAAGGGGTGGAGCAACTCCTCCTGGATGCAGGTGATGCGGCTGGACAACCGGGTCGCCTACATCACCACCGGGATCTTCGTCGTGGCGATGCTGATCGTCGGCGCCGAGTTGCTGCACGCCTCGCAGATCGCCCTCACCTCGGGTGACCGGGGGCTGATCGACCTGGGGAAGGTGCTGGAGGACCGGTTCGGCGCGGGCACCGCGAAGCTGTTCCTGGTCGGCTTCTTCGCCACCTCGTTCTCCTCGCTGATCGGCGTCTGGCACGGGGTGAGCCTGATGTTCGCCGACTTCGTGGAGCGGTTCCGCGCCCCGGCGGAGGGCGAGAAGGAGCACGCCGGTCCTGCCGTCGTCGACCGGCAGCAGCGGTCGCTGCCGTTCCGGGCGTACCTGCTCTGGCTGACCTTCCCGCCGATGACCCTGCTCTGGCTGGACGAGCCCTTCGGCCTGGTCATCGCGTACGGGGTGCTCGGCGCGTTCTTCATGCCGTTCCTCGCCCTGACCCTGCTGTGGCTGCTCAACTCCTCCCGTACGCCGAGGGAGTGGCGCAACGGACCGCTCAGCAACGGGATGCTGGCCGTGGCCGGGCTGCTGTTCGTCGTGCTCTGCGTGCAGCAGGTGCGTGAACTGCCCTGGTGATGCGGGGGACCTACGGAAACCGGCTTACGGAATCCGACTCTCTGAATCCGACTCTCTGAAGCCGGTTTGCGGAAGCCGGCTCATGGAACGCCGCAGCGCCGCCGGGGGAGCGGCGGCGCTGCAGGTTCCGGGGTGGTGCGGTGGTGCTACGGCAGGCTGCGGACGTGCGGGCCGACCGCCTTCGACCAGGCGTTCCCGGCCGTCGCGTCCCAGTTCGTGGACCAGGTCATCGCGCCACGGAGCGACGGGTAGGTCTTCGAAGGCTTGAACGAGCCGCAGTTGGTGCCCTTGGTCAGGCAGTCCAGGGCGGCGTTCACGATCGACGGGGAGACGTAGCCGCTGCCCGCGCCCCGGGTGGAGGCCGGGACGCCGATGCCGACCTGGCTCGGGTCGAGGCCGCCCTCCAGCTGGATGCAGGCGAGCGCGGTGAGGAAGTCCACCGATCCCTGCGAGTACACCTTGCCGTCACAGCCGAGCATCGAACCGCTGTTGTAGTACTGCATGTTGACGACGGTCAGGATGTCCTTGATGTTGAGCGCCGTCTTGAAGTACTCACCCGACGTCGACTGCATGTCGATGGTCTGCGGGGCCATCGTGATGACGAGCCCGCTGCCCGCCTTCGCCGAGAGCTGGCGCAGCGCCTTCGTCATGTAGGTGGCGTTGAGGCCGTTCTCCAGGTCGATGTCGACCCCGTTGAAGCCGTAGTCCTGCATCAGCGCGTACACCGAGTTGGCGAAGGCGGTGGCGGAGGCGTCGTTGTCGACCCGGATCGTGCCCAGTTCGCCGCCGATCGAGATGATGATGTTCTTGCCCTGCGCCTGCTTGGTCTTGATGTCCGCGCGGAACTGGGCGTCGGTGTAGCCGTTCAGCCCGGCCGAGTCCAGCTTGAAGGTGACCGCGCCCGGCGTCGCCGTGGCGTCCGCGAAGGAGACCGCGATGATGTCGTAGTCGGCCGGGACGTCGGTGAGCTTCTGGACGGCCGCGCCGTTGTTGAAGTTCTGCCAGTAGCCGGTCACCGCGTGCTTGGGCACGGTGGTGCCGGGACCGGGGCCCGTACCCTGCTTGGCCGTACGGGCGGTGATGGCGGCCGACTTGGCCGACTCCCCGGCCGCGTTGGTGGCGCTCACGGAGAACTGGTACGCGGTGTCCGCGGTCAGCCCCGTGATGGTCGCCGAGGTCCCGGTGGCCGTGGTGGCCTGGGTGCCGTTGCGGTACACCTTGTAGCCGGTGGCGCCGGAGACCGCGTTCCAGGACAGGGCGATGGAGGACGTCGTCGTGGCGCCCGCGGTGAGACCGGCGGGGGTGCCCGGCAGGACCGGGGGCTGCTCGCCGCCGCCACCGCCGTCGGGGCCGGTCACCTCGACGTCGTCGGCGAAGTAGGCCGACTGCCCGTACCAGCCGTGCGTGTAGATGGTCACCGAGGTGGTGTTGGCGCCGGTCTTGAAGCTGGTGGAGAGCTTCGTCCAGGTGGAGGAGCCGGGCGTCCAGGTGGAGACGTCGGTCGTTCCGCTGCCGGTCACCCCGAGGTAGGCGTAACCGCCCTGCACCCAGGAGCTCAGCGCGTACGTCGAGTTGGGCTTCACGGCCACGGTCTGCGTGCACTTGGCGTTGTCCTGGCCGGCCGGGGTGGCCTTGAGGGCGGACGTGCCGCTGCGCACGGGGGAGGAGACGGTGGCGCCGCTTCCGGCGGAACAGGACCAGTTGGCGAGCCCCGACTCGAAGCCCGCGTTCTTGGCGTTGTTGACGTCGGCGGCCTGGGCGGTGGAGACGAGCCCGGTGACGGTCAGGGCGCCCGCCGCGATGACGGCCATGGCGCCGCCGAGGAAGGGCCGGGAGTTGTGCCTTCTCTGTCTTCTGCTGCCTGCGGAGCGTTGCACGGGGGGCCTCCGTGGGGAGTTGGTGGTGCGTGGCGGGGGTGGTGCGGCGGTGCGGGCGGGTGCACGGCGGCGAGGAAGGGGAAGGCCGTGCGGGTGGCGTGGAAGCGGTCGTCACCGCTGGCGGATAAACTGGTCCAGACCAATCAAGTTGTCAAGACCTCTGGCAGTGAAAGGGTCTTCGGGAGGGGTGGGCGGTCCGATGCCCGGGGCGGCTTCCCGGGGCGTCCCGGGCCGGAATTTCTTTGCCGGAAGGTGGTCCGGGGCCCGCCTCCCGCTACCCGCATGGGTGATCTTGCCGAAGGTCTTCGCACCGTGACGGGAACGGCCCGCCGGAATGGTCCGGAACGCTCTCCCGCCCGCCCTGACGTGCGGAAACGGAAGCGCGCCCGGATTCCGGATGACGGATTCGGTAACGCTCCGCAACAGTAGGGAAGTTGACTGGAATCGATTTCATCCCGTTTAGCACCCGACCCGCGTACGAACGGTGTTCGCATGATGACGCACTGGTCTCCGATAACTGTTCTCTGCCTGGTGAGACGTGGCTAAAGTGCTGGGGCAGGAGCACGGAGCAGGAGCGATTGCGGCCGACGTCCCGACGTCGGCCGGAGCCGAACGGGGAAGAGCGTGCCGACCGCGATAGCAGTGACGAGTGCAGATCTGGTGCTGCCGCCCACCGATCAGCAGACACCGACCGCGGCCCTGCTCCAGGCCCCCGAAGCCCAGGCCCTGGAGCTGGCCATCGGCGACATGCATCTCCTGCTCGAACAGCACGGATATGTGATCGCCCTCTATCCGTCCGGCATCCGCCCCGAGCACGAACGCCGGCTCCACTCCATCCGCTCGGTCCTGGAGAGCGACCGGATCGCCCTGGTCAAGGTGGACCTGCCGCCCCTCGGCGTGGCCGTACTGGTGCGCCAGATGCGCCAGCTGTCCATCTGCCACTTCAGCCCCGGGGTGGTCGCCTCCGCCGCCCGGCTGCTCTCGCACTACATCTACGCGGGCGCCCTGCTCAACTCGGTCGCCAAGCTGGACCGGGTCCCGGTCAGCCTCAAGAGCCACGCCAAGTCCTGGGTCCCCGGCTCCCAGTTCGCCGTGCTCGCCGGGCCCCGGCCCCAGCTCATCAAGGTGAGCCCGGCCGCCGAAGCCCTGGCCGGACCCGAATTCCGTACGCATCTCCTCGTCGCCAAAGGGCAGTTGCAGTCGGACTGGGTTCAGGAGACCCTCGCGCCCGCCTGGAAGGTCCAGGCCGTCCACGACACCGGTCTGCCCGCCGACTCCCCGCGCTGGTGGGGCACGGGAAAGCTGGTGGAGTTCGCCGCCCACCTCCCGGACCTCTCCGTCCTGTACCAGCTGGTCTCCTCCGTCCGCCGGGAGAAGTGCCACTGGTGCGAGATGGAGCTCATCGGCGACCGGTGCGCCTTCTGTTCCGCACCGCTCGCCGCTCCCGAGAACCGCGCGGCGTCCACGGGTGTCCTCCAGTTGGAAGCCGGCGAACGCTCCGGTCCCTAGGCCCGCCCGGCCCAGGCGTCCGGACCCCGGCCCGAACCGCCTCACCGCACATCCCTCTCTGTCCGCTGCCCCACGCATCCGATTCGAACGAGGTTGTCCGGCCCATGAACTCCCGCCAGCGCCGCGGCGTGATACTCCTGCTCCTGTCGGTCCTGTGCGCCTTCGGTGCCTTCGCCGGAGTGCTCTCGGTGATCAGCGATGTGAACTCCAAGGTGGGCCCCGAAGTGACCGCCTACCAGCTGAAGACCGATGTGGCCCCCTACACGGCCCTGAACAGCGGCCAGTTCGAGAAGATCACGATGCCCAAGCGCTGGCTCTCGGAGAACGCCGTGACCGACCTGCGGGAGGTCGAGTCGAAGATCGCCGTCACCCAGCTCCGCCAAGGCTCCCTGCTCCAGTCGGACATGATGGTGCGCAAACCCGAACTCCGCGCCGGTGAGCAGGAGATCGCCATCATGATCGACGCCGCCACCGGCGTCGCGGGCAAGATCACACCGGGCGCCACGGTCAACATCTACGCCACGTTCGCCGGCGAGCAGCGGGAGAACGGCGCCCCCGCCCAGTCCAAGGTCATCGTCTCCAACGCCAAGGTGCTGGAGGTCGGCAAGCTGACCGCTCTCAACCCGTCGGCCGACGACCGGCGCAGCCAGGTCACCGAGGCCGTGCCGATCACTTTCGCCCTCAGCACGCTGGACACCCAGCGCATCGCCTACGCCGAGTCTTTCGCGGATCACGTACGGCTCGCTCTCGTCGCCCCGGGCAGCGACGGCACCATCCGCCCGGGCGACCGCACCTACACGCTGGACAAGGACAAGTGAGGATCGGATGACCACCAGAATCCTCCCGGCCGTGGGCGATCCCGACGCGGCCCGCTCCCTCACCACCCTGCTCAGCCAACTGCCCGACGCCGAACCGGCCGGACCGGTCACCGACTCGACCCAGCTGATCGACACCCTGGCCCGCCTCGCGGGCGAGGCCCTCGACGAGCTGCCCGAAGTGGTGCTGGTGCACGAGCGGATCGGCCCGGTCCCGGCCCTGGAGCTGATCCGGGAGGTGTCCCTGCGGTTCCCCTCCGTCGGGGTCGTCATGATCACCACGGATGCCAGTCCGCACCTCTTCGCCGACGCGATGGACTCCGGCGCCCGCGGCCTGGTCACCCTGCCGGTGGGGTACGAGGAGCTCGCCAACCGGGTCCAGGCCGCCGCCCAGTGGTCCACCGGCGTCCGCCGCCACCTCTCCTCGGCCAACGACGTCTTCACCGGCCCCGGCGGCACCGTCGTCACCGTCACCGGCGCCAAGGGCGGCGTCGGCGCCACCGTCACCGCCATCCAACTCGCCCTGGCCGCCCAGGCGTCCGGCCACACCGTCGCCCTGGTCGACATGGACCTCCAGACCGGCGACATCGCCTCCTTCCTCGACGTACAGTTCCGGCGCTCCCTCGTCGACCTCGCCCTGATCACCGACATCTCGCCCCGGGTCCTCGCCGACGCCGTCTTCTCCCACTCCACGGGCCTGGCCCTGCTGCTCGCCCCCGGCGAGGGCGAACGCGGCGAGGAGGTCAGCGACCGCTCGGCCCGCCAGATCGTCAGCGCCCTGCGCTCCCGGTACGAGATCGTCGTCATCGACTGCGGCGGCCAGATGAACGGGGCCAACGCGGCGGCCATCGAGATGGCGGACACGGCCCTGCTGGTGACGACCCCGGACGTGGTCGCGGTGCGCGGCGCGAAACGCATCGTACGGATGTGGGAACGGCTCCAGATCCGCAAGGCCGAGGAGACCGTCACCCTCGTCAACCGCTTCACCCGCAACACCGAGATCCAGCCGCCCCTGATCCAGAAGATCACCGGCACCCGGGTCGCGGCCGCCGCGGTCCCCGCCAACTTCAAGGAGCTCCAGGCCGCCGTCGACTCCGGACGCCTGCACGAACTGGACGCCAAGAGCACGGTCAAGCAGGCCCTGTGGGGTCTGGCCGGAGAACTGGGCATCGTCAAGGTGAGTGCGACGCCCAAGAAGGGCAGCGCCCTGGCCAGGAGGAACAGCGGCACCGTCAAGAACGACCGGGGCTCCATCGGACGCCCGCGCCGCGGGCGCGGCGGCCCCGCAGAAGCTGAGGGGACACGTTGAGCGATGACGACCACGACGAGGACGGCCCGCACCGGCATACGGGGGCTCAGGAGCCTCCGGGAGGGCCCCGGCCCCAGGCGGCCACGGCGCCCGGGGGGAGATGACCGGGGGCAGACCTCGGTCGAGTTCCTGGGCATGACGCCCTTCATCATCCTGATCATGCTCGTGCTCTGGGAGTGCGCCCTGATCGGCTACACCTTCAGCCTCGCGGGCAACGCGGCGGACGTCGGCGCGCGCAAGGGCAGCGGAGCGGAGTACGGCGCCCAGGCGGCGTGCCGGGCCGGCGCGATGAAGGACCTGCCCGACGCCTGGTCCAAGAACGCCCGGGTCACCTGCGGCCGGGGAGGGGACCTCTACGAGGCGACCGTACGGCTCAAGGTCCCGGTGCTGGTGCCCAGCCTGTTCAACCTCGACATCCCCATCAAGGGCGAAGCCGGATCGGCGCTGGAGGACTGAGTGATGACGACCATGCCGTACAGCGCACGCATCCGGTCCGGACGGGCCGCCGGGAAGGGCGGAAAGGCCGGGAAGGGCCGGGACCGCGGCCAGGTCGCTCTGGAGTACCTCGGCTTCCTCCCCCTCCTGCTCCTGGTCGCGATGGGCGCCCTCCAGCTCGGCCTCGCCGCGTACGCCGCCAACCAGGCGGGCACGGCCGCACGCGCCGGGGCCCGTACGGCGGCCAGTTACGACGCCCACGGGGACCCGGAATCGGCCGCCCGGGGCGCGGTGAGCGACTGGCTGAGCGGTGACGGGTTCGGGTACAGCCAGAGCGGCGGCCAGGACATCACCGCGACGGTCCAGGTCAAGGTCCCCTCCGTCGTCCCCGGCCTGGACGGCTGGGTGGCCGAGCGGAGCGCCACGATGCCGCGCGAATAGCCGCCCCACGGCACAGGCCGACCGGACCCAGCAGCATTCCGCGACACCGAGGAGAGTTACGCCGATGAGCCTGCGGGCACGCATGAGCGCCCCGGACGAGCAGGGCGGGGGACGGGAGGACGGCCACCTGGTGGCCACCTACCGGGCCAAGCTGCTGGAGGAGATCGACCTCGCGGAGATGTCCTCGCTGGCGGCCACCGACCGGCGGGCCCGCCTGGAGCGCGTACTCGGCCACATCATCAGCCGCGAGGGCCCGGTCCTCTCCACCGTGGAGCGCTCGCAGCTGATCCGGCGCGTCGTGGACGAGGCGCTCGGCCTCGGCATCCTGGAACCGCTCCTGGAGGACGCGTCGATCACCGAGATCATGGTCAACGGCCCCGACCAGATCTTCGTGGAGCGCAGCGGCAAGGTGGAACAGCTGCCCCTGCGCTTCGGCTCGCACGAGCAGCTGATGCAGACCATCGAACGCATCGTGTCGACCGTCAACCGCCGTGTGGACGAGTCGAATCCGATGGTCGACGCCCGGCTGCCCAGCGGCGAACGTGTCAACGTGATCATCCCGCCGCTCTCACTGACCGGCGCCACCCTCACCATCCGCCGCTTCCCCCGCTCCTTCACCCTCCAGGAGATGATCGGCTTCGGCTCGCTGGACGAGCAGATGCTGGTCCTGCTGGCGGGACTCGTCCAGGCCAAGCTCAACATCATCGTCTCGGGCGCCACCGGCACCGGGAAGACGACGCTCCTCAACGCGCTCTCCGGACTGATCCCGAACGCCGAGCGCATCGTCACCATCGAGGACTCCGCCGAACTCCAGCTCCAGCAGAGCCATGTGATCCGGCTGGAGTCCCGCCCGGCCAACGTGGAGGGCAAGGGCCAGATCACCATCCGCGACCTGGTCCGCAACTCCCTGCGTATGCGCCCCGACCGCATCGTCGTCGGTGAGGTCCGCGGCGGCGAGTCCCTCGACATGCTCCAGGCGATGTCCACCGGCCACGACGGATCGCTCGCCACCGTCCACGCCAACAACGCCGAGGACGCGCTGATGCGCCTCCAGACCCTCGCCTCGATGTCCGAGGTGGAGATCCCCTTCGAGGCGCTGCACGATCAGATCAACAGCGCCGTCGACGTGATCGTCCAGCTCACCCGGCATGCCGACGGAACCAGGAAGATCACCGAGATCGCGGTCCTCGACTCGCACGGCCGCGACCCGTACCGGATCGTCACGGTGGCCCGCTTCAACGCGCAGCCGATGGCGTCGGACGGCCGGATCTACGGCCGGTTCCAGTATCTGCCGCTGCCCCGCAAGATCGCCGACCGTCTGTACATGGCGAGCCAGCCCATCCCGCAGGCGTTCGGCATCGCACAGCACGCCGAACAGCTCGCCACCCGAGAGGCCAACTAGGTACCGAGCCATGGACAACGTCAACCTCCCCCTGCTCACCGTCGGCGTCACCCTGATCGCCTGTGTGCTCGGCGTGACGGGCCTGTACGCCTACTCCGGCGGCAAGGCCGACCGCGACGCGCTCGTGGAGCGGCTCTCCCACGTCGGCCAGATCACCGAGACGGGCCGGCACCGCAGGTTCAGGGGCCTGGACCGGCGGCTGCGGGCCACCGCGCTCGGCCGGAAACTGGAGCTGAAACTCGCGGCGACCGGCATGGAGCTGACCCCCGGCGAGTTCTTCGTCTACGCCCTCCTCGCGATGGCCGGGCTGTGGATGATCGCCTCCTCCATGCTCGCGGCCTTCTTCGGCCCGGTCGCCGCGCTGATCGGCCTCTGGGGCACCAACGCCTTCCTCAACTGGCAGCGTACGAAGCGCACCGAACGGTTCATCAACCAACTCCCCGAGCTCTCCCGCATCCTGGCCAACGCCACCCAGGCGGGTCTGGCGCTGCGCACCGCGCTCTCCATGGCGGCGGAGGAGCTGGAGAACCCGGCAGGCGAGGAACTGGCGCGCGTGGCAAGGCGTTTGGCGGTTGGCGAATCCCTGGACGAAGCACTGAGCGAGCTGACGGACCGACTGCCCTCCCGCGAACTGGTGGTCCTCGTCACCACGTTGGTCCTCTCCAACCGGGCCGGCGGTACGGTCGTCAGTTCGCTGCGTAACCTCACCGAGACGCTGGAGGAGCGCAAGGAGACCCGCCGCGAGGTCAAGACCCAGCTCTCCCAGGTCACCGTCACCGCCTACGCCGTACCGGTGTTCGGGATCGGCGCGATGCTCCTGATGAACGCGGTCATGCCCGGCGCCCTCGACCGTATGACCGGTGCTTTCATCGGCCAGGCCGCGGTGGTCGTGGCCATCGCCCTGTACGCGGTCGGATTCGTGGTCATCCGCCGGCTGTCCCGTATCGACGTCTGACACCAGGAAGAAGGGGGACGGACATGGACCTGCTGCTAGCCCTGGTCGTCGGCCTCGCCGTCTACGGGGCCATCCACGGCATCCGGATGTACCGGGCCGACGCCAAGCTCCCCGGCGACCTCGCCATCGCGCTGGAGTCCGGCTCCTCGCGCACCAGCGCGGTGGGCTCGGGCATCGACCGGCTCGGCATCCGCTGGGCCCCGATGGTGCTGCGGATGATGGGCCCCAAGGCGGTCAACAAGAAGCGCCGCCAGATCGACCTGGCCGGAAACCCGGGCGGCCTCACCATCGACCGTTACGCCGCCCGCCGCGCGGTCTACGGCGCGCTCGGCATGCTGGGCGCCTTCTCGATGCTTCTCCAGGGTCAGCTCTTCCTCGCCCTCCTCATGATCGCGTTCGGCCTGTTCTGGATCGAGGCGGGAATCTGGTCGGCGATCCGGGTCCGCCGTGAGCACATCGAACGCACGCTCCCGGACTTCCTCGACGTCCTCGCCGTCGTCGTCTCCGCCGGGCTCGGCTTCCGGCAGGCGCTGGACCGGGTGGCGGAGAAGTACGAGGGCCCCTGGTCCGACGAACTCCGCATCACCCTGCGCCAGATGGACATGGGCGTCAGCCGCCGCCAGGCCTTCGAGGAGCTGCGCAGGCGCAACGACTCGGAGCAGGTCGCGATGTTCGTCACCACGCTCCAGCAGGGCGAGGAGCTGGGTGCGCCCATCGTCGAGACGCTCATCCAGATCGCCAACGACATGCGCCGCACCGACGCTCAGAACGCCCGCCGCAAGGCGGCCAAGGCGGTCCCGAAGGCGACGTTCGCGGTGACGACGTTCCTGCTGCCCGGCACGCTCGTTCTCCTCACGGTCGGGTTCGTGTACGGGGCGAACGTCGACTTCTCCTTCGTCACGGGCGGCTGACATGAACGGCCCGAGGGATGGGGACGACGGGGGCAGCGGAGTCCTACGGGGAACGAGACGGAGGTGACAGGAGCATGGCATACCAACTGAGCGGTGCCCAGCCGGGCCTGACCGCCGACCTGACCCGGGCCCACAGCGGCACCCCGGCCCGCCCGGCACTCGCCATCCAGGTCAACGCCCTCCAGGCCATGTGCCGCCAGGTCTTCGGCTTCCGGCTGGCGATGATCGCGATCGCGACCCCGTACGCCATCAGCCACACCGCCCCCGGCCTGCCCACCTGGTTCATCGGTTCGGCGGTCCTGGTCACCTTCATGGGCTCGTACGTCCTGTTCCGCGACTGGGAACGCTTCGGCCCCGTCCTCCTGCGCCACCCCTGGCTCCTCGCCGTCGACGTGTTCTTCGGCTCGCTCCTGCTGATCACGGCGACCCCCGAGTCGACCCTCGCGTACGTCACCGTCTGCACTCCGCTGCTGGCGGGCCTCATCCACGGCTGGCGCGGCGCGGCGGTCTTCGCGGCGCTCCAGGTGGTGATCGTCTTCGGCGTGTACGCGAGCGTCCCGAAGCTGGAGGCGGGCGGCGCCACGGGACTGCTGCTGCCCGGCTTCTGCGTGATCGCCGGGGCGGTCGGCGTCACCCTGCGCAACCTGCTCCTCCGCTTCGGGGCGGCCACCCAGGCGCTCACCGAGACCCGGGCGCGGCTGGCGGTGAACGAGGCGGTGGAGGGCGAACGCACCCGCCTGGCACGGGAGATGCACGACTCGGTCGCCAAGACCCTGCACGGGCTGGCGCTGGCCGCCGACGGGCTGGCGTGCTCGGCCGACCGGATGGACCCGCCGACGGTACGGCACCAGGCGGAGCTGGTCGCCCGGGCCGCGCGCCGGGCCGCCGCCGAGTCACGGGAGCTGCTCACGGACCTGCGGCGCGAACAGGGCCTGGAGGGCGGCGTGGACATCCTCACGGAACTGGCCGCCCAGGCGGCGGACTTCACCGCCCGCCACCCGGTGACGGCCACGTTCCGCCGGCTGTCCGAGGACATCCCCGTCCCGCCCATCCCCCAGGCGGTGGCGCGCCAGCTCCTCACCGTCGCCTCGGAGGCCCTGGAGAACGCGCACCGCCACGCGGGCCCCACGTACCTGGTCGTCCTGGCCGGGGTGAAGGGCGATGTGCTGAGGGTGAGCGTGTACGACGACGGCCGCGGCCTCCCCGCCGGCACCACGCTGGAAAGCCTGCGCCTGGCGGGCCACTTCGGCCTGGTCGGGATGGTGGAGCGGGCGGCGTCGATCGGGGCCCGCATCCGGATCGGCCGGGGCAGGGCGGAGCGGGGGACGGAGGTGCGGGTGGAGCTGCCGCTGGCGGCGCTGCCGCCTCCGCCGCCGTTCGCGCCCGAACCGGCCCCGGACTCCCCGCGCGTCCCCCATCTGTCATCCCCGTGACCACGGTCATCCCGTGATCCCCGATCCGGAGAGGAGGTCGCAGCATGCCGGACGACGTCTTCGAACCGAACCCCCCGCACCCCGCGACCGGTCCCCCCGTCCTGCCCCCCGCCCCCGCCACGGCCCGGCTCCGGGTGGTGGTGGCCGACGACAACCCCGTGGTCCGGGCCGGCCTGGGCGTGCTGCTCTCGGGCCGGGCCGACATCCAGGTCGTCGGGGAGGCGGCGGACGGCCGGGAGGCGTACGAGAAGACGCTGCACCACCGCCCGGACGTGGTCCTGCTGGACGTCCGCATGCCCGGCGTGGACGGCATCTCGGCGCTTCCGCACCTGGTGGGCATCGCCCCCGTACTCATGCTGACGTACAGCCGTGAGAGCGAGATCGTCCACGAGGCACTGCGCCTGGGTGCGGGCGGCTATCTGGTGCACGGCGAGTTCACGGCGGACCAGCTGGTGCAGGCGGTACGGGACACGAGGGACGGCCGCGCCAACTTCACCGCCACGGCCGCCGACGCCCTGCTGGCCCATATGCGCCACGGCACGCCCCCGAACGGCGGCCCGCTGCCCGACGGCCTGGGCGCGGCACTGACGACGGCACCCGTCCACGCGTCCTCACGCCAGCGCGAACATTCCGAAAGCCTTTCGCAACTGCAACCTCTTGTGGGACAGTCTTCTGTAGCCGGGGGATCGGTCTCTCCCCCCAACAGGCAGCAGTACGGGCTGAGTTCGAGGGAGGTGGAGGTCATGGAGCTGATTGCGTCCGGGATGAGTAATCAGCAGATCGCCGCCACCTGCTTCATCAGCGAGAAGACCGTCAAGAACCACATCAACCGCATCTTCACCAAGCTCCACAGCACCAGCCGCAGCGAGGCGATAGCCCGCTGGCTCGGCACGGCCCCCCGGGACCCCGGACGGCACCCATGACTGCCCGGACGGCTGCCCTGACGACCGCCCGGAGGGCGAACGAGGGGGCCCAGAACACCTTTTGGGCCCGGGAATGGGCCCACGGACCCTCTGAGCGTGCGAGGGTTCCCTCCTATGTTTCTCATGTCGCCACCGGCACCGGCCAGGAGGAAGCCGGTACCGGGGACGGCACCGCAGAAACGCCCGAGTCGGCCGGCAGACGGTCGGCCGAACCAGGAGGGGAACACCATGTCGAACTTCACCCTGAAGACCGGCGTCCGCGTCAACGGCTGGGCCAACACGGCGGTCAGCGCCGTCCAGAAGCGTTATGCGGCGAAGGACCGGGGGCAGACGGCGTTCGAGTACCTGGGGATCATTCTGGTGGTCGTGGCGATCATCGGCGCGATCGTGGCGACGGGGATCGGCGGGGCGATCTCGCAGCGCATCAGCGGACTGGTGAACTCCATCACGGCAAAGTGAGCCGTATCCTGCGCAAGGACCGAGGGCAGGCCTTCCCCATCTACGTGATGATGGTGGCAGGCCTGCTCTTCCTTGCGTTGGCCTTCTTCGCTGTCGGCAAAGCCTCGGCTTTGCGCAACGGGTCCCAAGGCGCCGCGGACGCTGCCGCGCTGGCGGCAGCCCACCAGGCACGTGACGACTTCGGGACCGGATTCCTTGCCTCGCTTCCCGGCAACACGCTGGACATCTTTCTCAATCAGCTCTTCGTCGCACCCTGCCATGAGGCGCAGCGACTGGCTGACGCCAACGACGCGGACGTGAAGGTCTGCTACCCAACCCCCGGATACCTGCGCGACCGGATCACGGTCGAGGTCCAAGGGCGCAAGGCGGTCGACTCGTCGGTCATCCCCGGTTCGAAGGACAGGAAGGCCGAGGCCAAGGCCACCGCGCTCATCGAGTTCCGCTGCCCCAATCCCAAAGCGGTGGACCTCAACAGTGACGGAGTCCAGGACCTCTTCATCTTCACGTGCCGGAACGGCGAGATCCTCGAGATCACGCCGGGCAGCCCTCCACCGTGGGAGAGCGTGAGCAGAACTCTCTTCGATGTGCGGTTGGTCGACCAGTGACACTGAAGCGAACGACGAGTAGAGGAATTTGACCATGAGCATGCGGCGGACCACGACAGCCAGAAGGACGACGGTGGCAGCGGCCATGGCAGCGGCCTTCGCCCTTGCCCTTGCAGGCTGCGGTGGTGATGACGGCGGTGACGCGCCGAGCACAGGTTCTGCGAACACCTCCGCTCCGGCGAGCCCTTCCCCCGAGGACAAGGGCGAGCAGCAGGACGATACCGCCGCCGGCGATGACGTCGATCCGAATGCAAAGCTCGCGGAAGCTCGCGGTCAGAATGGTCTGACGCTGGTCATCAACCAGGTCAAGCGCGACTCCGGTGGGTTCGTGACAGTGCAGGGTGTCATCAAGAACGGCGGTGACAGCACTCAGAACACGTCCAATTGGGTCGGGCAGGAATCTGTGCTCGTGGCGAAGAACCCCAACTCGGTCGCCGGGGCAACGCTGGTGGACAAGTCGGGCAAGAAGAACTACTACGTGCTGCGGGACACCGACGGCAGGTGCCTGTGCACGACCGCCATTGTTCCGCTGTCGCCCGGTGATTCCGCGTCGGTCTTCATGCAGTTCCCGGCACCTCCCCAGGAAACGACGGAAGTCGACTTCACCTTGCCGACGTTCGCCACCACCTCGCTCAAGATCTCCGGGTGACCGCGGATATGAAGACCACCCGACATGTTGGGCACAGGTGTAGTGCCGGCCATGTGATGGCCGTTGCCGTACTGGTGGTGAGCAGCGTGGTCCTGGGCACCTCGGTCTCCTACGCCGACGACGGACCCAGCGTCCCACCAGGTACGGAGGCGACGTCCGAGGCCCCTGTCCCCATCGATGCGAACGATCCCGACCTGAAGATGCCCGAGGGGGGGACACTCGCACCTGGCAAGGTCCTCGACATCGTCCAGGTGATCGAGGACCAAGGCGGCGAAGAACGCCGCGAGGACAGCAACGCCGACATCAAGTTCGCGCTCCAGGCCGAAGTCCTCTTCGGCAAGGACAGCGCGAAGCTGGGCGCCGCGGCCAACGCCCGTATCGCCGCCATCGCCGACGAGATCAAGAAGCAGAACACCACCAAGGTCCGCGTCTTCGGCTTCACCGACAACCTCGGCTCCTCCGCCCACGGCGACGTCCTCTCCAAGAAGCGTGCCGACGCCGTGCACGGGGTGCTCTCCAAGCTGCTCGGCCCCACGATCACCTACGAGATCCGGGGCTACGGCGAGCAGTACCCGATCGCCAGCAACAGCAACGAAGAAGGCCGGAAGAAGAACCGCCGCGTGGAGGTCTCCTTCCCGCGCGGCGAGGGTTCCTGACCCCGGCCGGAAACGCGCACGGCAAGGGGCCGGCCCCGCGATCACATCGCGGCGCCGCCCCCCCGGCCGTCCGTCACGCCGGCTGCCGCCGCACCAGCTCGTGCAGTGGCCCCCCGGGTCCGCCAACAGGTCGGCAAGGCGCACCTGTTCCACGATCCGGCCATCCGGCATCACGATCACCCGGTCCGCGTCCATCACCGTGAGAGCCGGTGCGCGATCACCGGACGGGTGGCGTCCGGGCGCCGGGTGCTCTCGATCACCGTGCGCCGGGTCTCGTTGTCCAGCGACTGGCCGAGGGCCGCCAGGTCCTGGCCGTCGTACAGCGCACTGCCCGACCGCGGCCGGTCGAAGCCGATCAGCAGCCGCAGCAGCGTCGGCTTCCCACAGCCGCTCGGGCCTGCGACCGCCAGGAACTCGCCCGGCCGGATCGCCAGCGACACCTCGTCGAGGACCGGCCAGCAGCGTGAACATGATGAGCGAACAGAGCGGCAGACAGACCGAGTCGAGGACCGCGCCGCACTCGGCGGCCTCCATCTGGAGGACGGTCGGCGTACGGACGGACCTCGGCCGCTTCCCCGGGGCGGCCTTGTGAGGGTTACGGGGGCTACGGGCCTGGCGCCCCGTCGGCCGCCGGTCCGCCGGGCTCCCAGGCGGGACGCTGAGGGCTACGAGGCAGCGGCAGGGGGGGAGCGCTTGTGGCTGGTGGGGCGGCCGGGGGCGGTCATGGAAGCCGCCATTCGATCGGATGCTGCTCGGCGAGTGCGATGGAGCCCCCGGCCGGTGTTGTGGAGTCCAGCCGGAAGGGCGGGTCCTGCGAGGACGACCAGGCGAAAGTGGTGTCCCTTCACGCGATCCACCAGGTGGAGACCGATCCTGACCCCCTCGGCACCGAGGGGAACGGCCTCACCCCCATCGCTTCGCCGACTCCAACCGGAACGGAGACGGAAAGCGGGACGGAAGGTGAGTGCTGCGCCTTCGCGTTGGAGATCTGCGGAAGGGCAATTGAACGACCACCGGCCGTATCCCGTGGGTGTGCGCCTCGTCGCTTTCCTCGGCCGAAAGGGGTGTGTGACGGGTGGGTGCGAAGAGCAGTTCGTGCCGTATTACCGGGTCGCCGACCGACCGCTACTTGACGGTGATCGACCCCACGAACGCATCGAGGTCCTCCGCGTCCACCGCCCCCTTCACCGCGTTCAGCCGCACCACGAACGGCACGCCCCCCGAGTCCACGCCCGCCACCAGCACGCCCGTCATCGGGGTGCCCTGGTTCGGGGTGGCCTCCTTGCCGTCGGCCGTGAAGTCGTAGTCGATGCGGCGGGCGTCGCGGGCGTCCGGAGGGCCTGCCAGGCGGACGTCCTCCGTGGCCTTGCGGGTGGCGCTCAGGCCGATTCCGGCGCCTGCCGCGGCCGCCGCCCCGGCCGCGTCGCGCACGCCCGTGGCGAAGTTCAGCTGGACGGAGACCATGCCGGTGCGGACGCCGTCCTCCACCTTCAGGGCGACCGCCGCGTTGTGCTTGCTCCGCTCGGCCGCCGGCTGCTCCGCGTACCCCTGGTCCTTCGGGTAGCCGACGCTCAAGCTGTCCGTGTCCAGCGTGGACCAGCCGTCCGGGACCGAGGCCTTGCCGTCGGTGTCCTCACCGCAGCCGGTCAGCGCGAGGAGGAGCGACAGTCCCAGGGCCGCCGTCGCGGCCCGCCTGCCCGTGTGGAGCCTTCTCGTCATCGTCATCGCCTCTCAGGTCCACCGCGCGAACGGCGGCAATGTCAGCGCCGGTTCGAGCGGTAGCTGTACGGAAGACATCGGTTCGAGCGGTAGCTGTACGGAAGACATCAGTTCGCGCAGTAGCTGTACGGAAGATACGTGCGGCCGTCGCCCCGTGGCGCCCCCAGGAACCGCGCGTCCGTCAGCGTCTCCTTCTTCTGCTCGTCGGAGAGTGAGAACCCGAGGCTCATACCGAGCGAGATCTCGAAGCCGAACTCCTGCGCGTCCGTCTCCCCTAGGTAGCGCATCGTGCTGGACAGCCCGTCCTCGAACATCAGGTTCTCGAAGGGGTCGTTGCCCGTGGGGCGCGTCTCCATGCCGCGGTCGCCGAAGAGGTACTCGAAGGGGGCGGTGTTGTTGCCGGAGCCGTCCAGCCACTGTTCGGCGACGGCCCGCTTGGTCTCGGTGGCCGCGTCCGTCTCCTTGCCGAAGACGATCGAGTTGGTCACCACGTCGATGCCGCTCTCGCCCGAGGGGTCCGACACGCTGCCCTTGCCCCCGCGCTTGTCCGCGCCCGACTCGCCGTTGTCGCCGCCCACTTCGACCTTGCCGGAGGGCGAGCCGGTCTCCACCGTCTGCGTCATGTCGATGCGGACGATCTTCCCGGTCTTCTGGTCGCGGGTGACGGTGATGGCGCCGGTGCGGTTCTGCTTGCCGCTCAGGGTGCCCTTGACCGGGCCCGTGTTCCCGCTGAGCTTGCCCTCCAGTTCGAGCTTGGCGGTGTACGTGTACGACTCGTTGCCGTTCACGTCGTCCTTGGTGATCGTCACCTCGGGCGAGAACGTGGCTTTGCCGCCCAGCTTGGCGCCGAGTTCGTCCTCGTCGCCGCCCTTCACGGAGAGACCGCCGTCGGCGTAGGCGTTGAGGCCGATGGTCGAGTAGGAGATCTTCCTGTCGCCGATCTTCCGCTCGATGTCTTCCTTCTTCTCCGCCCACTTCATGGCGGAGTACCAGTTGCCCCCGTATCCGCCGCTGTGCTTGCTGGCGGTCTCCCACATCTTCATCTCCTCGATGTCGTCCCGCATCTTCTGCGCCTCCTCCTCGCTCGCGAAGATCCAGGTGTCACCGTTGGTGATCTTGATGCCGCCGCCGATGTCGACGTCCGCCTTGCCGAGCTTCCCCAGCTTGACGCCCGGCGTACTGGCCGTGACCCCGGCGGAGGCCGCGTCGGTGAACGTCATGGAGACGACCTTGTCGTTCCCGTCGACCTTGCCGTCCCCGTTGACGTCGGTGTTGGCCTGGGACACCTTCTGCTGGAAGCCGTACTCCTCGCCCCACTCGAACCAGCCGATCTTGACCTTGCCGCCCGCCTTGTCCGAGATGGACGAGACCTGGCACATCTTCGGCTCGTAGTCGGCGTCCGTCTTCGGCTGCGCCTCGGGCTCCCCGCCGCCCGTGGTGCACGACCCGCCGCCCCCGGCCAGGGCGGTGATCGCACAGCGGATCCGCTCCCCGATCTGCCCGCCGACCCCCGCCATCGCCATCGCGCCGATCAGCGTCACGACGAGGACCACGACACCCAGGTACTCCGTCGCGGTGGCGCCGCTGTCACGCCAGTTGTACGAGTACGTCGGTGGGGGAGCGGGCCGGGAGGCGCGCTCCTCCAGGAGCCGGTCGACGGCCACCCCCGACGCCGCGCCCGTGGCCAGCGCCACGACCGGCATCAGGATGCCCTCCATCCCCACCGCCTCCCACGAGACGGCGAAGCCGTACGCCAGACCGGCCAGGGGCACGGCCAGCGCGGCGAGCAGATAGAAGGGGCGGGACTCGCGGTGCTCCTCGGGCAGCATGCGGGCGGCGGCCAGGACGGTGAGAAGGGTGACGGCGAGCGCGGGGATGTGCAGCAGGGAGAGCCGCCAGCCGAACGACTCCAACCGCGCTTCGGATCCCAGCAGTTCGAGCAGGACCCGGCTGGTCAGGAATCCGGTGCCGAGGTAGACCAGCGCCCCCGTCGCCCAGCTGCGGGTCAGTGCGAAGAAGCGGCCGCCTGGTTCGTTGCCTGCCAGGGCGCCGGAGCCCCCTGCACCCCGGCGTCCTGGCGGTATGTGGCCCGCGCCCCCGTCCCCCATGCCCCCGTCACCGTTCACGGCGCACCCTCTCTCCGAACCCGCGACCCGGCACCAGAGACGCGCGTGGGGCGCGTGTGTGCCGACTGCCTGCCTGCAAGCCGTGAGCGTACGGCCGGGATGACGCCCCTCGCGCGGGTCCCCGGGCCCCAAAGCCGGGCCCAACCAGGCCGGACGCGCCCTCCCGCCCCGCTCTTTGGGCCGCCCGTGGGTCCGTGGGCCCACGCCGCGCCTGCCCGCCGCTCGGTACGCTCGGACGAGCCGGTGGCCGCCTACTCTGCATGTGCGCAAGCGAATTAGCGAGTTCATGTCGTGATGGGGCGGGGGCGTCGATGAGTGCCGGGTTCTTCCACTCGTACCACCTGGGCTGGACCCGGCTGGATGCCGCGACGCTCCTGGGCGACCTGGAGGCGGAAGGGCTCCGCCCGGCCCATCCCGTGACCGGGCGCACCGTGCTCGTCAGCCTGGACCACCCCTCGTCCGGGGCCCGTTCGCCGGTGACGCGGGAGCAGTTTCTCTCTCTTTCCGGTCTGCAAAGGCTTCGGGAGGTCGGCTTCCGGCTGTGGGTGGACGAGGGCCCCGATCTACTGGTGCGCATACGGCGGGCGCGCGGCGGTGTCGTCGCCGTCGAGTTCTCCGTGGGCGAGCTGCCGACGGTGGAGCGGGAACGGGCGGTGGGCGCCATCCGGCGGTCCGTCGGCCGGGCCTCCCTGCTCTGCATCGGCTTCGTCGTCGACCGCAGCGGTGCGACGGCCGGCACCGACTGGGACGGCGTCGTCATCGAGGGCTCCGCACCCCTCGGCCCCTGGCCGGACGCCGTCGCCGTACGGGAGGAGATCGCCGCCGGGCACCCGCAGTTGACGGCGGTGGAATCCGTCGCGATCTCGCCGTGGCGGGTGTTCGGGAGCGCCGTGCCCAGCCTGTGAGGGGGGCATGTGCCCTGGTCATGGGTCCTCGGGCCCAAGACGCCTGCGGAAGCGGGGAGTTAGCGTCTGTCTTCGAAACCGATCAAGGTTCGCTCCGGTGTCCTGCTCAGGGCTTCCGTGGGCGGGCGGGCGACCAGAAGGTGACGACAGACGTGCAGACGGCGGAGGAACTGACGCTGACCGACGAGGAGACCCGGCTCCTGCAGCTCGGCCTGATCGAGTGGTGCGGCCCGGCGCGCTCCACGGAGGAGTTCGCCGTGGCCATGGGCTTCGACGGCACGGAGGACCTCCACTACCGCGCGCTGCGGATCCGGGCGGCGCTGATCGCCCGGGAGGCGCTGGAGCCGATGGACTGGGCGCGGGCGCTCCTCGCCACCGAGGTGGCGTTCGCCAGTGACGTGGTCGGTTCCGGTTACGAGTGGTCCACGACGACCGGCTGGTCGGACGAGGCGACCGTGCGCGTCCTGCGCTCCACCCAGCTGAAGCTGATCCGCACGGTGGCCCCGCTCGTCGGCCACGGCCTGGGCGCCCGCCCGGCCCTCCGCCCGGCGATCGGCTGACGGGACAGCGTTCGCGCACGGGCACGGGCAACAGCGATCAAGCGCGGTCAAGACCGCGCACGGGACCGCTGCGGTCGCGATCGGGCACGGGAGCGCTGCGGCCAAGACCGCGCACGGGACCACCACGGCCGCGATCGGCTGACAGGCGCACGACCGGGCACGGGACCCCCGCGGCACCGAGGTCCGAGATCACCGCGGCACCGAGGTCGGGGCGCCCCGGCCCGGAGGACATAATCGGCAATATGTCCGACCACCAGCTCCGTACCCGGACGCCCCGTGCCCCGGCCGCACACCCCCGGGGGCCCCGCCCCCGGACGGCCGCCGCGCTCCGGGCCGCCGCGCCCGCGCTCGCGGTCTACGCCGCCGTCCGGGCCCTGGGGCTCCTGTGGCTCTGGGGGGCCGCCCAGGCCTCCGGCAAGGACCCCCTGGTACGGCTCAGCGGGCGCTGGGACTCCGTCTGGTATCAGCGCATCGCCGAGAACGGCTACGGCCACATCGTCACCCTCCCCGGCGGCGCCACCCACTCCGACCTGGCCTTCTTCCCCCTCCTGCCGGCCCTGGAGCGCGGGATCTCCGAGGTGACACCGCTCACCCTCGGCGGCGCCGGGCTCCTGGTCGCCTGGACGGCCGGGCTGCTCGCCGCCTGGGGCGTCTACGCCGTGGGGGCGGCGCTGCACGGGCGGCGTACGGGGGTGGTGCTGGCCGCGCTGTGGGGCGTGTACCCGACGGCGTTCGTCCAGTCGATGGCGTACACGGAGACGCTCTTCACCGCACTCGCCGCCTGGGCGCTGTACGCGGTCCTCAAGGGCCGCTGGCTGGTGGCGGGCGGCCTCTGCGTCCTGGCCGGGCTCACCCGCCCCTCGGCCGCCGCCCTCATCGCGGCCCTGGCGATCACGGCCGCGGTCACGCTCGTACGGGAGTACCGCGCCGGGAACGGCCTCGGCGCGGTGCTCCGCCGCAACGCCCGGATGCTCGCCGGGGTGGCGCTCGCCCCGCTGGGCTGGCTGGCGTACGTGGTGTTCGTCGCCGTCCGCGAAGGCAGCCCGCTCGCGTACTTCGGCGTCCAGGCGCAGTGGGGCAACAGCATCGACGGCGGCCGCGCGCTCGCCGCCTTCATCGCCGGGCTGCCGCTGCCCGCCGCGCTCGGGCTCTGCGCGGCGCTCGGGCTGCTCGGCTGGCTGGTGGTGCTCTGCGTACGGCAGCGGCAGCCGCTGCCCCTCCTCGTCTACGGGATCGCGATCGTCGTCATCTCGCTGATCGGGGCCGGGTACTTCGGCTCCCGGCCCCGCCTGATGATGCCCGCGTTCCCGCTGCTCCTCCCGCCCGCCGCCGCGCTGGTACGGCTGCGGAGCACGGGACGCACGGCCGCCGTCATCGCCGTACTGGCCTGTGCGTCGGCGGCCTACGGGGCGTGGACCCTGCTCGGCGCGGGCCCGCCCTAGAGGGCCGGCCTTCCCCAGGAGGTGCCGGCCGCCCGCAGCTCCACCCGGACGCCGGGGCGCAGGCCCCACCGCTCCATCGCCCCGGCCTCCGCCTCCACCACATGGCGGGACCGCAGCCGGGGCAGGCCGAGCCGGCCGGGCTTCATCGTGCGGACCGCCAGCACCGTGAACTTCCGGTCCAGGTACGCCACATCGATGGCGAACCGCATCCGGAAGGTGTGCACGCTACCGGCCGGAGTGAGCAGCAACGCCCCCTCGATCCCGTCCTGCCCGAGCAGCCCCCGGGTGCGGGTCCGGTACGAGGCCGCTATCCGCAGCGGCACCCTCCGGGCCCCCGCGTCCCCGCCGACCGTCAGCGTCCCCTCGCCATCACGCCAAGTCCTCATGGCCCATGACCGTAGCTTCCGGCATCCGCGCATGGGCCCCGAACGGCCGGAGTGGGCCCCAGGGCCCAAGCCCCTCGTCCGCGCGGCCGTTTAGGGTCGTGGGGTGGACCTCGCGCTGCTCGTCGCCGCCGCCGTCTGGGGCGGAGCCACCGGACTGCTGATCCCGCGCGCCGCGTACCGGTTCGCCGTCGACCCCGAGGAACCCTGGCGCACAGCCTGCCCCGCCGGCCACGCGTTCACCGGCCGGTTCGGCGGCTGGTTGGGCCGGGCCCGCTGCCCGTCCTGCGGCCCTGGCACACGGGCTCCCGTACGGCGGCGGTACGGAGACGAGGCCGCCGCCCCCGTCCCGTTCGGGGAGGAGGCCGAAGCCCCGGCTCCGTCCGGCGACGACCGCCCGGCCCCGGTCGCGTACGGGGAGGAAGCCGAAGCCCCGTTGCCGCGCGGGGACGACCGCCCCGCCCCCGTACTGCCGTACAGCGACGAAGGCGAGCCCCCCGCCTCCCGTCCACCGCGCCCTGTCTCCGCCCCCGCCCCCTACGCCCCCGGCACCCTCGCCCCCCTCGTCACCGTCCTCGTCTGCATCGCGCTCGCCGCCGCCACGGGGCCCCGGCCCGAGCTTGTCGCGTGGCTGGTCCTCGCGCCGCCCGCCGTCCTCCTGGCGACCGTCGACCGCCGCGTGCACCGGCTGCCGGACCCACTCACTTTGCCCTTGGCCGCCGCGGCCGTCCTCCTCCTCGGCGGGGCCGCCCTGCTCCCCGGACACGCCGGGTCCTGGACCTCCGGGCTGCTCGGCGGGGTGGCGCTCGGCGGCTTCTACCTCCTGCTCTTCCTCATCAACCCGAACGGCATGGGCTTCGGCGATGTGAAGCTCGCCCTCGCCCTGGGCGTCGCCCTCGGCTGGTACGGCTGGGAGGTGCTGTTCCTGGGCGGGTTCGCCGGGTTCCTGTTCGGCGCGGTGTACGGACTCGGGCTCGTCCTCCTGCGCCGGGCGGGGCGTAAGACGGGCATCCCGTTCGGCCCGTTCATGATCACCGGGGCGCTGGCCGGGGTGCTTCTGGGGGCCCTGGCCGCCTGAACCCCGGAGCCGGGGCCTGGGCCGTCGGTGGCGGCAGCCCGTACGCCCGAGGGGGGGGCGTACGGCCCCGGAATCCATTCGCGCCACCCGCCCCGGGCCTGGCACGATCCCCGTATGTCCGAACAGTCCTTTGCGCCCTTCCCCTCCACCGCCTCCCGCGACCGGTTCGAGGCCCTCGTCGCCGAGGCCGGCTCCGTCTCCGTGGACGGGTGGGACTTCTCCTGGCTGGAGGGGCGGGCCACCGAGCAGCGGCCCTCCTGGGGGTACGCCCGCGCCATGGCCGGCCGGCTCGGCGAGGCGCGGGCCGCACTCGACATCCAGACCGGCGGCGGTGAGGTGCTGGCCGCCGCGCCCAGGCTCCCGCCGGTCACCGTGGCCACCGAATCCTGGCCGCCGAACATCGCCCGCGCCACCGCCCTCCTGCACCCCCTCGGCGCCGTCGTCGTCGCCGACGCGGACGAGCCGCCGCTGCCCTTCGGCGACGCCGCCTTCGACCTGGTGGTGAGCCGGCACCCGGTGACCACCTGGTGGGAGGAGATCGCCCGGGTGCTCGCCCCCGGCGGTACGTACTTCTCGCAGCAGGTCGGTCCGGCGAGCGTCTTCGAACTCGTCGAGTTCTTCCTCGGCCCGCAGCCGCCCGAGGTGCGGGGCGCCCGCGACCCCGAGGACGCGCGCGCCGCCGCCGAGGCGGCCGGCCTGGAGGTCGTCGATCTGCGGCCCGAGCGGCTGCGCACCGAGTTCTTCGACATCGGCGCGGTCGTCTACTTCCTCCGCAAGGTGATCTGGATGGTGCCCGGCTTCACCGTCGAGAAGTACCGGCCCCAACTGGCCGCACTCCACCGGAAGATCGAGGAGGAGGGCCCGTTCCTCGCCCACACCACACGCTTCCTGATTGAGGCCCGCAAGCCCCTGTGACGTATCAAGGGGTGTGTCAGGAAAGGTCAACCTGCTTACCTCGGACGCCAGTTCAGCCTTGTCTCCTAGGCAACGCGATCGCGCGAGCCGCCGTCCTACTCATCGGGAGCAGGCCCAGCGAGCGAGACGGGGAACGGCCATGACGGTGGAGAGGGAAGAGTGCGGAGCTCCGGCCGGCCGAGCTAGGAGCGGCAACTCCGACTGGCTCACGGGCTCCCGGATCACCGCCGTGCACGGCGTCTTCTACCGGCCGGAGGGGCGTGCGGGCGAGCCGGAGGCCGTGGAGTTCGTGATCGACCGGGGCCAGTCCGTCCTGCTGACCTGTACCTCGGACTGGACGTTACGCATCACCCCGGGCGCCTGGCCGCTGCTGCCCGATTGGTGCGTACCGGCGAACCAGTGGCAGCACGCCCCGCTGACCCAGCTGCCGCCGGTGCCGTACGAGGGGGCCTGGACGGTCGTCGGGACGCTGGAGCGCAGGGACGGGCGCGGCGAGGTCCACGAGGCGGTCATCCGATGCGAGGAGGGCGACTTCGTGGTCGCGGCAGGCGACACGCTGGCGGTCCGCTTCCACCCACACTGACCGCGCCTGACCGCGGGAAGAACCGCTCGCGACGTGGGGCGTCAAGCCCGCGCCCGGTGACGCCCCCTCGATACCGGGCGCGAATCCGGGCCCGCGATCGCGACCCATAGGGCGTTCTTCCTGCCCGTTCACGACTCCGGCCGAGCCCGTTCCGGAGTCCGGCGAACTCGGAGAGTAGTTATGGAGTGGCGCGGCACCCAGCGGGACTTACGAAGGGTTATGGTGGAAACCCCCCCTCGGGCCGGTCCGTATCCCCCCCACGGACCGGCCCGTTTTTTCTGGGCCGAAACGGCCCCACCTCACCGAGGCCCCCGCGAAGCCGATCCGGGCCCGTCGCGAAGCCCGCCCGGGACCGCCACGCAGCCTGCCCGCACCGCCACGAAGCCCGCCCGGGACCGCCACGCAGCCTGCCCGCACCGCCACGAAGCCCGCCTGGGCCCGCCGCGAGCCGCTCACCGACACCGTCGCGCATCCCGCCCGGGACGCCGCAAAGCCCCGTGATCGACTGTCAGTCGCGTCCCGCCCAGATGTTGGCGCCCTCCGCGTCCACCGCGAAGGCGTCGATCTCCTTCAGCTCCGCCGCCGTCAGCGCCGGTCCGGCCAGCGCCGCCACGTTCTCCTCCAGCTGCTTCACACTCGACGCGCCGATCAGCGCCGACGTCATCCGGCTGTCGCGCAGCACCCACGTGATGGCCAGCTGGGCGAGCGACTGGCCGCGGCCCTGGGCGATGTCGTTCAGGCCGCGCAGCCGGCGCAGGACCTCGTCCGAGAGCAGGCCCGGGTCCAGCGACTTGCCCTGGGTGGCGCGCGAGCCCTCCGGGATGCCCTTCAGGTACTTGTTGGTGAGCAGGCCCTGGGCGAGCGGCACGAAGGAGATGCAGCCCATTCCGGCCGCCTCCAGGGTGTCGAGGAGGCCGTCGTCCTCGATCCAGCGGTTGATCATGGAGTAGGACGGCTGGTGGATCAGGGCCGGGACGCCCATCTCCCGCAGCAGCCCGGCCGCCTCGGCGGTCTGCTCCGCGTTGTACGAGGAGACCCCCACGTACAGCGCCTTGCCCTGCTGGACGGCGGACGCCAGCGCGCCCATCGTCTCCTCCAGCGGGGTGTGCGGGTCGAAGCGGTGCGAGTAGAAGATGTCGACGTACTCCACGCCCATCCGCTTCAGCGAGGCGTCCAGCGAGGACAGCAGATACTTCCGCGAGCCCCACTCGCCGTACGGGCCGGGATGCATCAGATAGCCGGCCTTGGTGGAGAGGACCAGCTCGTCCCGGTACGGAGCGAAGTCCTGGGCGAAGAGCTTGCCGAAGTTCAGCTCGGCCGAGCCGGGCGGCGGCCCGTAGTTGTTGGCCAGGTCGAAGTGCGTCACCCCGAGATCGAAGGCGCGGCGCAGCATCGCCCGCTGGGAGTCCAGCGTCCGGTCGTCGCCGAAGTTGTGCCACAGGCCCAGCGACAGGGCGGGCAGCTTGAGGCCGCTGCGCCCGGTGCGGCGGTATTCCATGGAGTCGTAGCGCGTGTCGGCAGCGCGGTAGTAGAGGTCAGGGGAAAGGTAATCAGTCATTTTCCCTCCTTATCACGGAGTTGTGACAGACCGGGTTGGGCCCCCGTGACCCGGTCGCAGTAATGTGGCCGCTTCGGGGAAGGCCGATGTGCGGCGCGGCTCATGCCCGCGCGGGTCCGTGCGGCGCTCCCCTGCGGGGGTGGACCCCGGACCCCCGGCGACGGGGAAGGCGGGCCCCGGGCCCGTACGGAACCGAGAGGGTGAACTCAGTGAACTTCCGCGACCTGGTGTACAGGCTCTACGCGCGCCGGGTGGAAGGCCGCCTGGACCACGACCAGGTGCCGAAGCACATCGGGGTTATCCTCGACGGGAACCGCCGCTGGGCGAAGGCCTCCGGCGGCTCGGCGGTCCAGGGCCACCAGGCGGGCGCGGACAAGATCTCCGAGCTGCTCGGCTGGTGCAGCGAGACCGATGTCGAGGTCGTCACCCTCTGGATGCTCTCCACGGACAACTTCGACCGGCCCGAGCACGAGCTGAAGCCGCTCCTGGGCATCATCGAGAACACCGTACGCAACCTCGCCGCCGACGGCCGGTGGCGGGTCCACCACGTCGGCACCCTTGACCTGCTGCCCGCCGAGACCCAGTTGGTGCTCAAGGAGGCCGAGCAGTCGACGTCCCATGTCGGCGGGATAATCGTCAATGTCGCCGTCGGCTACGGCGGCCGCCAGGAGATCGCGGACGCCGTGCGCTCCCTGCTCCTGGACCACTCGGAGCGCGGCACGACCTTCGAGGAACTGGCCGAGATCGTCTCCACCGACCTGATCTCCGAGCACCTCTACACCCGCGGCCAGCCCGACCCCGACCTGGTGATCCGGACCAGTGGCGAGCAGCGCCTTTCGGGTTTCATGCTCTGGCAGAGCGCCCATTCGGAGTACTACTTCTGCGAGGTTTTCTGGCCGGCCTTCCGCAAGGTCGACTTCCTGCGGGCGCTGCGCGACTACGCCGCCCGCCACCGGCGCTACGGGGCCTGAACAGCCCTTTCGCCCGCTCCGGCCGATGACTCCTCTATATAGGGGAGTCATCGCGCGTCCACCGGGACTTCTCCACACCGTGTCATATGCAGCGGCATGGCTTCGGCCCGAACAGGGAATACCCCTGGCAGGTCGACATCCGGTCACCAACCAGGCGGATGTCGCATCCAAGTGAGCGGCACCCAGTCCGCTCGCCCGGGAGGCCCTTTGCACACGAAGGACCGTAGACGCAGTCAGCCTGCGGCCGACGCGGAGGCCGTGGTCCGGCCCGAGCACAAGGGCCCGATCCCGGTCCGTCCTCTCCCTTCGGGAAGCTCCGCGACCGTTCGTCGCACTCCCCGACCTCGTCCGAGGGGGTACGTCCTTCCGTGGTGACCAGTAGCAAGCGCCGCATGCCCGACAGGCGCACATACGTTCTCGACACCAGCGTCCTGCTGGCCGATCCCGGAGCCATGGCCCGCTTCGACGAGCACGAAGTCGTGCTGCCGATCGTCGTGGTCACGGAGCTGGAGGCCAAACGGCACCATCCGGAGCTCGGATACTTCGCCCGGCAGGCCCTGCGCCTGCTGGACGACTTCCGGATCCGGTACGGCCGGCTGGACGCCCCGATCCCCCTCGGGGATCTGGGCGGGACGCTCCGCGTCGAACTCAACCACTCCGACCCCGGCATACTGCCCGCCGGGTACCGGCTGGGGGACAACGACTCACGGATTCTCGCGGTCGCCCGCAACCTCCAGGCGGAGGGGTACGACGTCACGGTCGTCTCCAAGGACCTGCCCCTGCGGATCAAGGCCTCCTCGGTCGGCCTCCTCGCCGAGGAGTACCGCGCCGAGCTGGCCATCACCGACTCCGGCTGGACCGGGATGACCGACCTCTCCCTCTCGGGGAGCAGGTCGACCTGCTCTTCACCGAGGAGACGCTCTACGTCCCCGAGGCCGCCGAGCTGCCCGTCCACACCGGGCTGGTCCTCCAGTCCGAGCGCGGCAAGGCGCTGGGCCGGGTGACGGCCGAGGGCAATGTGCGGCTCGTGCGGGGCGACCGGGAAGCCTTCGGCATCCACGGCCGCAGCGCCGAGCAGCGGATCGCCCTGGACCTGCTGCTCGACCAGGAGGTCGGCATCGTCTCGCTGGGCGGCCGGGCCGGTACCGGCAAGTCGGCGCTCGCCCTCTGCGCCGGCCTGGAGGCGGTGCTGGAGCGCCAGCAGCACAAGAAGGTGATGGTCTTCCGCCCGCTGTACGCGGTGGGCGGCCAGGAGCTCGGCTATCTCCCCGGCAGCGAGGCCGAGAAGATGAGCCCCTGGGCGCAGGCGGTCTTCGACACGCTCTCGGCGGTCGCCGGGCGCGAGGTCATCGAGGAGGTGCTGGGGCGCGGGATGCTGGAGGTCCTGCCGCTCACCCACATCCGCGGCCGCTCGCTCCACGACGCGTTCGTGATCGTGGACGAGGCGCAGTCCCTCGAACGGAACGTGCTGCTGACCGTGTTGTCCCGGATCGGGGCGAATTCCCGTGTGGTGCTCACCCATGACGTGGCCCAGCGGGACAACCTCCGGGTCGGCCGGTACGACGGAGTCGTCGCCGTGGTCGAGAAGCTGAAGGGTCATCCGCTCTTCGCCCATGTGACGCTCACACGTTCGGAGCGTTCGCAGATCGCCGCACTGGTGACCGAAATGCTGGAGGAAGGGCACATCTGACCTGCATGTCCTGTTGATGCCGCCCGGGTGAGCCAAGGAGCTTAGCCGGGCGGCATCGTGTTGCGCCGTCATTTCCGCGAAACCGATGGCCCAAACGGGGTGTGACCTTTCCCACGCAACACAGAATTGCCCTGTGGCATCCCCGTCCGGCAGAGTCTTGCTTCCGTCAGGCCCCGCATACGGCACTTGGGTACCTCCAGAGGTGCCACGCACCACACAACTCCACACGAGACGCCCGTATGCCGCCCGCGAGTACCACGCGGCGACCTCCTCGACAGGGGTTGCCCAACGGGCCCGTGCCTCCCGTGACCCACGCAGTAGGGAGGCCAGCGTCAGGGGCACGAACGCGCCCGCGAGGTCACCTAAGCGGACGATGCTGGAAGGACACCATGTGAGCCGGATCTCGGTCCGGGGGTTCGCCGTGGCATCTGCCACCGCGGTCACCACCGTTGGCGCCGTCGTAGGCGTTGCTGCGGGCGGCGCACCTGCCGCCGACGACAACAACTTCGAGGCTGCCGCAGCCGACACCACGCTGCTCGCAGACATTCCCGCGGGCCAGCAGGCCCAGGTCCAGACCGCTTCGCTGACGCAGCAGGCCGATGCCCAGGCATCCGCCGCCGACGCCGCCGCGAAGAAGTCCGCCGAGGAGTCCGCCCGCCTCCAGGCCGCCAAGGACGCCAAGTCCAAGAAGGCGGACGCCGAGGCGAAGGCGGAAGCCGAGCGCGAGGCCGCGGAGAAGGCGAAGAAGGAGAAGGAGGCCTCCGAGCGCGCCAGCCGGTCCTCCGTCCGCGACGCCTCCTCGTTCTCCGCGCAGGGCTCGTACACCGTGGCCCAGGTGCAGGCGATGGCCCGCCAGATGGTCCCCGCGGACCAGTTCCAGTGCTTCAGCAACATCGTGAACCACGAGTCGACCTGGAACTACCGGGCGACCAACGCGTCCTCCGGGGCGTACGGACTGATGCAGGCCCTCCCGGGCCACAAGATGGCCTCCGCCGGCGCCGACTGGCAGTCCAACCCGGCCACCCAGATCAAGTGGGGCCTCAGCTACATGGACGGCCGCTACGGCTCCCCGTGCGGTGCCTGGTCCTTCTGGCAGGCCAACAACTGGTACTAGGCCCGACCGGCCTTCCGAAGCCCCCCACCGCGAGCGCGGTGGGGGGCTTCGCGCGTGTACGGTCGCATCCGGCGAACCTGGCAGCGCTGGGGAGCGAAGTTGGGGGAAGGGAAAGAGACATGTCAAAACTGCCAGGCTGGCTGGACCGCTTCGGGTCCGAACTGACGGAACTGGGCGCGCGCCTGGAAGAGCGCCGGTCGCGCGCTCACGGCGACGACGACCCCCAAGGCCCCACCGGGCCCCCGGACGCCGAGGACCCCGGCCAGGTCCCCGCGCCGCCCACGTACGCCCCCTCCGTCTCCGCCAAGCCCGATCCGGTCGCCGCGATTCCGTGGGGGATGCGGGTGGCGGCCGAGGCAGGGTGGCGGCTGCTCGTCCTCGCCGGGACGCTCTGGGTCCTGATGCAGGTGATCACCGCCGTCCAACTGGTCGTCCTCGCCTTCTCGGCGGCCCTGCTCGTCACCGCGATGCTCCAGCCGACCGTCGTACGGCTCAAGCGGTACGGGCTGCCGCACGGGCTCGCCACCGCGGTGACGGCCGTGCTCGGGTTCGTCATCATCGGTCTGGTCGGCTGGTTCGTCGTGTGGCAGGTCATGGACAACCTCGACACGCTCTCCGACCGGGTCCGCGACGGCATCGACGAGTTGAAGCGCTGGCTGCTGGACAGCCCCTTCCACGTCACCGAGTCGCAGATCAACGACATCGCCAAGAACCTCAACGACACCATCGGCACCAACACGGAGGAGATCACCTCCGCCGGGCTCCAGGGCGTCACCTTCATGGTGGAGTTCCTCACCGGCCTGCTGCTGGCCATGTTCTCCACGCTCTTCCTGCTCTACGACGGCCGGCGCATCTGGGAGTGGTCGCTGAAGCTGGTGCCCGCCGCGGCCCGCCCCGGTGTCGCGGGCGCCGGGCCGCGCGCCTGGCGCACCCTGACCGCCTACGTGCGCGGCACGGTGCTCGTCGCCCTGATCGACGCCATCTTCATCGGTCTCGGCCTCTACTTCCTCAATGTGCCGCTCGCGGTGCCCCTGGCCGTCTTCATCTTCCTGTTCGCCTTCATCCCGCTCGTCGGTGCCGTCGTCTCCGGAGCGCTGGCGGTGGTCGTCGCGCTGGTCACCGAAGGGGTGTGGACCGCGCTCTGGGCGCTGGTGGTGGTGCTGGCGGTGCAGCAGATCGAGGGCCACATCCTCCAGCCGTTCATCCTGGGCCGGGCGGTGCGGGTCCATCCGCTGGCCGTGGTCCTCGCGGTGGCGACGGGCGGCCTGGTCGCGGGCATCGGCGGTGCGGTCGTCGCCGTACCGCTGGTCGCGGTCACCAATACGGTGGTCGGCTATCTACGGTCCTACGGAGCGCCCCGGGCGGTGGGCGGCCAGCACGGGGCCACCGCCCTGGGGGTCGCGCCGACCGGGCCGCCGGCCGCCCCGGACGCGGTGCTCGAAGGGCCACCCGCCGAGCCCGTCACCCCGGTCGTGTTCCCCGACCCGCCGGAGGGCGGGGGGTCCTCGCCGGACGAGCCGCCGCAGAAGTAGACGTACGGCGGGACAGGGAAGAGCCCCGGGGACGGTCGGTCGTCCTCGGGGCTCTTCCACGATCAGGATTGGTGCGGGGTGACTACTCGGCGAGTACGGCCTCGGCGTCGAGGGTCACACCGACCGCCTGGATCACCGAGGCGACCTTGACGGCCTCCTGGATGGTCTCGCGGTCCACACCGGCCTTGCGGAGCACCTGCTCGTGGGAGTCCAGGCACTGGCCGCAGCCGTTGATCGCGGAGACGGCGAGCGACCACAGCTCGAAGTCGACCTTCTCCACGCCCGGGTTGCCGATGACGTTCATCCGCAGGCCCGCGCGGAGCGTGCCGTACTCCGGGTCCGACAGCAGGTGCCGGGTCCGGTAGAAGACGTTGTTCATCGCCATGACGGCGGCCGCCGACTTCGCCGCGGTGTACGCCTCGGGCGACAGGTTGGCCTTCGCCTCCGGCTCCAGCTCACGGAGCACCTTCGGCGAGCGCGAGGCGATCGCGCAGGCCAGCACGGTGCCCCACAGCTGCTGCTGGGGGAGGTCGCTGTTGCCGATGACCGAACCGAGGTTCAGCTTCAGGTCCTTGGCGAAGTCCGGTATGGCGGACTTGAGTTCATCGAGAGCCATGGGTATCAGCTCACTCGCCCGAGAGGAGCGCGACCGGGTCGAGGGTGTTCTCGCCCTTGGTCCAGTTGCACGGGCACAGCTCGTCGGTCTGGAGCGCGTCGAGGACCCGCAGGACCTCCTTGGGGTTACGGCCCACGGAACCGGCGGTCACCATCGTGAACTGGATCTCGTTGTTCTGGTCGACGATGAAGACGGCGCGCTGCGCGAAGCCGTCCTCGCCCTCGATGCCGAGGTCACGCATGAGCTCGTGCTTCGAGTCGGCCAGCATCGGGAAGGGCAGGTCGGTCAGGTCCGGGTGGTCCTTGCGCCAGGCGTGGTGCACGAACTCGGAGTCACCGGAGAAGCCGAGGACCTGCGCGTCGCGGTCGGCGAACTCCTCGTTCAGCTTGCCGAAGGCGGCGATCTCGGTGGGGCACACGAAGGTGAAGTCCTTCGGCCACGCGAAGACGATCTTCCACTTGCCCTCGTAGGTCTTGTGGTTGATCTGCTCGAACTCCTTGCCGCTCTCCAGCGAAACACAGGCGGTCAGGTCGAACGTGGGGAACTTGTCACCAACAGTGAGCACGCGCTCTCCTTGCAGCGTCTGGAAATCCCCTTTTGGGAGAGTTCCTGAGGGTTGGACGAGATCCACCTTGGCACAGAGTGCATTGATCAGTGAAATAGCTACACTCGGTCGCGATGATCGGAGGTGCCTATCAGTGGCGCAGGGAAAACAGGGCATACGCCCGAAGCAGTCCGGTAAGTCGGCCGCCAGGCAGCCCAGTCTGTCGCAGCTCCGCGCCTTCGCGGCGGTGGCGGAACATCTGCACTTCCGGGACGCGGCGGCAGCAATCGGGATGAGTCAGCCGGCACTCTCCGGAGCCGTCTCCACCCTGGAGGAGGCACTGGGTGTCCAGCTCATCGAGCGTACGACGCGCAAGGTGCTGCTCTCACCCGCCGGCGAGCGGCTCGCGGTGCGGGCCGGGGCTGTGCTGGAGGCCGTCGCCGCGCTGATGGAGGAGGCGGAGGCGGCCCGCGCCCCGTTCACCGGAGTGCTCCGGCTCGGTGTGATTCCGACCGTCGCCCCGTATCTGCTGCCCACCGTGCTCCGGCTGGTCCACGACCGCTATCCGGACCTCGACCTCCAGGTCCACGAGGAGCAGACCTCCTCCCTGCTGGAGGGGCTCGCCGCCGGACGCCTGGACCTGCTCCTCCTCGCCGTGCCGCTCGGGGTCCCCGGGGTCAGCGAGATCCCGCTCTTCGACGAGGACTTCGTGCTGGTCATGGAGCAGGAGCACTGGCTCGGCGGCCGTGCCGACATCCCGCGCGAAGCGCTGCGGGAGCTGCCGCTGCTCCTCCTGGACGAGGGCCACTGCCTGCGCGACCAGGCCCTCGACATCTGCCGGGAGGCCGGGCGTACGGAGGGGGCGCCGGTCACCACGACCGCCGCCGGGCTCTCCACGCTGGTCCAACTGGTCGCGGGCGGGCTCGGGGTGACGCTCCTGCCACGCACCGCCGTCACGGTGGAGACCGCCCGCAACGACGCCCTGGCCACCGGCCACTTCGCCCACCCGGCCCCCACCCGGCGGGTGGCGCTGGCGATGCGGACCGGCTCCGCGCGGGGCGGCGAGTTCGAGGAGTTCGCCGCCGCGCTGCGCGGGGCGATGAAGCCGCTCCCGGTGCGGGTGGTGGACGAGCCCCACGGATGAACGGAGGCCGGTGTGGCGAGGAGGCTTCCCTCCCGCCGCACCGGCCCCGCTCCGCTACTCCGTGCGCAGCCCGTCCGGCCGCATCAGCCGCCACAGCGAGGGCAGCGACAATGCCGTCACCAGCAGGATCAGCCCAGCCCCCGCCCCGGTCAGCGGCAGGAAGAGCCACCAGTCGGAGACGCTCTTCTCGATCATCCAGGTGAGCGTCGCGCCGAGCCCCAGCCCGCCCGCGACCGCCACCACGAGGCCGAGGACCACCGGGATCGCGGTCTGCCACAGGACCGACCAGCTCAGCGTCGTACGCCGGGTGCCGAAGGCGACCAGCACCGACAGCAGCCGCTTCCGCTCGCGCAACTGCTCCAGCTGGGAGACCAGCATCGAGGCGGCGATCAGCAGCAGCACCACGGTCGCCCCGACCTTGAGGCCGGTCTGGATGCTCTCGTACTGCCGGTCGCGCTCCACCGAGTCGAGGGTGACGAAGCGCATGGCGGGGTCGATCCGGGCCGCCGTGTTGCGCACGTGCTCGGCGACGTCCGGCACGCTCCGGTCGACCCGGATCTGGGCGGTGATCTGCGCGCCGGGCAGCGTGCCCGCGTCGATCGCCCCGGTGGTCGCCATGATCCCGTAGTGCGGGTCGCCCATCGGGTCGGTGCGGCCCTGCACGGTCGGGGAGCCGGCGGGCAGAGTCCACCGCACCGGCTTCCCGCCTCCGGAGCCGATCTCGACGACCTTGCCCTTGCGGGCCGTCTCGTCGATCCAGTCGGACATCTCGCGGTCACCCGGCGGGTGGACGACGAACGTGTCGCCGTCCTGGCAGGCGCCGATCCGGGCCAGTTCGCGCAGGGTGGCGCAGGTGCCGACGGTCAGCGAGGTGGTGGGCGGGATGTCGTCGTCGGCGTAGACGCCCGGCTTGGACGCGTACGCCTCCACCGAGCCGATGACGGCCTCCACGCCCTTGGTGGCGCGGAACTGCGCGATGGCCGAGGTGGCCGCCTCGCCCGTGACGTTCTCTGAGTACCCGGCGAACTGGGCCCGCGTGGGGTCCTGGCCGGTCATCCGGTTGAAGTCGGCGTTCATCGCGGCGAACATCATCTGCAACGCGACCGCTCCCGCCACCGCCACGGTGACCCCGCTGACCGCGCGGGACGCGGCCCCGCTGCTCAACTGGAGCCTGCGGGTGGCGAGCTGCCAGGGGACCGGGCCGCCCCGCAGCCGGCTCACGCACGCCTCGACCAGCCACGGCAGCAGCAGGGCGAGCCCGACCAGGACGAGCACGGCACCGGTCGCGATGAAGTACGGGTTCAAGGGCGCGTACTCGTAGGTGCTGACCCGGCCCGTGGAGGCGAGCACCACCAGCCCCGCGACCGGCATCAGCAGCCGCCACCAGAGCCGGCGGCCCCGGTCGCGGCCCCGGCGTACGACGCCGAGCGGCTCGATCGCCACGGAGCGCATCGCGACCAGCGTGACGAGCACGGCGGTCAGCGGCACCGCCACGGTGATCAGGGCGGCGAGCAGCGGATCGGGCACCAGGTCCGCCGGGAACGCGGTGACGTCCCAGATCTCCACCGAGCCCGCGAACTGCCGTCCCACCACGAAGAAGACCAGCCCGGCCAGCAGCCCGAGGACCGCTCCGAACAGCGCCTCCCCGGCGGCGATCCGCCGGGTCGTGCGGATGTCCGCGCCGACCAGGCGCAGCGCGGCGAGTCTGCGGTCACGGCGCTCGCCGCCGAACCGCACGGCGGTGGCGATGAAGATGGCGACCGGCACCAGCAGGACGACACAGACCATGACGGTGAGCATGACCAGCAGCGGCGACAGCGGTGCGGCCTCGCGGGTGTCCCCGTACCCGGCGATCCGGTGGCCGCCCGAGGCGAGGGTCAGGGTGTCGTTGCCCGCGTAGTAGCGGAGTTCGTTCGGAGAGCGCAGCCCGATGTCGCCGATCGTGCCGGTGATCTCGTACGGGAGCCGCTCGCGCAGCAGTTCGTTCCCGGGGGCGGCCAGCAGCTCCTTGAGGGCGGGGGAGACCACCATCTCGTCCGCCCCGGGGAAGCGGTCGACACCCGGCGGGCGGGCCGGAGCCGTACCGTCGGCGCGCACCAGGTATCCCGCCACGGACTGGCTGTGGTACTCGGTGCCCGAGTCGGCCACCACCACCGAGGTGTCGGACTTCGGGGCGTTCGCGCCGGGCGTGTCGGAGATCCGGGCCTCCTTGCGCGCCTGGTCGCGCCCGTTCCGTTGGTCCAGCATGTGCGGCACGGACGAGGCGAGCAGCAGCAGGGCGACCCCGAGGCCGACGCCGACCGCCGTCAGCAGCGTACGGATCCAGCCCTCGCGGCCTCCGGCGGCGGCGAACCGGATGCCGAGGCCGAGGTCCCGGAGGGTGGCCGCGCCCCGCGCGGGCGGCTTCGGGCGGTCCTCCTCGGCGGCCGGAGCGTGACGGGAGTGGAGCAGCGTCATACGGCGTGCTCCAGGTCGCGGGCCCGGCCGTCGCGCACGGTGACGTCACGGTCGGAGTAGGCGGCGACCCGGGCCTCATGGGTCACCAGGACGACTGCCGCGTTGGAGGAGCGGGCCGCCTCGGTCAGCAGCTCCATGACCCGCTCGCCGTTGAGGGAGTCCAGGGCGCCGGTCGGCTCGTCCGCGAAGATCACCTTCGGTGAGCCGGCCAGGGCGCGGGCCACGGCGACGCGCTGGCCCTGGCCGCCGGAGACCTCGCCGGGCCGCTTGGCGCCGAGGCCGTCGACCTCCAGGCGCTCCATCCACTCCCGGGCGGTGCGCTCGGCGGCCTTCCGCTTCACACCGTTGAGCCGCAGCGGCAGCGCCACGTTCTCCACACAGGTCAGCTCCGGCACGAGCTGGCCGAACTGGAAGACGAACCCGAAGTCGCTGCGGCGCAGGGCGCTGCGCTCGGCGTCCGACATCGCGGAGAGCTCGCGGCCGGCGTAGGTGATGGTGCCGGAGTCCGGGGTGATGATCCCGGCCAGACAGTGCAGCAGGGTCGACTTGCCGGAGCCGGAGGGGCCCATCACGGCGACGACCTCGCCCGGGTGGACGGAGAACGAGGCACCGTCCAGGGCGGGCGTCGCACCGTAGGTCTTGCGCAGGTCGTGCGCGGCCAGCAGGGAGCCGTCGGGGATCACGGGGCCACCACCTCGGCGAGCTGGCCGAGGCGCGCTGCGGTCAGCTCCAGCCAGCGCAGATCGGCTTCCAGATGGAACAGGGCGTGGTCGCAGATGAGTTGGTCGGCGAGGTCGCCCTTGCGCTTGCGGTCGGTGAGGACGCGCATCATCCGCAGGTGCTCCGAGCGCTGGGAGTCCAGCAGGTCGGAGGCGCTGCGGTCGGTCAGGAGCGCCAGGACGACCTTGGTGTAGAGCGTCGACTGGAGGTACGGCTCCGGCTTCTCGGGCTGCATGAGCCAGCGCGAGACGTCGGTGATCCCGGCGTCCGTGATGGCGTAGCGCTTGCGCTCGGGCCCCCCTTCGCTCTCTATGCCGTCGACCTCGACGAGCCCGTTCTTCAGGAGGCGGGACATCGTCGAGTAGACCTGGCCGTAGTGGAGCGGGCGGTCCTGGCCGAACTTCTCGTCGAAGGTCCGCTTGAGGTCGTAGCCATGGCGGGGGCCGGATTCCAGGAGCCCTAGGAGGGTGTGGCCGATAGACATGAGGAGCACTCTACACGGTGTGTATACCTGGCGTGTATACGGGTTCGAAAAGCGTCCCTGGCCGGCGATCGCGGGCCAGGGGCGCTCTCTACGCGTCGGGAGCCGGCTCCTCCGGCGGTCGTTTCGGCGGCCTTCCCCGGCGGGCGATCGGCGCCGCCGACCCCGGCAGCCGCCCCGCCTCCTTCAGCGCCCGGCGCAGCAGGAACTCGATCTGCGCGTTGGCGCTCCGCAGCTCGTCGGAGGCCCAGCGGGCCAGCGCGTCGTGCACCGCGGGGTCCAGCCGCAGCAGCATCTGCTTGCGCTGCTGCGGCCGGGGGGCCGGGGTCCGCCGGGGCGGGGGCTGGTCGGTCACTGGTAGAGGCTGCCCGTGTTGAGGACCGGCTGGGCCGCGCGGTCACCGCACAGCACCACCATCAGATTGCTGACCATGGCCGCCTTCCGCTCGGAGTCCAGCTCCACGATGTCCTGCTCGGCGATCCGGGTCAGGGCCATCTCGACCATGCCCACCGCGCCCTCGACGATCTGCTGGCGGGCCGCGACGACCGCGCCGGCCTGCTGGCGCTGGAGCATGGCGGAGGCGATCTCGGGGGCGTACGCGAGGTGGCTGAAGCGCGACTCGATGATCAGGACGCCCGCCGCCTTCACCCGGGCGGTCAGTTCGACGGCCAGCTTCTCGGTGATCTCCTCCGCGTTGCCGCGCAGCGAGAGGCCGTCCTCCTCGTGGGCGTCGTACGGGTACTCGATCGCGATGTGCCGGACTGCCGCCTCGGTCTGGGTGGCGACGAACTCCAGGAAGTCGTCGACCTCGAAGAGGGCCTGGGCGGTGTCCTCGACCTTCCAGACGACGATGGCGGCCAGTTCGATCGGGTTGCCGTAGGCGTCGTTGACCTTGAGGACGGCGGTCTCGTGGTTGCGGACCCGGGTGGAGATCTTGCGGCTGGAGGTCAGCGGGTTGATCCAGCGCAGCCCGTCGGCGCGGATGGTGCCGACGTACCGGCCGAAGAGCTGGATGACCCGGGCCTCGCCCGGAGCGACCATCTTCACACCGCTCATGCAGAAGAACGAGGTGATCACCAGGAGCGCCCCGAGGATGAAGAGCGGGACGCCGACGGCGTTGTTTCCGCCCGCCCCGATCACGCCGCCGACGATGGCGAGTCCGACCCCGGCGAACACCCCGAGCACCGTGAGCAGCAGTCCGAGTCCGCCCGGGATGGAGTGCGCGGTGACCTCCCTGACCTGCGGCTCGGGCATGTCGGGGGCGTCGATGTCGAGTGCGGCCGCCGAAGCGTCCGGGCGGTGGTCGTCGTGCTGTCCGGGCATGGGGTCCCCCGTTTCGTGCGGCTGCTGCCGCGCTATCAATGTGATTTCACATTAACGGTTCTCGCAACCTTGCGCACCCTCCAGGAGTCGGTTCCCAGGGGAACGGGTGCTGATTGTCACGTCCGGAAAGGACCGGATCGCTTGCCTTTCGTCTCTGCCGACGGTGTTAGCTGGCAGGTCTGAACGGAATCGGGTGAACCGAGCGAGCCGGTCGAGCAGAGAAGCGGGAGCAACACAGCGATGGGTCGAGCGGATGCGCGACGAGCCCGGGCGCAGGAGTCGCGCCGGGCTGCGAAGAGCGGTGGCATACGCAGACTCTTCACGTGGAAGAAACTGCTGGGCACGTTCCTCGGGATCGTCCTCCTGGGCATGGGCGCCTTCCTCGCCCTCTACCTGTACGTCCCCGTACCCGCCCCCAACGCCATGGCGGAGCGGCAGAGCAACGTCTACCAGTACAGCGACGGCACCGTGCTCGCCCGGTCCAACAGCGGCGTCAACCGGCAGATCGTCGACCTGGCCCAGGTGCCCAAGGAGGTGCAGCACACCTTCGTCGCCGCGGAGAACAAGACCTTCTACGAGGACGACGGCATCGACCTCAAGGGCACGACCCGCGGTCTGATCAACACGCTCAGCGGCAAGGGCAAGCAGGGTGGCTCGACCATCACCCAGCAGTACGTGAAGAACTACTACCTGACGCAGGACCCCACCATCAGCCGCAAGCTCCGCGAGCTGGTGATCTCGCTCAAGGTCGACCAGAACCAGTCCAAGAGCCAGATCCTCGCCGGGTACATCAACACCGCCTACTACGGGCGCGGCGCCAGCGGCATACAGGCGGCCGCCCAGGCGTACTACGGCGTCGACGCCAAGGACCTGAACGTCTCCCAGGGCGCCTACCTCGCCTCGCTCCTCCAGGCCCCCAGCCAGTACGACTGGGCCACCGCCACCGACACCGGCAAGCGCCTGGTCAAGGACCGCTGGTCCTACACCCTGAAGAACATGGTCGAGATGGGCTGGCTCTCCGAGGCGGACCGCGCCAAGCAGGAGTTCCCGGTCCCGCAGAAGCCCAAGCCCGCCAAGGGCATGGAGGGCCAGACCGGCTACCTCGTCGAGGCGGTCAACAAGGAACTCGACAAGCAGGGCATCTCCGCCGAGGACCGGGAGGCCGGCGGCTGGACGTTCACCCTCACCATCGACAAGAAGCGCCAGCAGCAGCTGGAGAAGTCGGTGGACAAGGAGCTGGAGTCCCAGCTGGACCGGGAGGGCAACAAGATCGACGCCACCGTCCAGGCCGGCGCGACCTCCGTCGACCCGAAGACCGGCAAGGTCCTCGCGATGTACGGCGGCGAGGACTACGTCAAGCACTACGTCAACAACGCCACCCGCCAGGACTACCAGCCCGCTTCCACCTTCAAGCCGCTGGTGCTCGCCGCCGCCCTGGAGAACGACTCAAAGACCCAGGACGGCAATCTGATCGGGCTGAACACCGTCTACGACGGCACCAGCAAGCGGCCCGTCGTCGGCAGCGAGACCCCGTTCAACCCGCAGAACGAGGACAACCGGAGCTACGGCCCGATCTCCGTCCAGAGGGCGATGAACAGCTCGGTCAACTCCGTCTTCGCGCAGATGATCGTGGACGTGACGCCCGCCGCCACCAAGCGGACCGCGCTCGCCCTCGGCGTACCGGACAAGAACTTCCCCGAGCGCCCCGCCGTCACCCTCGGCACCATGAACGCCTCCACCTGGGACATGGCGGGCGTCTACGCGACCCTGGACAACCACGGCCGCAAGGTCACCCCGCACATCCTCCAGTCCGCCGAGCACCGCGACCGTACGGTGAAGCCGGAGGCGGCCAAGAAGGAGCAGGTGATCAGCCGCGCGTCGGCCGACACCGTGACCTCCGCGCTCACCGGCGTCGTCAAGTCCGGCTCCGGCAGCGCGGCCAGCACCTCCGCCTACCAGGCGGCGGGCAAGACGGGCACCTCGGAGGAGAACAAGTCGGCCTGGTTCGCCGGGTACACGCCCGAACTGACCACGGTCGTGGCCCTCTTCGGCGAGTCGCCCAAGGGCGGACGGCAGGTCTCCCTCACCGGTACGGCCAACTCCGGCCGCGCCAACGGCGGTGGCTTCCCGGCCCGGATCTGGGCGGACTACACCCTCGGCGCCCTCGGCGGCGGCTCGGACGCCAGGTTCGACCTCCAGGACGTGGAGCGCGGCGAGGTCCCGCCCCCGCCGACCCCCTCCGAGACGCCGTCGGAGGAGCCCACCCCGTCGGAGAAGCCCACGCCGTCCGAGACGCCCTCCAAGACCCCGAGCGAGACGCCCAGCGAGACTCCGCCCACGACGTCGGCCCCGCCGACCATCACGCCGCCCACCGTCCCGCCCACCAAGAGCCCCGAGCTGCCGCCCCCGCCCGGGGAGAGCGACGGGCAGCCGGGCGAGCGGCCCGGTGGTGGCGGACTCCTGGGGCAGTGACCGCGCGCGGATGACCCGCGTACGACGGAGAGGGGCGGTGCCGGAGTCGGCACCGCCCCTCTCCCACGTACGTCAGGTCAGCTGCGCGTCGCCATCTCGAACCAGACGACCTTGCCCGTCGACAGCCGCGTCGCGCCCCACCGGCGGGCCAACCGGTTGACCAGGAACAGCCCACGGCCGCCCTCGTCGGTCTCCCGGGCCCGGCGCTGGCGGGGCAGCTGCGGGGAGTCGTCGCCGACCTCGCAGCGCAGGATGTCCGTCCGCAGCAGGCGCAGCGTCACCGGCCGCTCCGCGTAGCGGACCGCGTTGGTGACGACCTCGCTGACGAGCAGCTCCACCTCGTCGGACATCTCCTCCAGGCCCCACCGGCTCAGCGCCCGCCGGGCCAGTCTGCGGGCCCGGCCCGGGGCCGCGTCCTCCGGCTCCAGATACCAGTACGCCACATCGCTCGGCGCGATCCCGTCGAAGCGGGCGGCCAGCAGCGCGATGTCGTCGTCCCGGTCGCCCGGGCCCAGCATGTCGAGCACGTCGTCGCAGAGGGCCTCCAGGGGCGGGGAGTGGTCGTCCCCGGTGAGCTGCGCGGTCGCCGCGAGGCGCTCCCGCAGCTGTTCGATGCCGGTCCACACGTCCCGCAGCCGGGACTCGACCAGGCCGTCGGTGTACAGCAGCAGCGTGGCACCGGCCGGGGCGTCCAGCTCCACGGCCTCGAAGTCGACCCCGCCCACCCCGATCGGGGCGCCCGGCGGCACCCGCAGCACCTCGGCCCGGCCGCCCAGGTGCAGCAGCACGGGCGGCGGGTGGCCGGCGTTGGCGATGGTGATCCGGTGCGCGACCGGGTCGTACACCGCGTACAGGCAGGTCGCCATGCGGTCGCTGCCGAGCCGCTGCGCCTGCTCGTCCAGGTGGTGCAGCACCTCCTGCGGCGGCAGGTCCAGCTGGGCCAGGGTCTGGGCGGTCGTGCGGAGCTGGCCCATGATCGCGGCGGAGGTCATGGAGTGGCCCATGACGTCGCCGACGACGAGCGCGACCCGGCTGCCGGGCAGCGGGATCGCGTCGTACCAGTCGCCGCCGACCCGGGCCGTCTCGGCCGCCGGGAGGTAGCGCGAGGCGAGGCGTACGCCGGTGGGCTGGGGGAGCGAGTCGGGGAGCATCGTGCGCTGGAGCTCGTCGGCGATGTAGGCCTCGCGCCCGTACAGCACGGCTTTGTCGATCCCGAGCGCGGTGTGCGTCGCCAGCTGGGCGGCGACCAGCAGATCACTGGCCTCGAACGGGGGCCGCTCGGTGGACCGTACGAAGACGGCCGCGCCGATCACCCGGCGCCGGCCGCGCAGCGGGGCCAGGATCGCGCGGTGGCCGGTGGGGACCGGCCGCCCGGGGCCCAGCAGTTCGGGCAGCGCCGCCCGGGCCGCCGCCGAGTCGCCGAAGACCGGCCGCACCCCGCGCAGCACCTCCGCCAGCGCGCCGCCCGCCCGCACCTCGCACAGCTCGGCGGCGGGCATCAGGTCGGCCGTCGGGTCGCTGAGCAGCGGCCGCAGCCGCTCCGTCTCCGAACCGGTCTCGCCGCCCTCCTCGTCGGTGTGGCGGAGCCGGTCGGAGCGGCGCAGCCGCAGCACGAACGGGCTCACCGGCCGCTCGTCGCCGACCGGCAGCGGGTCGCGCAGATAGACCAGGATCGCGTCGGAGAACGTCGGCACGCTCGCCCGGCACAGCCCCAGCACGATCTCGTCCAGGTCGATGCCCCGGGCGATCCGCCGGGTCGCGGCCCCGACGAAGCGCAGCCGGTCGCCCTCGCGGCGGGTGGCCGCCTGGGCCTCGGCGACGGCGGGTCCGGGGTTCGGTGCGCCGGCCGGCGACGGGATCGCGGCAGCGGCGGCCGCGGCAGCCGCGTCCTGCTGCCGGGGCCGGGTGCGCTCCTGCTGCCGCGCCGCGAGAGGCTGCCGGCCTTCGTGGGAGGTGGGGTGCTCCGTCACGCGTGGGATTCCGTCCGTCCGGGCCGGTTGTATGAGGCAGTCACCTCGTGGGGCGCCACTGTGCCCCGGCGACCGCGATGAGGACAACGGCTGTCTGCGGATGCCCCGGCACGCGGGGCCGAAACCGAACGTCCGCGAGATGGCCGGAGGGCGACGTTCCGCACGTGCGCCGGTCTGTTCGCGGTGAGGCGGCAGCGGGCAGCGAGCACGTCTCCACCCCCTCGTGGTGGTCCTGCGACCGAACGGTCCGTCCGGGTCCGTGGCCCGTCGTACCGCACGACCGGTGCGATGACTTGTGGTCAGATCCGGTGTGTCCCTCAGGGAGCCGGGCCTGCCGACCGGACCCCCGGGGGGTGCGTCCAGGGTCTCACGACGGCATATGGGCAGGGGTGCGGTCCCAGTCATCCGGCAGTGGTGGAACCTGCCACCGGGGATCGGGCCGCCAGTGCTCCCAGCCGTCGCGGAAGGGCGAGCCCCACGCAGAGATCACCTCGACGGCGGCCCGGCCCGCCTCGCGCACCCCGGCGGCCGTCGCCGGGTCCATCAGACCGACGTGCTGCGCCTGGGCGAACTCGTCCTCGTCCAGCCACTTCCAGCTCCGGTCCGGGTGCACGGAGATGTCGAGAAAGTGATCCTCGGAATCCACCCCGCCGGACCACCGGACGCGGGGCTCCTCCAGGTTCACGTACCAGTTCCTGAAGAGCCAGCCCCGGTCCCAGAACAGCCAGACCGACCACGGGTCCCCGGGCCGGGCCAGCTTCAGCACCCCCGAGCCGAACCAGGTGGAGCGGGCCGTCGTGCGCGGCGCGGTGTAGCGGGTGGCGAGCGGTTCGGCGTGCACCTGCGTGCCGTCGGCCAGGACCGGGCGTACGCATTCGGTGCCGGGAGCCATCCAGACGGCGAGCAGCTCGGCGGTGTCCTGGACGACGGTCACCGGGCGGCAGATGTGCACGGGCGGGGCCCCGGGCGCCCGGTGGGCCCGGCCGTTGTCGCGGTAGCGCCAGAGGATCTGGTCCCCCGGCGCCCAGCGTGCGCACTCTCCCGTACCTGTCATGGATGGATCTTACGGATCGTCCGCGCCGCCCCGCTGCGACTCAGGTCACCCGGGTGTGCCCAGGGGCTCCGGGTGACCCCCGCCGGGGCCGGTCCGTCACGGCCGTGTCATCCGCAACACGTCCAGCGCCGCGTCCAGCTGCTCCACGGTCAGATCGCCGCGCTCCACATATCCCGAGGCCAGGACGGTCTCGCGGATCGTGGTGCCGTCCTTGAGGGACTGCTTGGCGACCTTGGCCGCCTCCTCGTAGCCGATGTACTTGTTGAGCGGGGTGACCACCGAGGGGGAGGATTCGGCGTAGGCGCGGGCCCGCTCCACGTTGGCGGTGATGCCGTCCACCGTGCGGTCGGCCAGCAGCCGAGAGGCATTGGCGAGCAGCCGTACGGACTCCAGCAGGTTCTTCGCGATGACCGGGAGCATCACGTTCAGCTCGAAGTTGCCGGCCGCGCCCGCCGTGGCGACCGTGGCGTCGTTCCCCGCCACCTGGGCGGCCACCATCAGGACGGCCTCCGGGATCACCGGGTTGACCTTGCCCGGCATGATCGAGGAGCCGGGCTGGAGGTCGGGGAGGTTGATCTCGGCGAGGCCGGTGCGCGGGCCGGAGGCCATCCAGCGCAGGTCGTTGGAGATCTTGGTGAGCGAGACCGCGATCGTACGGAGCTGGCCCGAGGTCTCCACCAGCGCGTCCCGGGCCCCCTGCGCCTCGAAGTGGTCGCGGGCCTCGGTCAGCGGCAGCCCGGTGGCCGAGGCGACCTCGGCGATCACGGCGGCGGAGAAGCCGGGCGGGGTGTTGATGCCGGTGCCCACCGCCGTACCGCCCAGGGGGAGTTCGGCGAGCCGCGGCAGGGAGGCGCGCAGCCGCTCCACGCCGTAGCGGATCTGGGCCGCGTAGCCGCCGAACTCCTGGCCGAGGGTGACCGGGGTGGCGTCCATCAGATGCGTACGGCCGGACTTGACGACCTCCGCGAACTCGGCCGATTTCCGCCCCAGGGATTCCGCCAGGTGGTCCAGCGCGGGGATCAGGTCGGCGGTGACGGCGGCGGTGGCCGCGATGTGGATCGAGGAGGGGAAGACGTCGTTGGAGGACTGCGAGGCGTTGACGTGGTCGTTGGGGTGGACCTCGCTCCCCAGCCGCTCGGTGGCGAGGGTGGCGATGACCTCGTTGGTGTTCATGTTGGAGGAGGTGCCGGACCCCGTCTGGAACACGTCGACCGGGAAGTGCTCGTCCCAGCGGCCCGAGGCGACCTCGGCGGCGGCCTCCTGGATCGAGGCCGCGATGTCCGGATCCACCACCTCCAGCTCGGCGTTGACCCTGGCGGCCGCGCCCTTGATCCGGGCCAGCGCCTCGATGTGCGCCCGCTCCAGACGCTGCCCGGAGATGGGGAAGTTCTCCACCGCCCGCTGCGTCTGTGCCCGCCACTTGGCGTGGGCGGGGACCTTCACCTCACCCATCGAGTCGTGTTCGATCCGGAACCGGTCAGAGCCGGACGTATCTGCCGACGTGTCGGTCATCGTGTTTAAACCTCCTGCAAAAGATGAGCACGTGTCTTGTTCCATGTATTCCCAAGTCGCCTACCGGCCAGTAAATACCCGAGGTAACCACTCACCCGGGAGGCGCAATGAGGCGCACCAGGCTCAGACTCCGAGGGCTCCGCAGCCTTCGCCGGCTCCGCTGTACGGCCGCTGTCACCGCCGCGCTCGCGGTGGCCGCCACCACGATGGCGGTCGCCGGACCGGCCGGCGCGGCCGAGTCGGGTACCGGCACCAGCACTATCGCATCCACTCCTCTCCCGCCCGCGCTGGAAACGATCCGGGCGGCCGAGGCCACCCGGCTGTACGGCAGCCCCGCCGAACGGCCGCTCGCCGAGCGCAAGACCGGGCTGATCTCCCTGGGCGACAGCGAGATCTCCGGCGAGGGCGTCGGCACCTACGACCCCGGCACCAACGGGCCGGACAACTGGTGCCACCGCTCGCCGGAGGCCGCCATCCACCGCACGGGCATCGCGGCGGACGTCACGTACAACGTCTCCTGCTCCGGCGCCTATACCGGGAACATCAAGATCGGCGGAAACAAGCAGTACGCCGATGAGCTGGTCCAGAGCGACAGCCTCGCCATCAAGGCCCGCAACACCCGGATCAAGATGGTCGTCCTGGTCGCGGGCGCCAACGACGACCTCCAGTTCGGCCCGGTCATGACCGACTGCGTGGTCCGCTACATCACCCTCCAGGGCCCGTGCGAGCCCAAGTATGCGGACGGCTGGCAGGCCCGCGTCGACGCCCTGGTCCCCAAGGTCGAGGCGACCGTCCGCGATCTGCGTACGGTGATGACCGGGGCCGGGTACGCGAACAGCGACTACAAGCTCGTCCTGATGGGCTACCCGAGCCCGATCGGCCCGGACTTCTACGACAACCCGAAGTTCCCCGGCAAGCTGATCTGCGGCGGCCTGGGCTACGACTCCGACACCGTCTGGGGCCGCAACACCGCCGTGCCCGCCTTCCAGGTCGGCATGCGCAAGGCGGCCGCCTCCACCGGGGCCACCTACCTGGACAACTCCCGCCTCTTCCACGGCCACGAGGTGTGCAGCGAGGCCGCCTGGGCGCGCGGGCTCTACATCGACCTGGGCAAGCCCGGACTGCCCGACGAGAACTCCGTACGCCAGTCCTTCCACCCGAACGCGGCCGGCCACCGGGCCTTCGCCTCCTGCCTGACCCAGATCTATGACTCCGGGCTCCGCGAGGCGAGCTGCGCCGACCCGGCGAGCACGGGGAACCCGGTGCTCCAACGGGCGGCCTGGGACGATGTGTTCACCCCGGTGAAGAACGAGGCCACCGGCACCTGCGTGGACGTCCCCGCCTCGGTGACCCGTAACGGCACCAGGATCGGCGGCTGGGACTGCCACGGCGGCCGCAATCAGAACTGGTGGTACGACGGCGGTACGCAGACCCTGCGCACCGCGCTCAGCCACGACCGGTGCCTGGACGTCTCGGGCGCCAAGTACAACCCGGGCGCCACTCTCATCGTGTGGGACTGCGCGGGCGCGGCCAACCAGAAGTTCGTCCGCCAGGCGGGCACCATCCGCCCGGCGGCCGCGACCGGGCTCTGTCTGACGCTGGCGGGGGCCACCGACCCGCTGAAGCTCCAGACGTGCGACGGCAGCGCGAAGCAGCGCTTCGTGTAGGGGAGTTCCGGCGGTGGGTGGCGGCGTCGTCCGCCACCCACCGTCCGCCGTCAGCTCCCCGTCACCACCGCGCCCAGGATCGCCGCCAGATACGCCGGGTCCGCCACCCCGCACAGCTCGCGCGCCGAGTGCATCGAGAGGCCCGGCACCCCCACGTCCACCGTGGTGACGCCGAGGCGGGCCGCGGTGAGGGGGCCGATCGAGGTGCCGCACGGCATCGCGTTGTTGGAGACGAACGGCTGCCAGGGGGCGCCCGCCCGCTCGCAGGCCGCCGTGAGCATGGCGATGCCGGTGGAGTCGGTGGCGTACCGCTGGTTGACGTTCACCTTGACCGTCGGGCCGCCGTTGGGCAGCGGGCGGTGGTCGGGGTCGTGGCGCTCCGCGTAATTCGGGTGCACCGCGTGGGCCATGTCGGCGGAGACGCAGAACGCCCCCGCCAGGGCCCGCGACCAGTCCTCGTCGCTGCCGCCCCGGGCCGCGACCGAGCGCGAGAGCACCCGCTCCAGCAGCGGGCTCTGGGCCCCCGTCTCGGAACCGCTGCCGACCTCCTCGTGGTCGAAGGCGGCCAGCACCGGGACGAAGGACGGCTCGGTGACCCCGGTCGCGGCGTCCACCAGGGCGGTCACCCCGGCGTGCACCGAGACCTGGTTGTCCAGCCGGGACGCCACCACGAACTCCCGCTCGGCGCCCAGGTATCCGGGCTGCTGGATGTCGTGCAGCATCAGGTCCCAGCCCAGCACGTCCGCCGGGTCCTCCCCGGCCGCCGCCGCGACCAGCCGCAGCAGCTCGCCCTCGCGCGGGTCGCCGAGCGCCCAGATCGGGGCGATGTGGCGCTGCCGGTCCAGCGCCACCCCGTCGTTGACCGTGCGGTCCAGATGGATGGCCAACTGCGGTACGCGCAGGAGCGGTTCGTCGATCTGTACGAGGCTGCTGCGCGGGGTGCCGTCCGGTCCGCCGCGCAGCGCGAGCCGGCCGGAGATGCCGAGGTCCCGGTCCAGCCAGGTGTTCAGCGGGACCCCGCCGTAGATCTCCACACCGATCTGCCGCCACCCGGAGGAGCCGGTGTCGGGCGCGGGCTTGATCCGCAGGTTCGGCGAGTCCGTGTGGGTGCCGACGATCCGGAACGGGGTGTGCGCGGGCGCGCCCTCGGGGACATACCAGGCGATCAGCGCACCGGCCCGGCTGACGAAACAGCCGCCGGTCGCCCCGGTCCAGTCGTCCGTGCCGAGCAGCTCACGGAATCCGGCCTTCTCCAGGCGCTGGGCGGCGCTCGCGACCACGTGGTACGGCGAGGGGCTGGCGGCGATGAAGGCGAGCAGGTCGTCGGTGTGGCTGCGGTGGGGGGCCGGAGTCATTCGGCGTCCGCCTTTCCGGAGTTCGGCAGTGGCTGCGCGGCGAAGGGCCGCCGGGCTCCGTGGGGTGCCCGGCGGGCCAGGCCGGCGTCAGGCCGGTGGAGATTGTCAGGAACGTTCGATAACCCTTCGCGGCCGCCCCCGCGCGGCGCAAGCCCGCACGGCGGCGGGCTGCGGGAAAGCGGCGGTGCGGGACCGGCCATCGGCCCGCCGCCGTGGCCGGGGCCGCCGTGGTCCGGGCGGGGCGCGTTCCCTAACGCCTGTTGGCGCGGTGTCCGTTCGGGCGAGCTGACAGCGCCCCGGCCGTGCCGCGCGCATGCCCCTGGTGCGGCGCGGTGAGGGTGCGATGACGCCCGCCGGACCTGTTCCGGGCCCGACCGGGCAAGGGGTGCCCGCTGGCGCAAGATTGGCTTGATATCGACGTACGAGGGTCGGCTTCACGCCGGAACGCGCCGCGCACACCGCCCGAACGCGGCGGAGAGGGCGCCCGTTCGGACGCCCCCTCCGCACCGACTGCCGTCGCCGGTCAGCCCAGGCCCGGGCCCCGGACCGGAATGCTGGTGAACGTCGGCGCCGGGGCGGGCTCGGTGAAGAAGTCGTTGCCCTTGTCGTCGACCACGATGAAGGCGGGGAAGTCCTCGACCTCGATCCGCCAGACCGCCTCCATGCCGAGCTCCTCGTACTCGACGACCTCGACCTTCTTGATGCAGTCCTGCGCGAGCCGGGCCGCCGGGCCGCCGATCGAACCGAGGTAGAAGCCGCCGTGCGCACCGCAGGCGTCGGTGACCTGTTTGCTGCGGTTGCCCTTCGCGAGCATCACCTTCGAGCCGCCCGCCGCCTGGAACTGCTCCACGTAGGAGTCCATCCGGCCGGCCGTCGTCGGGCCGAAGGAGCCGGAGGCGTACCCCTCGGGCGTCTTCGCCGGGCCCGCGTAGTACACCGGGTGGTCCTTGAGGTACTGCGGCATCTCCTCGCCCGCGTCCAGGCGTTCCTTGATCTTGGCGTGCGCGATGTCGCGCGCCACGACCAGCGGGCCGGTCAGCGAGAGCCTGGTCTTGACCGGGTACTTGGTCAGCTCGGCCAGCACGTCGTCCATCGGCCGGTTGAGGTCGATCTTCACCACGTCCCCGGCCTCGTCGAGGTGCTCGTCGGTGGTGTCGGGCAGGAAACGGGCCGGGTCCTTCTCCAGCTGCTCCAGGAAGACGCCTTCGGCGGTGATCTTCGCGGTGGCCTGGCGGTCGGCCGAGCAGGAGACGGCGATGGCGACGGGCAGCGAGGCGCCGTGCCGGGGCAGGCGCACCACGCGCACGTCGTGGCAGAAGTACTTGCCGCCGAACTGCGCTCCGATGCCGATCTTCTGCGTCAGCTCGAAGACCTTCTCCTCCAGTTCCTTGTCCCGGAAGCCGTGCCCGGTGGGGGAGCCCTCGGCGGGCAGCTCGTCCAGGTAGTGCGCGGAGGCGTACTTGGCGGTCTTCAGCGCGAACTCCGCCGAGGTGCCGCCGACCACGATCGCCAGGTGGTACGGCGGGCAGGCCGCGGTGCCCAGCGAGCGGATCTTCTCCTCCAGGAACTTCATCATGGAGGCCTCGTTGAGGACGGCCTTCGTCTCCTGGTAGAGGAACGACTTGTTGGCCGAGCCGCCGCCCTTCGCCATGAAGAGGAACTTGTACGCGCCGCCGTCGGTGGCGTACAGCTCGATCTGGGCCGGGAGGTTGGAGCCGGTGTTCTTCTCGTCCCACATGGTCAGCGGGGCCATCTGCGAGTAGCGCAGGTTGAGCTTGGTGTACGCGTCGAAGATGCCGTGCGACAGGGCCTCCTCGTCACCGCCCTCGGTCAGCACGTTCTGCCCGCGCTTGCCCATGACGATCGCCGTACCGGTGTCCTGGCACATCGGCAGCACGCCGGCGGCGGCGATGTTGGCGTTCTTCAGCAGGTCCAGCGCCACGAACTTGTCGTTGGAGGAGGCCTCCGGGTCGTCCACGATCCGCCGCAGCTGCGCCAGGTGGGCCGGGCGCAGATAGTGCGAGATGTCGTGCATCGCCTCGGAGGCCAGCGTGCGCAGCGCCTCCGGGGCGACCTTGAGGAACGTACGGCCGTCGGCCTCGAAGGTGGAGACACCCTCGGCGGTCACCAGACGGTACGGCGTGGTGTCCTCTCCCAGAGGGAGCAGATCGGAGTACGCAAACTCTGGCATTACGGCCATTCCTCACTCGGCGACAGCGGCTGACCTCCCTTGGGCAGCGCATCAACCAGGGTAGAACGCCGCTTCCCGGCCGACCCTGTGAGGTAAGGCTCACCTGGAGGGCGGCCGTTCCGCCCCGGGGCACGCCGCCCGGAGGGGTAGTCGCGATCTATCGCGTTTGGGTACGCTGGGCCGGTGGACCTAGAGAAGCAGCCCCAGCAGCCCGCCCGGCCGGCCGTCCCGCCCACCCCGGTCCCGCCCGCCGAGGCCGCGCCCGGCGACGCGATCCGGGCCTCCGACGCCGACCGCGACCGGATCGCGGACATCCTGCGCGAGGCGATGGCCGAGGGGCGCCTCACGGCGGACGAGCACGCGGAGCGGGTCGACCTCGTCTACCGGGCCAAGACCGTCGGCGAGCTCCAGCCGCTGGTCCGCGATCTCCCCGCCGCCTCCTCCGGCAGCGCCCCGCGCCCGGCACCGCAGCCGTACGCCTACGGCCCCGAGTCCCCCGACGGCCCGGCGGACAACCTCGTCGCGGTCTTCAGCAGCGCCACCCGCAAGGGCCGTTGGCGCGTCGGCCCCCGGACGAACGCCTTCTCGCTCTTCGGCAGCGTGGAGATCGATCTGACGGAGGCGCTTTTCAGCCAACGACTCACGGTCATCAGCGCCACGTCCATCTTCGGCAGCGTCGAGATCCGGGTCCCGGAGAACATCACGCTGCGCGGCAGCGGCACGGGCGTCCTCGGCAGCTTCGACATCCGCACGCTGGAGTCGGTGGACCCGGAGGCGCCGGTCGTGGTCGTGAACGGCTACGCGGTGCTCGGCAGCGTGGAGGCGAAGCCCAAGCGGGGCAAGTTCGTCGCGGACCTCCAGCGGCGGCTGCGCAAGCACCTGGGGCACTGAGAACGGCTCGAACGGCTCGGCGGACGCACGTTCGGGAATCAGCCAGAACGCCTCCCGGAGCCCTTGTCGCGCCCCCTGCGCCGGTGCCACACAGTGCATAGGCGTACACGCAGCGGGTATGGACTGCTGCATCGTCTCTCGCTCGCGAAGCCGTAGCCGTCGTCAGGAGTAGACCGTGCTGCAACCGCCGCATCAGCCTCTGCAGGTCGCCGCCGTTCCTGCCCAGCGGACCCCCGCCCGGGAGGACGAGGCGGGCCCCTGGCACTCGGAGGCGGTGTGCCGCCGGGACGAAGCCGGGCTGTTCTTCGCCCCGTCGAAGGAGCCGACCGCCGCCCGACTGGCGCGTGAGGAGGCCGCCAAGCGCGTCTGCGCCCGCTGCCCGGTGATGGTGGCGTGCCGGGAGCACGCGCTGATGCAGCCCGAGCCGTACGGGGTGTGGGGCGGGCTCACCGCCGCCGAACGCCGTGTCGCGCTGGCCCGCCGTCGCCGGCGCGACATCGAACTGGCCGCCGCAGCACCGCCGGAGCGCATAGCCGCGGCCGGCTGAGACGCGTACGAGGGAGGGGGCGCCGGGGACCATGGCCCCCGGCGCCCCCTCTCCGTTTCTCCGCGCTTCTCCGTGGGCTACTTCGCGCGGTCGAAGTCGATGGCGCTGTAGGCGCGCAGCTTCGACAGCCGGTGGGTCGAGGAGATCGTCCGGATCGTGCCGGACTTGGACCGCATCACGATCGACTCGGTGGTCGCCGTCTCCGCGCGGTACCGCACACCGCGCATCAGCTCACCGTCGGTGATCCCCGTCGCCACGAAGAACACGTTGTCGCCGCTGACCAGGTCGTCGGTCGAGAGCACCTGGTCCAGATCGTGGCCCGCGTCCAGCGCCTTCTGCCGCTCCGCCTCGTCCTTGGGCCAGAGCTTGCCCTGGATGACCCCGCCGAGGCACTTTATGGCGCACGCCGAGATGATGCCCTCGGGGGTGCCGCCGATGCCCATCAGCAGGTCGACGCCGGTGCCCTCACGGGCGGCCATGATGGAGCCCGCCACGTCGCCGTCGGAGATGAACTTGATCCGGGCGCCCGTCTCCCGGATCTCCTTGACGATGCCCTCATGGCGGGGGCGGTCCAGGATGACGACGGTGACGTCCTCGGGTGTGGAGTTCTTCGCCCGTGCGACGCGCCGGATGTTCACCGCCACGGGCGCGTTGATGTCCACGAAGTCCGCCGCCTCGGGCCCCGTGACCAGCTTGTCCATGTAGAAGACCGCGGACGGGTCGAACATCGCCCCGCGGTCGGCGGCCGCCAGCACGGCGATCGCGTTCGGCATGCCCTTGGCGTTGAGCGTGGTGCCGTCGATCGGGTCGACCGCGATGTCGACCTCGGCGCCGGTGCCGTCGCCGACCCGCTCGCCGTTGAACAGCATGGGGGCCTCGTCCTTCTCGCCCTCCCCGATGACGACGACGCCGTTCATCGAGACGGTCGAGACGAGGGTGCGCATGGCCTTCACGGCGGCGCCGTCGGCGCCGATCTTGTCGCCGCGGCCCACCCAGCGCCCGGCGGCCATCGCGGCGGCCTCGGTGACCCGGACCAACTCCAGGGCCAGGTTGCGGTCGGGGGCCTCCGGGGAGACCTCCAATTGGGACGGCAGATGATGCTCGGACATCGGAGCGCACCTTTCTGTACGGCGACGACCGGATATGAGGGTGCTGTGACTCTATCGGTAGGTCGATAAAATGAGCAGTGCGGGTCACGCATGAGCGCCCCGGTCCGTGTCCCCGCCGCCACCCACCGTCAGCACCGGCGCCCGGCCCCACCCTGCGGCCGGGCGCGCCGGGCCGCGTGCCACCATGGATGCCGTGGCAAGCAAGCGAGGTAAGCAGACGGCCAGGAACATGTTCCTGTCGACCTTGGTGACCGCCGCCTGTGCGGGCGTCATCTACATCTTCGTTCCGCACGACGAGAACCTCGACCCGATCAAGGCGGTCGACTTCTCCGTGGAACTGGCGACGGTGCGGGTCGCCGCCCCCTACCCGGTCGCCGCGCCGGAGGGCCTGCCGGAGAAGTGGAAGCCGACCTCGGTCTCGTACGACGCCACCGGCGGCAAGGCCTGGCACATCGGCTTCCTGGACCCGGACGGCAAGTACGTCGCGGTGGAGCAGTCCACCGCCGCCGCGCGCACGTACGTCCCCCAGGTCAGCCAGAAGGCCAAGGACACCGGGACCACCGCGAAGGTCGCGGGCCGGGAGTGGCAGGTCTGGGAGGGCGAGAAGTACGACGCGCTCGTCCTGCCGGAGAAGGGGCACACCACGGTGGTGACCGGCTCGGCACCCAGGGAGCGGTTGGTCGAGATGGCCGAGGCGCTGAGGACGGAGCCGGCCGGTGGAGCGGTGCCGTCGGCTTCGCCCGCCTCCTGAGGCGGCCTCTCTCCGCTGTACGTACGTGAAGGGGCCCCGGAACACCAGGTGTTCCGGGGCCCCTTCACGTAGGCGGGTGGCCGCTCAGACGGTCTTGATGACCTCGTCGTAGGAGAGGCGCGGGCTGCGCGGGAACCAGGCGTCCTCGCCCGGCTTGCCGATGTTGACGACCATCAGCGGGGTGTGGTCGCCGTCCAGGAACTCCTTCTGGATGCCGGCGGCGTCGTACCCGGTCATCGGTCCGGCGGCCAGGCCGGCGGCGCGGACACCGATGATGAAGTAGGCGGCCTGGAGCGCGGCGTTGAGGCCGGCGGCCGACTCGCGGACCGGGCGCTCCGAGAAGAACAGGTCCTTGGCCTGCGGGAAGTGCGGCAGCAGCGCCGGGAGCTCCTCGTGGAACTCGTTGTCGGCGGCCAGGATCGCGACCAGCGGGGCGGTGGCGGTCTTCGGGCGGTTGCCCTCGGCCATGTGCTGCACCAGCCGCTCGCGGCCCTCGGCCGAGCGGACCAGGACGACGCGCAGCGGCGACTGGTTGAAGGCGGTCGGGCCGAACTTGACCAGGTCGTAGATCGCCTGGACCTGCTCGTCGGTCACCGGCTCGTCGGTGAAGGTGTTGGCGGTGCGGGCCTCACGGAAGAGGAGGTCCTGGGCTGCGGGGTCGAGAACGAGGGACATCTGGTGTCGAACCTTCCGAAAGGGCGTGGGGGAAGTGATGGAGCGACCGTAACGGAGAGATAGGTTAACTTTCAACTAAAACCGGAGGGGAGTGATCCACTCCACAGCTCCGCAGCCCGTCCGGCACGTGCCGGTACGCCGGTTCTCCCGCCCTCCGGGTGCTCAGCCGTCGGAGGCTGGACCCCCGCCGGACTCCTCCCGCGGCCGGGCGAGCGCCGCGTCCAGCCGGGCCCGGGCCCCCTCCAGCCAGTGGCGGCAGATCTTCGCCAGCTCCTCGCCCCGCTCCCACAGGGCCAGCGACTCCTCCAGCGTCGTGCCGCCCGCCTCCAGCCGGCGCACGACCTCGATCAGCTCGTCCCGCGCCTGCTCGTACCCGAGCGTGCTCGTCGCGGCAGCCGCCGCCGTACCGTCGTCCGTCATGTGATCACCCTAGGATCTTTCGTCTGGATCATGGGGCTCGCGGGGGCCGTCCCCGTCCACCCGCACCGTGAACTCGCCCTCCGACACCCGCGCCCGCAGCGGCTCGCCGGGCGCCCCGGCCTCGGCGGGGGAGCGCACCACATGGCCGTCGGGCCGCTGGAGCACCGCGTACCCCCGCTCCAGCGTGGCGGCGGGCGACAGCGACACCACCCGGGCCCGGGTGTGCGCCAGCTCCGAATCGGCCCGGTCCAGCAGATGGCCCAGCACCCGGCGGCTGCGCCCGACGAGCGCGTCGACCTCGGCCGCCCGCTCGTCCACCAGCCGCTGGGGCCGCTCCATCGCGGGCCGGCCCAGCGCGTGCGCGAGCCCCCGCTCCTCGCGGTCCAGGATGCCCCGTACGGTCCGCAGCGCCCGGTCCCTCAGCTGCTGCACCCGCTCCAGCTCCTCGCCCACGTCCGGTACGACCTTCTTGGCCGCGTCCGTGGGCGTGGAGGCGCGCAGGTCCGCCACCAGGTCCAGCAGCGGGGAGTCCGGCTCATGGCCGATCGCGGAGACCACCGGCGTACGGCAGGCGGCGACGGCCCGGATCAGCTGCTCGTCGGAGAACGGCAGCAGATCCTCCACGCTCCCACCGCCCCGCGCCACGACGATCACGTCCACCTCGGGCAGCGCGTCCAGCTCCTCGACCGCCTGGACCACCTGACTGACCGCGTTCACCCCCTGCACGGCGGTGTTGCGGACCTCGAAGCGCACGGCGGGCCAGCGGCGGCGGGCGTTCTCCAGGACATCGCGCTCGGCGGCGGAGGCCCGCCCGCTGACCAGCCCGATGAGCTGCGGCAGGAAGGGAAGCGGCTTCTTCCGGTCCAGCGCGAAGAGCCCCTCGGCGGCCAGCGACTTCTTCAGCTGCTCCAGCCGCACCAGCAGCTCGCCGATGCCCACCGGCCGTATGTCGGTGGCCCGCAGCGACAGCTGCCCCCGGGGCGCGTACCACTCGGGCTTGGCGAGGACGACGACCCGCGCGCCCTCGCTCACCACATCGGCGATCCGGTCGAACACCTGCCGGAAGCAGGTCACGCTCACCGAGATGTCATGGGACGGGTCGCGCAGGGTCAGGAAGACGACCCCGGCCCCCGGCCGCCGCGAGAGCTGGGTGATCTGCCCCTCCACCCAGATGGCACCGAGCCGGTCGATCCACCCCCCGATCAGGCGCGACACCTCACCTACGGGCAGCGGCGCTTCCGCGGACGTGTTGAGAGCCATGCGCCCGAGCGTATCGGGACGGACCGACAACGGCGGCGGCCCGGGAAGGGCAACCCCTTGCCGAGGCCCTCACTGAGGACGCTCCATCCCGCGCCCGCCCGCCCCCTGCACCGCGAGCACCGCGAACCCCACCGCCAGCCAGCACAACCCCACCACCTGGGCGCTCGTCGTCGCCTCCACGATGACGGCGACCAGCACCCCCGCACCGACCACCGGAACGAGCACGTGCTTCCACCAGACGGGCGGCCCGCTCATCCGGCGTACGACGAACCAGCCGACCACCGACGCGTGCAGCAGCACGAACGCCGTCAGCGCCCCGATGTCCACCACCGACACCAGATGGTCGAGTCCGTCGTCGCGCCGGGCGGCCCACACCGCGGCCACCAGCGTCACGATCGCCGCACCCAGGATGGCGAGCCGCGGCACGCCCGACTTCGGGTCGACCCGGGCGAGGAGGCGCGGCAGCCGCCGCTCACGGGCCATCGCGAAGACGAGCCGCCCGGCGGCCGCCTGCCCCGCCAGCGCCGCGAACGCCGCACCGATCGCCTTGCTGACCGCCACCAGGTCGTGCAGCCAGGTCCCGACGGAGGCGTCCACCGCGTCGTAGAAGGCCGACCCCTGGGCCCCCGGGTCGGCCGCCAGCTCGGCCGAGCTCATCGGCTCCAGCAGCGCCGCCAGATACGTCTGGACGATGAAGAGCACCCCCGCGAGCACCAGACAGAACAGCACCGCCCGCGCCACCTTCTGCGACCCGCCCGTCACCTCCTCGGCGAACGAGGCGATGGCGTCGAACCCCAGATACGACAGCACGGCCACCGACACCGCGCCCAGCACCGCCGCCATGGAGAACGCCGCGTCCCCGGTGAGCGGCGTCAGCCACCCGCGCTGCGCCCCGTCCTGCACGAGGACCACGACGGCCGACACCACGAAGACCAGCAGCACCACGATCTCCATGGCCAGCACGGCGAACCCGACCCGCGCGGCCGCCCGTACGCCCCACAGGTTGAGCAGCGTGGTGATGAGAACGGCGATCGCGGTCCACACCCACCGCGACACCTCCGGGACCAGGGCGTTCATCGCGATGCCGGAGAAGAGGTAGGCGACGGCCGGGATCAGCAGATAGTCCAGCATCGCCATCCACCCCGCGATGAACCCGGGCCCCTCCCCGAGCCCCTTGCGGGCATACGTGAAGACCGAGCCGGCGAAGGGGGCGACGCGCACCATCTGGGCGTAGCTGAAGGCGGTGAACCCCATGACGACGGTGGCCACGATGTAGACGAGGGCGACCGAACCGCCGGACTTGGCGTCCAGGGTGCCGAAGATGCCGACGGGCGCCATGGGGGCGATGAACAGCAGCCCGTAGACGACGAGGTCCCGGAAGCCGAGCGTCCGCCGCAGCTCGCCTTTCCCGACGCCGCTTACCGCCCCGCTGCCGTCCGCGGACCCCGTACCGCTCCCCGAGACCGACATCATGAACCCTCCACAGTCACCGTCCGCGACACACGTGCAGCCATCAGTCTCCCGACCCGGCCGTCGCGGCGCCTGCTGGGTACGGCCTTACGATGGGACGCATGACTGCAAAGCCTGCCCGCCGTGTCCTGCTCGCCGCACCCCGTGGCTACTGCGCGGGCGTGGACCGCGCCGTGATCGCCGTCGAGAAGGCCCTGGAGCAGTACGGGGCCCCGATCTACGTCCGCCACGAGATCGTGCACAACAAGTACGTCGTGCAGACCCTGGAGAACAAGGGCGCGATCTTCGTGGACGTCACCGCGGAGGTCCCCGAGGGCTCCATCGTGATGTTCTCCGCGCACGGAGTCGCGCCCACCGTCCACGCGGAGGCCGCCGAGCGCAAGCTCGCGACCATCGACGCGACCTGCCCGCTGGTCACCAAGGTCCACAAGGAAGCCGTCCGGTACGCCAAGGAGGACTACGACATCCTCCTGATCGGCCACGAGGGCCACGAGGAGGTCATCGGCACCTCCGGCGAGGCCCCCGACCACATCCAGCTGGTCGACGGCCCCGAGGACGTCGCGAACATCGAGGTCCGCGACGAGTCGAAGGTCGTCTGGCTCTCCCAGACCACCCTCTCCGTCGACGAGACGATGGAGACGGTGGGCGCGCTCAAGTCGAAGTTCCCCAACCTCCTCTCGCCGCCCAGCGACGACATCTGCTACGCCACGCAGAACCGCCAGATCGCGGTGAAGAAGCTGGCCGAGGACGCCGAGCTGGTCATCGTGGTCGGCTCCAAGAACTCCTCGAACTCCATCCGCATGGTGGAGGTCGCCCTCGACGCCGGAGCCGACGCCGCCCACCTGGTCGACTTCGCGAGCGAGATCGACGAGGCGTGGCTGGAGGGCGTGACGACGGTCGGCCTGACCTCCGGTGCCTCGGTCCCCGACGTCCTGGTCGACGGGGTCATCGAGTGGCTCGCGGAGCGCGGTTACGAGGACGTGGAGACGGTCAAGACGGCCGACGAGTCGATCACCTTCTCCCTCCCCAAGGAGCTCCGCCGGGACCTGCGCGCCGAGGCCGCCGCCCTTTCCGCCGAGTAGCAGGGCACGGGGCCCGGGCTGCCCGTACGGTGTTTCCATGGAGATCTTCGGCGTGGACATCGGCGGTTCAGGGATCAAGGGCGCTCCCGTGGACCTGGACCGAGGGGACCTGGCGCAGGAGCGCCACAAAGTGCTGACACCGCATCCGGCCACGCCCGACCGCGTGGCCGACTGCGTGGCCGAGGTCGTCACCCACTTCGACTGGCAGGGCCCCATCGGGATCACGTTCCCGGGGGTCGTCACGGACGGCGTCACGCGGACGGCTGCCAATGTCGACAAGGGCTGGATCGACACGGACGCCCGCTCGCTGCTGGGCGAGCGGGTCGGCCAGCCGGTGACGATCCTCAACGACGCGGACGCGGCCGGGGTCGCGGAGATGACCTTCGGCGCGGGCCGGGGCCGTAAGGGCACGGTCATCATGCTGACCCTGGGTACGGGCATCGGCAGCGCGCTCTTCGTCGACGGCCGCCTCGTCCCCAACACGGAGCTGGGCCATCTGGAGCTGCACGGTCACGACGCGGAGAAGCGCGCCTCCACGAAGGCCAAGGAGGACGAGGACCTCAGCTGGCAGCACTGGGCGCACCGGGTGCAGAAGTATCTGCTGCACGTGGAGATGCTGTTCTCGCCCGAGCTGTTCATCATCGGTGGCGGGGTGAGCCGCAAGGCGGAGAAGTTCCTGCCGCTGATCGAGAAGGTGCGCGCGGAGATGATCCCGGCGGAGCTCCAGAACAACGCGGGGATCGTCGGCGCGGCGATGGCGGCGGCGGGGAAGTAGGCCTCGCCGCTCCCGGGGCGGCGCTACCGGCTGGCGCGGGGCCGCTCGGCCCGCCCGGCGGGTGCGCCGGCCCCGGCGGCCTTCCGGGGCACCCGGCCCCCCGCGGGCCGGGAGGACTTCCCCGCTCCCCCCGTACGCCCCTGGGCCAGCAGATGCCGCTGCCGGGCCCGCAGGTGCAGAACCTTGCGTACGGTGACGATGAGACCGGCGATCAGCGTCCCGCCGTACAGCCAGCCGGCGTGCACGGCGAGAGCGGTGACCAGGGCCATGGTCTGCCCGCCGAAGCCCTCGGACCCGCCGGAGATCGGGAAGACCCCGACGGCGAAGGCGATGGGCACGCTGATCGGCGCGGTGACCAGGTCGGCGGGCCGGACCCAGAGCGCGGTGAGCGCGCTGACCGGCAGGAAGAGCAGCCCGTAGACGAGTTCGGAGCTGTCGAACAGCAGCCGGTCCAGACAGGCGAGCACGAACATGGTGAGCGCGGCGAACAGCCCGGCCCCGATCCCGGTGAGCCGGGGATTGGGGAACCGCTTCAGCGCGAGCAGCACGGGCGGCACGGCCCGCACCCGCCCGCCGATGCCCCCCGCCGCCCGGTAGACGGTGGCGGACTCCCCGAAGGCACCCTGCACAGGCGCGACGGGAGGGGCGGACGCGGCCTGCGGGGCCGGCCTGCGCTGCGGGGGACGTGTCCTGTGCTGCTCCACGGGGACAACGTAGGTCGCGGAGCGGGAGGAATCAGGCGTTGGACACGCCCTTTGGCTGAGCTTGGCGTTGCGTTCGATGCCACACGGCCGAAACGGACCTGTTCGGCGGTGTACACACGGCGCGGACGAGGTGCGTACAGGGCATCGCCGAGCCGCACGCGAGGCCCCTCGGCGTACGACGGCGGGACACAGGCACCGGAACCTCGGGCCCACGGCCTCGGCCTTCGGACGGACCCGTGCGGGGCCGCGCGCCCCCGCCCGTAAACTGGAGAATCGGTCCACTCCGTGACCCGGCCCGAACAGCCGAGCCGGCCCCGGACGCCCCTGACCCCCTCCTCACTCCAGGAAGTCGCCAAAGTGTCGCTCACGATCGGAATCGTCGGTCTGCCGAATGTCGGCAAGTCGACCCTGTTCAACGCCCTGACCAAGAACGACGTGCTGGCGGCCAACTACCCGTTCGCCACGATCGAGCCGAACGTCGGCGTGGTCGGCGTCCCGGACCCGCGCCTGAACAAGCTCGCGGAGATCTTCAACTCCCAGAAGCTCCTGCCGGCCACGGTCGACTTCGTCGACATCGCCGGCATCGTCCGGGGCGCGTCGGAGGGTGAGGGCCTGGGCAACAAGTTCCTGGCGAACATCCGTGAGTCCGATGCGATCTGCCAGGTCATCCGCGCCTTCAAGGACGAGAACGTCGTCCACGTCGACGGCAAGGTCTCGCCCAAGGACGACATCGAGACGATCAACACCGAGCTGATCCTCGCCGACCTCCAGTCCGTCGAGAAGGCCGTCCCGCGCCTGACGAAGGAGTCCCGCCTCCAGAAGGACAAGGTCGCGGTGCTCGCCGCGGTCGAGGACGCCCAGAAGATCCTGGAGTCCGGCCAGACCCTCTTCTCGGCCGGCATCACGGCCGCCACGGAGAAGGGCAAGCTCCTCCACGAGCTGCACCTGCTCACCGTCAAGCCGTTCCTCTACGTCTTCAACGTGGACGAGGACGAGCTGGTGGACGAGGACTTCAAGAACGAGCAGCGCGCCCTGGTCGCCCCCGCCGAGGCGATCTTCCTCAACGCCAAGATCGAGTCCGAACTCATCGAACTCGACGACGAAGAGGCCTTGGAGCTCCTCCAGTCCATGGGCCAGGAAGAACCCGGCCTCGCCACCCTGGGCCGCGTCGGCTTCGACACCCTGGGCCTCCAGACCTACCTCACGGCAGGCCCGAAGGAAGCCCGCGCCTGGACCATCAAGAAGGGCGCCACGGCCCCGGAGGCGGCCGGCGTGATCCACACCGACTTCCAGAAGGGCTTCATCAAGGCGGAGATCATCTCCTTCGACGACCTGGTCGAAACAGGCTCGGTCACCGAGGCCCGCGCGAAGGGCAAGGCGCGCATGGAGGGCAAGGAGTATGTGATGCAGGATGGGGATGTGGTGGAGTTCCGGTTCAACGTGTGAGCGGTTGAAGCAACACCACGACGGCGGCCTGGCACATACAGCAGGTCAGGCAGGGGTCGGCTCTCTTGCGGGAGTCGGCCCCTTGGTGTTTCCCGTGCTGAAGGGCGGAGCCGGGTGCCGGCCCGGGTCGGTAGTTCGGTCTGGTCTGCTCCGGTCCGGCTTCAGATCGGACCGGGGGAGAAGCGGTTCCGTCCCTGAGCCGGTGGGTAAGGGACAAATGGGTCCCCTTGGGGAGGCTGATTCGATGCCGTGGTTCGCATGGTTGCTCGCCGCCGCGGCCCTTGGGGCTGCGGAGTTCTTCACACTCACTCTCGTCTTCGGGCTGCTCGCCGGCGCCGCTCTGGTCGCTGCTGTCGTCGCCGGAGTGGGCATCGGCCTGCTCGGCCAGTTGGTCGCGCTCGCCCTGGCCGCGGTGGCGGGGCTCGCCCTCGTACGGCCTGTCGCCCTGCGGGCACTGGACCGCGGACCCATCACGTACGAGGGCAGCGATGCGCTGATCGGCAAGCGGGCCGAGGTGGTGCAAGAGGTGACCGCGACCCACGGCCTGGTCAAGGTCTCCGGTGAGGAGTGGTCCGCTCGGGCCCTCGACGAGAGCCACGTGATCCCGGTGGGCGCACTGGTGGACGTCATGGAGATCGAGGGCGCCACAGCTGTCGTGTACCCACGCGAGCTTCTTCCGTGAACGCGTTAACTCATGAACGTGTGAACGGCCGCCGAACGGCTGAACACCTAGCTAGGGAGGACGCATGGATCCGGTGGTCATCCCGATTCTCGTGGCGGCGATCGTCGTTGTCTTTCTGGTCTCCGCCAGCGTGCGCATCGTTCCGCAGGCGCGCCGCTACAACATCGAGCGGTTCGGGCGGTATCGCCGGACGCTCCAGCCCGGCCTGAACTTCGTCCTTCCGGTGGCGGACCGGGTCAACACCAAACTCGACGTCCGCGAGCAGGTCTACTCGTCCGACCCCAAACCGGTGATCACCGAGGACAACCTCGTGGTCAACATCGACACCGTGCTCTATTACCAGATCACCGACCCGCGGCGGCGGCCTACGAGGTCGCCGACTATCTGCAGGCCATCGACCAGCTCACCGTGACCACGCTGCGGAACGTCATCGGCTCCATGGACCTGGAGGGGACCCTCACCTCACGTGAGGAGATCAACGCCCGGCTCCGCGCCGTCCTCGATGACGCGACCGGCAAGTGGGGCATCCGGGTCAATCGTGTCGAGATCAAGGCCATCGACCCGCCGAACACCATCAAAGAGGCGATGGAGAAGCAGATGCGCGCCGAGCGGGACAAGCGCGCGGCCATCCTGCACGCGGAAGGCGAGCGGCAGGCCAAGATCCTCACCGCCGAGGGTACGAAGCAGAAGGACATCCTGGAGGCCCAGGGCACGCAGCAGGCCATGATCCTGCGGGCGGACGGCGAGTCCAAGGCGGTGGAGCTGGTCTTCCAATCCGTCCACCGCAACAACGCCGATGCCAAGGTCCTGGCCTACAAGTACCTGGAGACCCTCCCGCATCTGGCGCAGAGCGAGAACAACACCTTCTGGGTCATCCCCGGCGAGCTGACCGAGGCGGTCCGAGCCGTCACCAGCGCCTTCGGCGACCGGTCGGAGATGGGCTCCCCCCTCTCCGCGGAGCACGAGCGCGAGCGTGGGCATCAGCGTGCGGAAGAAGCCGATGGCGGCACGCCGGACGAGGCCGGCACTCCGCAGATCGAGGCGGACCCGACGCTCGCCCTGGACGCGGCCACGGCCGCCGACGAGGTCGCGAAGCAGGCCGCGGCGGCGGTGAGCGACGCGAAGGCCGAGGCCGAGGCGGCGGGGGAGGCCCAGAGGCCGGGGCGGGGGCAGGGCTGACGTCCGAGTCTCCTCCCGCCTCGGGACGGGGGCAGGGCTGACGCCCGAGTTCCTGGGCCGGGGACAGGGCCTGCGTCCGGGCCCCGGGCCATCGGCAGGGTTGACGTCCCGGTCTCCGCCCGCCCCGGGCCGGGGGCGGCGTTGGCGCCCGGGCGAGGGGGAAGGCGGACGCCCGGGCCACGGGGAAGGGCTTACGCCCCGCCCCCAGGCGGAGGGCTGACGCCCCCCCGGCCGGAGGGCAGGGCCGAATGCCCTCGGCCCTACCGGCCCGCCTCCACCCTCAGCTCCGTCACCCCCGCCGGCTTCTCCGGGTCCTCGGACCGCACCGTCAGCCGTACCTTCCGGGCCGTGTCGCCCGGCAGGTACGGGCGCCAGAAGCGACCGTCCGCAGAGGTTTCCAACGTGTGAGACGCGGGGGGTACGTCGCTCCAGTGCGGGGTCACCGAGGTGATGCGCAGGGGGTGCGGGCCGAGGTCCACCGTCAGGGTCCCCTCCGCGCCGGCCGGGGACCAGGATGTCGTCGAGGTGCCGTCCACCGCCGCCTCCGCGTAGAGGCCGGGGGTCTCGGACGTGGCCTTCACCGGGCGGCAGCGGGCCGCGTCCGGCGTCGGGATCAGGTCGGGGCGGCGGGTGGGGAGCGCCAGCGCCGAGGTGAGACGGCGCGGGCCCTCCGGCGTGTGGACCGTGAACGGGGTGCCCGACGTCAGGCGGACCGTGCTCGTGCGGGCGCCGATCTCGACCTCGTACGTCGCATCCCGGTAGCGCAGGCCCGTCAGCCGTACGCCCTCGCTCAGCTGGGGCGGCAGCAGCGGGTCCAGGTGGATGCCGTTCTCGCGGAGGCGCAGGCCCGTCAGGCCGTGGGTGAAGACCTGGAGAAAACCGCCCTTCCCGGTCAGGAAGTCCTCGGCCGGAAAGCCTGACAGGGGGTCCTCCGCGCCGGATTTCTCGCCGCGCGCCTCGGAGAACAGGTCGTAGGGGCCGCGAAGATACGGACGTACCGCGCGTTGCAGATACGTGTACGCCGAACAGCCCGGCTCCCCGATCGCCGCCGCGTCGATCGCGTGCACCGAGTCCGTCATCGCGGGGCCGTCCGGGTCGGTGCGGGCCGCGTAGTAGTTCAGGGTGGCGGCAGCGGCGCCGGGCTCCATCGGCCACTCCAGCGGGTACATCAGCAGGACCGTGTCCGCCTGCTTGATCGTGGAGCCGTTGTACCCCGCGTACTGGAGGAAGACCTTCCGGTCGGAGTCGTACGGGATGCGGAGGCCGTCCGCCACCCGGTTCCAGCCCGGCGGCGGGCGATGGCCGAGAAGTTCGGCGGCGCGGGTCGCGTTGCGCAGGGCGGTGGCGGCCACCGCGTTGGTGAAGACGGCGTCGTCCACGCCGTTGCTGTACTCGTCGGGCCCGGCCACGTTCTTGATGGAGTAGCTGCCGTCCGCGTTCGCCGTCGCGCGGGACTGCCAGAACTCGGCGATGCCCCGCAGGAGCGGCCAGCCCCGTGCCGCAAGCCAGTCGCGGTCGCCGGTGGAAAGGTAGAACTGCCAGACGGCGAGCGACACATCGCCCTGGAGGTGGTTCTGGGTCAGGCAGTGCGGCGGGTCCCAGCTCTGGCACTCGGAGTCCATGCGGCCCCGGCTCGCGCTGGTCCAGGGGTAGAACAGGCCCCGGTGGCCGTACTTCTCGGCGTTCGCCCGGGCCGCGTCCCGCGTGCGGTAGCGGTACTCGACGACCGAGCGCGCCAGCTCAGGGCGGGTGGCGAGCAGCCCCGGGAACATCCACGTCTCCGCGTCCCAGAAGATCATGCCCGCGTAGTTGTCGCTGGTCAGGCCCGCCGGGGCGAGGCTGTCCGAGGAGCCGCGCCGGGCGCTCGCCAGCAGGCCGTACTGGGCCGAGCGCAGCCAGCGTTGCAGCTCCGGGTCGCCGGGGGCCAGGACGTCGGCCGACCACGCCTCCCGCCACGCCGCCTCGTTCGCCGCGAACACCCGGTCCCAGCCGCGCCGCGCCGCCCGGTGCGCCGCCTCGCGGGCGTCGTCGGCGGGGGTGGCGGAGGTCAGGGCGGTGTCGACGCCGACGTACTTCTCGAAGGTGTACGTCGACCCCTCGCGCACCGGCGTCGGCTTCGGAGCCGTACGTGACTCCGGGCGCAGCGTCTCCACGACCCCCGAGCCCCGGCGCATCGTCTGCGCCACCGCGCCCTCCACGCCGGTGCCGAGAGTCCTGAACGTGCCGTCCTTGCGCAGCGTGATCCGGCGTGCGCCCCGGTCGTCCAGCCGGCCGGTGACCGTCGCCGTACCGCTCCAGCGCGGGGTCATCCGCAGGCGTACGGCGCCGGTGTGGACATCGGAGCGGTCGGCCAGCACGTCGTACGTCAGGTCCGTGGCCCGGCCGTCCGCCGTCGTCCACCGCAGTGAGGTACGGACGAGGCCGCAGCTGAGGAAGGCCGTCTGCCGGTAGTGCGAGATCCGGCCGGCCGCTGTGTCCGCGCCGAATTTCTCGTTGCCGACCCCCACCTCGATCGTCGTCCAGCTCGGCAGCGCGGCGATCACCTCACGGCCCTCGGAGACCGCCTTGTCCCGCGCGTAGAGCCCCGAGACGAACGCGCCGTCGTAGCGCGGTGTGTAGAGCGGCCACCCCGTCTTCTCGCCGGTGGCCGCGTAGCCGGTGCCGGTGGCGGGGACCCGGTGGCCCAGATAGCCGTTCCCCACGTACGGGTCATAACCCTCCGACTCTCCGAAGCGGGTGGAGGACAAGGCCCAGGTGGGGTCCTGACCGTCCGTGCGGCCGCAGGCGGGTACGGCGGACGGCGGCGGCTTCGGGGTGGCGGCGGCCCGGGAGTGGGGCGGCAGCGGTGCGATCAGGGTGGCTGCGACCAGGGGTGCGAGTGCGAGGAGGGAGATACGCGAGAGGCTCACGGTACGAAGGTAGGGAGGCGGCGGCGGGCGCGCGCGGAACGGCACGCCCGCCCCCGAAACGTGGCGTGAACGCGCCCGCCGGATGGCCCTGTACGGTCCGGAGCCCTCGGAGGCGCTGCCCGTACCGGCGCCCTTGGTGGCTCTGTCCGGTCCGGAGGTCGGTAGCTCTGCTCGTACCGGAGCCTCGGTGGCCCTGTCCGTACCGGAGCCCCCCCGGTAGCTCTGCCCGTACCGGAGCCCTCGGGTGGCCTCTGTTGTTCCGGAGTCGCCGGGCGGTCCTGTGTCCGTTCCGGGACCCGGCTCGCCCTTCCCCTTGCCGGGCCCCCCTTCCGTGACGGCCCTCAGACCTGAGTCACGTCCTTGACGAAGAGCAGGCCGTCCAGCTCTGCCAGCTGCGCCGGGTCCAGGCCGAAGTAGCCGAACCAGGGGGAGACCCGGGGTGCGGGGAGCGCCTTGCCCAGCGTGGTGGCCAACCCGCGCGCGTCCACAAGGCAGCGGTCCTCCGGCAGTGCGTACAGCAGCCCCTCCACCGTCTCCGGCGGCGGGGTGCCCACCCCGTGGTGCCGGATCGTGCCGAGGGCCGTGGCGAGGAAGGCGTACGCCGTCCCCAGGTGTGCGTGCACGATCGACCCCGCGCTCCACCACTCCGGCCGCTCGCCGCCCAGCCGCATCGAACTCTTCTCCCGTTGGAGATGGCTGTTGTGGGCGAAGGCCAGGACCGGGCCGCGTGTGGCCAGGGCGAGCAGGTTCTCGGCCATCAGCTGGTCCCGCACGCCGAGCAGCCGTGTCATGCGGCCGGGTGAGGTGTCGGCCATCCAGGAGTGGTAGCGCAGCAGGCCGGTGGCGGTGCGGCCGTACAGGCGGGCGCGGTCCCATGCCTCCCGTCCGGCCGCCGCGATCAGCTGCGGGGTCCGTTCGTCGAGCAGCGACACCAAGTCATCGGCGATCAGGCGGAGTTCCGCCGCCTCGGGTGACCGTCCGAAGGAGCGGGACGGGTCCGTCATCGCGGCCGGTTCGGTCCAGCGGTCGTCGGGACCGAGCAACTCGTCGAGTCTCCGGGCGGTGCAGGGGAGCAGGCTGTCCGCGTCCAGCCAGGAGGCGAGGTGGTCGTGGAGTGCGGTGAGGGCCTGGCGGGGGCCGGCGGCGCCCGTGATCTCCAGCGGGGCGTCGAAACCGGCGAAGCGGAGGTGGTCGGCGGCGGGGCGGCCGGTGTTGTACTCCCTTGTCCACCGCACGAGTTCACGGTTGGCGGCGGACGCGCCGAACCCGTGGCTGAATCCGTGCTCCATCACCTCGTCCAAGGTGCCCGCACCGCCGGTGACGTAGGCGTCCACGGCCAGGCCCATCAGGCAGTCGCTCTCGATGGCGATCGTCCGGTAACCCTCCTGCTCGACGAGTTGCCGGAAGAGTTCGTTGCGTAGGTCGAGGAGTGTGTCCTCGCCGTGCGTGGGCTCGCCGAGGGCGAGGACGCGGGGGCGGGCCGGGAGCAGTTTCATGACGGCGGCTGCTTCTACGGCATGAGCGGTGGGCGCGATCCGCGCGATGTCACTGACCATGGATTCAACGGTATCGTTGAACCTTCGTTGGAGACTTTCGCGCCGGAAGTGACGAGTGCACCGCGATTCTGGGGTGGGTGTGGGAGAGAACCTTCAAAGTCGGGTGCGCCTTCGGCCCGTCGACCTCGCCCGTCCGTACGGGCTGTCCACCCAGGCCGTACGGAACTACGAGGAGGCCGGCGTCCTCCCGGCCGCCGAGCGCACCGGGAGCGGCTACCGCACCTACACCCCGCTGCACACCCGCGCTCTGGGCACGTTCCTCGCCCTCCTGCCCGGCCACGGCCACCGCACGGCGACCGGCATCATGCGGGCCGTGAACCGGGGTGCGGCCGACGAGGCGTTCCTGCTCGTCGACGAGAGTCACGCCCAGCTCCTCGACGACCGGCGGACCCTGCGCGCGGTGGAGAGCGCTCTGCGTGATCTGGGGCCCGGGGCGACCGGGTCCGGGCCGCCCGAAAGCCCCGCCTCCGCCGACATCTTCATCGGGCCCCTGGCCGCCCGCCTCTCCATCCGGCCCGCCACCCTCCGCAAGTGGGAGGCGGCCGGGCTGGTGCGCCCGCGCCGCGACCCGCTGACCGGGTACCGGGTGTACGGCGAGGCCGACGTGCGCGACGCCCGGCTGGTCCACCAACTCCGGCGCGGCGGCTACCTGCTGGAACAGATCGCCCCGCTGATCGCCCAGGTCCGGGCGGCCGGCGGGCTGGAACCCCTGGAGGCCGCTCTCGGCGACTGGCACTCCCGGCTCGCCGCCCGCGGCCGCGCACTCCTGTCAGGGGCCGCGGAGCTGGACGCTTACCTGGTGGAGCGGGAGGCGTCGGAGGCGTAGCGCGCAAGAGGTGAGCACACCGGGCGCCTCCCGGTGCCCGGTCTCCCGAAGCCCCGTCTACCGGCGTGCCGACTCCACACCCCTCGAAGCCCCGCTCCCCAAACCCGCCTCCCCACGCCCCGCCCCGAAGCTCCACCCCTGACCCGCCCCAACCCGCCGCCCCTAACCCGCCATCCCCGTCTTCACCCCCGCCCCGCACAAAGGCACCACCACGCTCCCCTGCGGCACGTGGGCCGCGCTGTCCCGTACCGCCGCCCAGCACGCCACCCCCGTCGTCTCGACGTAGAACCCGCGCGCCGCCAAGTCCCTCTGGGCGTCCCGGATCTGGTCCTCCGTCACCGTCAGGAACGTGCCGCCCGACGCACGGACCGCCGCCAGGATCTGCCGGGCGCGCGGCGGCTGCGGGATCGCGATGCCCTCCGCCAGGGTCGGCGCGGCCTCCCCGGGGGCGGCGGCGCCCGGCCCGACCCGCAGGTCACGCGCCGGGGCCTCCCCCAGGGCACCCCCACCCGCCACCAGATCCTCCGCCCCCGCCCCGAACGCCCTGGCCAGCGGCGACACCGCCTCCGCCTGTACGGCCACGAGCCGTGGCCGGGTCGTGATCAGTGCCAGCGCGTACAGCTCCTCCGTGGCGAGGGCCGCGCCCAGCAGCAGGGTGCCGTTGCCGACCGGGACCACCAGGGTGTCGGGGAGCCGGCCGCCGAGGTCCTCCCAGAGCTCGTACACATACGTCTTCGTGCCGTGCAGGAAGTACGGGTTGAAGACGTGCGAGGCGTAGAAGACCCCTGGTTCGTCCGCCGCCCCGCGGGCCGCCAGCGCCGTTGCCTCCCGGCCGCCGGGGACGGTCACCAACCGCGCCCCGTGGGCCCGGATCTGCTCGGTCTTCTTGGGGGAGGTGCCCTCGGGGACGTACACCGTGCAGGGCAGCGCCGCCCGTGCGCAGTACGCGGCGATCGACGTGCCCGCGTTGCCGCTGCTGTCGGCCACCACCCGGTCCGGGTTCAGCCGGCGGGCCAGCTCCACGAGCATCACCGCGCCCCGGTCCTTGAAGGAGAGCGTCGGCATCAGGTAGTCGAGCTTGGCCGAGACGGTCTCCGTCAGCGGGACGAGTGGGGTGCGGCCCTCGCCCAGGGAGACCTCTGGGGCGGAGAGCGGCAGGTTCTCTTCGTAACGCCAGAGTGAATGGGCACGTCCGGCAAGCGCCTCCCGGGTGAGTCCGGGGGACGGCCGGAAGTCCAGGTTCCACGGGCCGCGGCAGACCGGACAGCGCCAGGTCAGAGCGGAAGTGGGGGACCGGGTTCCGTCCTGGGGGCAGTGATAGGTGGTCATGGTCGCCAGGATGTCAGGCATATGGCAGATGAATGGCGTGTGTATGGCGCGACCCAAGGCACCCTTGTGGGTTTGCCATGGATCGGTCAATCTTTCGCTGGCAGCAGGGCGTGCCGGTCACGGACGACGCGGAAAGCGGAGCGTTCGGACGGCTGATTTGTCATGCCCCTGTCGGGAGTCTCGCGACTCCGGCACCGCCCCCCACCAGCGCACCGCCTAGGAGGAGGACCCCTCACATGTCAGTGATGCGTCACACCCCCCACGCCCGAAGACTCGCCGCGGCGACCGTCATAGCCACCGCAGCCGCCGTCGCCCTCGCCGCCGCCGGCACCCTCCCGGCGACCGCGGCCGAGAGCGCACCCGAAGGCGTGATTCTGAACGCGGGCGCCCCGGGCACCGTCAGCGACAGCTACATCGTCACGCTGAAGGACTCGGCCGTGAAGTCGGACTCCGCCCAGGGCAAGGCCCTCGCGAAGAAGTACGGCGCGAGCATCGAACGCACCTACCGCTCGGCCCTCAACGGCTACGCGGTCGAGGCCACCGCCGCGGAGGCGAAGAGGTTCGCCGCCGACCCGGCCGTCGCGTCCGTCTCGCAGAACCGCACCTTCACGGTCTCCGCCACCCAGAACAACCCGCCCTCCTGGGGCCTGGACCGCATCGACCAGCGGAACCTCCCGCTGGACCAGCGCTACACCTACCCCGACAAGGCCGGCGAAGGCGTCACCGCCTACGTCATCGACACCGGGGTACGGATCAGCCACAGCGACTTCGGCGGCCGGGCCTTCAACGGCTACGACGCCATCGACAACGACAACGTCGCCCAGGACGGCCACGGCCACGGCACCCACGTGGCGGGCACCGTCGCGGGCAGCGCCTACGGTGTCGCCAAGAAGGCGAAGATCGTCGGCGTCCGCGTCCTCAACAACCAGGGCTCGGGCACGACCGCGCAGGTCGTCGCGGGCATCGACTGGGTGACGGCCAACGCCGTCAAGCCCGCCGTCGCCAACATGAGCCTCGGCGGCGGCGCGGACTCGGTCCTCGACGCGGCCGTGCAGCGGTCCATCAACGCCGGCATCACCTACGCCGTCGCGGCGGGCAACGAGTCGACCAACGCCAACACCAAGTCGCCGGCCCGGGTCGCCGACGCCATCACGGTGGGCTCCACGACCAACACCGACGCCCGCTCCAGCTTCTCCAACTACGGCGCGGTCGTGGACATCTTCGCCCCCGGTTCCTCGATCACCTCGGCGTGGAACACCAGCGACAGCGCCACGAACACGATCTCCGGTACGTCGATGGCCAGCCCGCACGTCGCCGGCGCAGCCGCGCTCTACCTCGCCGACAACCCGGGCTCCACCCCCGCCCAGGTCTCCGCCGGTCTCGTCGCGGCGGCCACCACGGGCGTCGTCGGCAACCCGGGCAGCGGCTCCCCGAACCGCCTGCTGTACGTCGGCACCGGCAGCACCAACCCGCCGGAGCCGGGGCAGAAGTTCGAGAACACCACCAGCTACCCGATCAACGACAACTCCACGGTCGAGTCGCCGGTCACCGTCAGCGGGATCACCGGCAACGCCCCGTCGGCGCTGAAGGTCCCGGTCAACATCTCGCACACCTACATCGGTGACCTGCGGATCGACCTGGTCGCGCCCAACGGCACGGTCTTCAACCTGAAGGCGTTCGGCTCCGGCGGCAGCGCCGACGACGTGGTCACCACGTACACGGTCAACGCCTCGTCGGTCGCGGCCAACGGCATCTGGAAGCTCCGGGTCGCCGACAACGCGCGAGCCGACACCGGCCGGATCAACAGCTGGGGTCTGCAGTTCTGATCCCCGCGTCCCGGCGGTGAACCGGTGACATGACGTCGGGGCGGTCGCAGCACCACGCGACCGCCCCGACCTCCTTTCGTCCAGGCCCGGTTACCGCCGGTTGAGCCCGCGGTCGACGGTGGTGACCAGCTCACCGTCGTCCGTGTCCCCGTCCAGCGACCAGAACATCGCGCCACCCAGGCCCTTGTCCCGGATGTACGAGGTCTTGGCGCGCAGCACCTGCGGGTCGTCGTAGGTCCACAGGGTGGTCCCGTCGAAGAGCCAGGCGTGGCCGTTCCTCGTGTCCCGGTGGACCGTGAACGTGCCGGACTCCGCCAGCTTCTTCAGGACCTTGTAGTCCTCGTAGCCGTTCGCCCAGGTGGCCGGAGCCGGGCCGGTGGCCGGCTGGCCGAGGCCCTTGCCGCCGCCGCTCACTCCGGTCCAGCCCTGGCCGTACGTCGGCATGCCCACCACGAGCTTGTGCTTGGGGGCGCCGCGCTTGACCCAGTCCCGGACGGTCTGGTCGACGCTGAAGTCGTCCTTCGCGTACAGCGCCGACTGCTGCGCCGTCTTCTTCTCGCCCGACACGTGGTAGTCGTAGCCCTGAAGGTTGACGAAGTCGAAGTCCTTCATCAGGCGCTTCACGTCGAAGCCCGCGTCGATCGCCTTCGGGTTGGCCGGGACGTACGCCGACAGGTCGTAGTGCTTGGGCTTCGGCTTGTGGTGCCCGTGGCCCTTGCCCTTGGCGGCCTTCGCCCGGCTCTTCGCGTACGCGTCCAGCTGCGTGCGGAACTCGCCGATCAGAGCGGTGAAGTTCTTCTTGTCCTCCGGGCGGAAGACCGTGCCCTCGTTGGCCGCCGAGCCGGGCCACTCCCAGTCGACGTCGATGCCGTCGAAGACACCGGCCGCCGCGCCCTGGCCGCCACGCACCCCGTCCTGGGGCAGGTTGCCCTTGATGTACAGGTCGATGCAGGAGGCGACGAGCGCCTTGCGGGAGGCCGCCGTGCGCACCGAGTCGGAGAAGTGGGTGGACCAGCTCCAGCCGCCGAGCGAGATCATGACCTTGAGGCCGGGGTTCTTGGCCTTCAGCTTGCGGAGCTGGTTGAAGTTGCCCGCGAGCGCCTGGGTGTCGGTGTCGGCGACGCCGTCCACCGAGTTCGCCGCGTCGAGCGGGCGGGCGTAGTCCGCCCAGGCGTCGGCCTGCCCGGCGATGTTGCCGGTGAAGCACTTGCCCTCGGCGCTGACGTTGCCGAAGGCGTAGTTGATGTGGGTCAGCTTGGCCGCGGACCCGCTGGTCTGCAGGTCGTTGACCTGGAAGTCGCGCCCGTAGACGCCCCACTGGGTGAAGTAGCCGATGTTCTTGTACGCGGGCGGTGGTGGCCCTTGGAGCGGTCGCCGCCGCTGCTCCGGCCTTGGTCCGGGCCGGCCACGGCGGCCGGGGCGGCACTCGCCAGCAGGGCGAAGGTGACGCCCGCGATGGTCAGTCGGGACAGGTTTCTTCGGGGCATGAGGCTCGTTCCTGTGCGTGATCCGGTACGGAAGGGACGTGCGGATGCGGAAGGGACATGTGGAGCCGTGCTGTGCACAGGAAGGTATTGGTCTGGACCAAAAATGGTCAAGAGTATGGTCAGGAGTCCGGGAGTTGTGGCTCTCTGTCGCTGTGTCGTTCAGGGGGGTTCGGGGCAGGTTCGTGGCGGGCCCGGGGTGGCGAATGTCCGGGAACCGCTCTGGCGCTCGCGGTCGATCCATGCATGATCCACCGCACTGTCATCACATTGAGTGAAACCCTGGCCCATGCTTGCGGTGCACAACCCACGGTTGTCAGGCTGTTGCAGACTGTCAACCTGTTGGGAGTGGCCTGTGACTTTCGGTGAGCAGCCCGCCTATCTGCGCGTGGCGAGCGATCTGCGGGAGAAGATCGTGAACGGCGCGCTGCCGCCCCATACCCGCCTGCCGTCGCAGGCCCGCATCCGGGAGGAGTACGGGGTCTCGGACACCGTCGCCCTGGAGGCGCGCAAGGTCCTGATGGCCGAGGGGCTGGTGGAGGGCCGCTCGGGCTCCGGTACGTACGTCCGCGAGCGCCCCGTCCCCCGCATGATCGCCCGCTCCGGGTACCGGCCGGGGAAGGGGGCCAGCCCGTTCCGCCAGGAGCAGACCGCCGACGGGGTGCGCGGCACCTGGGAGTCGCGCAGCGAGCAGGAGGGGGCGAGCGCCGAGGTCGCCGAGCGGCTCGGTATCGAGGCGGGCGACCGGGTCATGCGGACGCATTACGTGTTCCGGGAGGCGGGTGAGCCGATCATGCTCTCCACCTCCTGGGAGCCCCTTTCTGTCACCGGGCGTACGCCGGTGATGCTCCCTGAGGAGGGTCCGCTGGGCGGCTGCGGGGTGGTCGACCGGATGGCGGCCATCGACATCGTCGTGGACAACGTGGCGGAGGAGGTCGGTGCGCGCCCGGGGCTGGCGGAGGAGTTGCTGGCGCTCGGCGGGGTGCCTGGTCATGTGGTCATCGTGATCGGGCGTACGTACTACGCCTCGGGACGTGCTGTGGAGACGGCCGACGTGGTGGTGCCCGCCGATCGCTACCGGGTCGCTTATCACTTGCCGGTCAGATGAGTTGACGCCCCGTCGGGCCGGGCGGTGGGTCCGGGACCAGGGGCGATGATGCCGTGAAGGGGGCGCATCCAGCGGATGCGCCCCCTTCGTCATGGCCGGATGTGTATCTCTTTGTGCAAAGCCGCCTGCGCTGAGTGAAGGTCAGGCGTACGCTCGGGCATATGCGTACTGCGGTTTCCTGGGGATCCTTAGAGACGTGCGCGCCGGTGACGTGTGCGCCGGCGGAAAGAGGGGCGACATGCGGGGGAGCGACACGATGAGCGACAGCGGTGCCGTGCTCCCGTGGCTGGTGATACGGCAGGACGACAGCGGCAACCGCTATCGCGTCGGCAGATATGCCACACAGGCCGAGGCGCAGAAGGTCGCGGACGGCCTCGACGACCGCAAGCACCGCCAGGTCTACCGGGTGGAGCGCATGGGCCAGGGCGGCCGGCCCTGAAGGGCTGAGGGCCGGAGTGCCGGAGGGCCTGGAGGCCCGGAGTGCTTGAGGGCCCGAGGGGTGAGGCTCCCGCCTGATACGTCCCGGGACCCTGCCGCACGCGCGGTAGGGTCCCGCCCGTCCGGGGCGAGCGCCCCGGGCGCGGCGAGCGAGCGAGGGCGGAGCGGTGGAACCGGTGCTGATCGACACGGTGGCCTGGGTGCGGATCGAGGGCGGCAGGATTCTCTGTGCCCGCCCCCAGGGCAAGGACGTCTTCTACATCCCGGGCGGCAAGCGCGAGGGCGCCGAGACCGATCGGGAGACCCTCCTGCGCGAGATCGAGGAGGAGCTGACGGTCGCCCTGCTCCCGGAGACGGTCCTCCACGCCGGTACGTACGAAGCACACGCCCATGACGGTCCGGGCGCCCCCCTCGTCACGATGAGCTGCTACTACGCCGACTATCGCGGGACCCTGGCCGCGAGCAGCGAGATCGAGGAGGTGGCGTGGTTCTCCTACGCCGACCGTCCCCGCGTGCCACCGGTCGACCAGCTCCTCTTCGACGACCTCGCGGCCGCGGGCGAGCTGCGCTGATCCCCGCCGTGCGGCGGGCGGCGCCACGTACCCCCGTCTGCACCAAACGCAGGCCTCCGCGGTAGTAAGCAATAAATGGTGGGTATGGGCTATTTAGTCCCTATTTATCTATGCGGTGAGCCCGTGGCTGTCCCTGGGAAGTGATCGGCGTGATCGATACCGAAGGCGACTGCGCCGAGTGGGCCTTCCCGGCCCAACCCGGTTCCGTGCGCAGCGCCCGGCACGCCGTCCGCGACGCCCTGGACTGCTGGGGCCTGGACACGACCGTCGGTGACCTCGCCGTTCTGCTGGTCAGCGAGCTGGTCACCAACTCCCTGCGGTACGCCTCCGGCCCCATCGGCGTCCGGCTGGCGCGCACGCGCCCGCGTGCCGGGAGCAACGGGGCCGGTGGGCTGACCGGAGACTTCGCCACCGACCTCCGGCTCACCGTCGACCCCCCTCCCGCCACCCCCGGACTGCTGGTGGAGGTCTCCGATCCGCTTCCGGATCCACCCACCGAACGCAGTGCGGGACCCGATGACGAGGGTGGCCGGGGACTGCAGCTCGTGGCTTGTTCCGCACGCCGTTGGGGGACCCGTCGAGGAAAGAGTGGCAAGACGGTGTGGTTCGAGCTCGCTCTCCCTGGTTAGGAGTGGGGAGGGACGCACAGCGATCACCAGAGGTCGGGCAGAACCTGGCTGAAAGGGACTGAGACCTTGCTGTGATCGTGAACGCCGTGTCGGTCGGGGCCGTAGTGCTGAATACTGCGGGCAGGACCGGTCCGGTGTGTGAGCTGGAGGGGACGGTCGCGTGAGCGAAATACCTGGGACAACGGGCGACGTCGTGTGGCAGAGCAGTCCGCCCGGTTCGATCTACGACTACATCAGGGTCGCCTCCTTCTCGATCGGCCCCGACGGTCTGATCGAGCAGTGGAGCCGCCGGGCCGCCGGTCTCTTCGGCATGGCCGCGGACGAGGCGATCGGGCGTGACCCGGTCGAGGCCTTCATGCCGGCCGAGCTGCGCGCGGACGGTCACCGCCGCGTCGGTGAGATCCTGGACGGCCGGGAGTGGACGGGCCTCGTCCCGTTCCGGATGCCGGGCGAGGGCGGTGCGCACGGGCTCGCCGAGGTCTATGTGATGCCCAGTGAGACCGCGGACGGTGAGCGGGCCGCGCTCTGCATCGTCGTGGACGTCCGGGCGTTGCGGAGGATCGAGACCGATCTCGCCGCCTCGCAGGCCATATTCGGCCAATCTCCTTTCGGCTTCGTGCTGTTCGGTACGGACTTCACCGTCGTACGGGCCAACCAGCGCTTCGCCACCGTCTTCGGCGGCGCGGCCGACGACCACCGGGGCCGCACGGTCGACGACTACCTCCCGGGCCCCGAGGCCGAGCGGCTGGCCGCCACCCTGAAACGCGTCCTGGAGACCGGCGAGTCCGTCACCGACCTCCAGCTGGTCGGGCCCACCCCCGGCGGGGCCGGCCGCCGCCACTGGTCCATGAACCTCTACCGGGTGCACAGCGGCGCGGGCCGCCCCGTCGGCGTCGCCGGTCTCGCCACCGATGTCACCCGCCGCCACATCGCCGCCCGTGAGGCCGCCAGCGCCCGCCGCAACCTGGCCCTCCTCAACGAGGCCAGCGCCCGTATCGGCAACTCCCTGGACCTGGAGACCACCGCCCGCGAGCTCCTCGACGTCGCCGTCCCCGGCTTCTGCGACCTGGCCGCCGTCGACCTCTACCAGGGCCTGCTCACCGGCGAGGAGGCCGCGCCAGGATCCTGGGCGCCCCCGCACCGCGAGTCCGGCGGCGGCTCGGCCGAGCTGCGCCGGGTCGCCCACGCCAGCGCCGTCGCCGACGCCCTGCCGACCGCCGTGGCGGGCAGCGGCTCCCTGGGCCCCCACGACCTGCCGCCCGCGCTCGGCTCGGTCCACCGCTTCCCCTTCGGCTCGCCCTGCGCCATCGCCCTGCGCTCGGGCCACGTCGAGGACGTCCCCGGCGACGACATGGGGTTCGTGCAGTCGACGCTCGCCGTGCCGATGGTGGCCCACGACACCGTCGTCGGCCTGGTGCAGTTCTCCCGTACGAAGGGGAGCGAGCCGTTCGGCGAGCGGGACCGGGCGCTCGCCACCGAACTGGCCGCCCGCGCCGCCGTCTGCATCGACAACGCCCGCCTCTACCGCCGCGAGCACGAACGCGCCCTGATCCTCCAGCGCAGCCTGCTGCCCCCCGGCGACCCCGAGGCCGCCGGACTCGACATCGCCTGCCGCTACCTCCCCGGCAACACCGCCACCGAGGTCGGCGGCGACTGGTTCGACGTCATCGAACTGCCCGGACACCGCACCGCCCTGGTCGTCGGCGACGTCATGGGCCGGGGCCTGCGCGCCGCCGTCGCCATGGGCGAACTCCGCACCGCCGTACGGACCCTGGCCCTCCTCGACCTCGAACCCGCCGAAGTCCTCTCCGCCCTCGACGAGGTGGCGCGCGGCCTCGGCTCGCCGGGCGGTGGCGAGCGCAGCGAGGGGCTCGGCGGCAGCGGGGGCGCCCAGTGGCCCTCCCGCGCCGCGCAGAAGTCGCGGGAGGCGGACCTCTCCGAGGTGTACCTCGCGACCTGTGTGTACGCGGTCTACGACCCGGTCACCCGACGCTGTACGTTCGCCAACGCCGGCCACCTCCCCCCGGCCGTGGTCGAACCCGGCAGGCCCGCCCGGCTCATCGACGTACCGCCGGGGATGCCGCTGGGCGTCGGTGGCGAGCCGTTCGAGGAGGTGGAGGTGGAGCTGGCCGAGAACGCCCTGCTCACCCTCTACACCGACGGGCTCGTCGAATCCCGCGACCAGCCTCTCGACGAAGGCCTGGACGCCCTGCGCTCCGTGCTCACCGGACCGCAGATGCCCTTGGAGGACGCCTGCGACTTCGTCCTCTCCACCCTCGACACCCGGCACGGCGAGGACGACATCGCCCTGCTGATGGCCCGTATCCAGGGGCTGCCCGGCGAGGCGGTCGGGGACTGGACGCTGCCGCGCGAACCGCGTTCGGTGGGGCGCGCCCGCGAGCTGGCCCGCTCCCAGCTGATGGCCTGGGACCTCGACGACCTGGTCGACACCACCGAACTCCTCGTCAGCGAGCTGGTCACCAACGCCCTGCGGTACGGCGAGGGCGAGATCCGGCTCCGGCTGCTGCGCGACCGCACCCTGGTCTGCGAGGTGTGGGACGCCGGACTCGTCCAGCCGCGCCGCCGCCGGGCCCGCGACACCGACGAGGGCGGGCGCGGGCTCCAGCTGGTCGGCCTGCTCAGCGCGGCGTGGGGCTCACGCCGGACCCCGCGCGGCAAGACCGTCTGGTTCGAACTGGCCCTGCCGACCGGGGCACCGGCCGCCGAGCTCTCGGTGGAGCAGCTGCTGAGCATGTACTGAGCCGCTAGGAGCCACTCGCCTTCAGGGCCGCCAGCCGGGCCTCCACCTCCGCGCCGGCGCCCAGGCTGTCCAGCTGCTCGAACTGCGCGTCCAGCGAGGAGGCGGCCAGCTCCTGCTTGCCCAGCGCCCGGGCCTCCTCGCGCCGCACCTTCTCCTCGAAGCGGCTCAGCTCGCTCGTCGGGTCCAGGACGTCGATGTTCTTCACGGCGTCCATCATCCGGTTCTGCGCCTGCGCCGACGTGGCCCGCGCCACCAGCTCGTCGCGCTTGGCCTTCAGCTCGGAGAGCTTGGCCTTCATCTGGTCCAGCCCCGCCCTGAGCTTGTCCACCACCTCGGTCTGGGAGGCGATCGTCGGCATCGCCGTGCTCGCCTCCTGCTCGGACCGGAGCTGCCGGCCCAGCGCCACCTTGGCCAGGTTGTCGAACGTGTCCGCCTCCGCGCCCGACCCCGCCCCGCGCAGCTCGTCGGCCTTCCGGCTGGCCGCCAGCGCCTTGGAGCCCCACTCGGCGGCCGCCTCCACATCCTCCTTGTGGTCCTGCTCCATCAGCCGCAGGTTGCCGATGGTGGCGGCCACCGCCTGCTCGGCCTCCGCGATGTTGCTGGTGTAGTCGCGGATCAGCTGGTCCAGCATCTTCTGCGGGTCCTCCGCCTGGTCCAGCAGGGCGTTGATGTTGGCCTTGGCCAGCTGGGTGACGCGGCCGAGTACGGTCTGCTTGGTCATGGCACGGCTCCTTGGGATTCGAGAACAGCTGCGTTGTGGTGTGTGCCGGTCGTTCGGAGAGGCCGCCCCGCCGGTGCGGCCAGGGGCGTTCGGGGAGGGCCGCCGGTGCGGCCCGGATCGTTCAGAAGCGCCCGCCACCGCCTCGGCGCCCCCGTGTGCCGCCCCCGCCGAAGCTGCCGGGCCCGGCGCCGAAACCGCCGGACCGGCCGCCGCCTCCGTACCCCCCGCCGAGGCCGCCGCCCATGCCGCCCCGGCCGCCTCCGCCGCCGAACAGCCCGCCGAGGATGATCCCGCCGAGCACCGCCCCGCCCATCCCGCCTCCACCCCGCATCCGGCCGCCGGACCCGCCGAAGCCTCCCGGTCCCTGCGGCCCCTGGAAGCCCCGTACGTCCTGCGCGGCCAGCTCCAGCGCCTGCCGGGCCAGCGCGTCCGCCTGCTGGGCCTCGCCCAGGGCGCCCTGGGCGTCGGCGTCGGCCAGCTGCCGGGCCTGCTCCCAGCGGCGCTGGGCCTCCGCCAGCCGGGTACGGGCCGGGGCGCCGACCGCGCCCCGGTGGGTGGTGATGTAGTCGGCCGCGGCCCCGATCGCGGAGCGGGCGGTGAGCATCGCCTGGTCCAGGAGCGAGCGCGCCCGCCGGCCGCCCGCCTCCTGCTCCCGGGCCCCGGCGAGCGCCTCGTCCAGCGCCGCGTCGGCCTCCTCCACCCGGCGCAGCGCGTCGACCGGGTCGTACGGCCCGGCCGCCATCGCCTCCCGTACGTCGGTGAGTACGGCCTCGGCGCGGGCGATCCGGCCCCGCAGGTCGGCCGTGGAGGTGGCCTGGGCGGTCCCTTCGAGGAGGCCGCGCGCGTCGGCGAGATCGGTCTCCGTCTCGGTGAGGGCGGCGGGCAGCTTCCCGGCCGCCTCGGCCAGCTCCGCCGCGCGCCGGTCCACCGCGTCGATGAGGGTGCCCGCCTGGCCGACCGCGCCCTCGGTGGCCCGGATGTAGACGGCGGCCCGGGCGTGGTCGGTGGAGCCGACCGCCTGCCGGGCCTGGTCCAGGGCGGAGCCGGCGAAGGCGAGCCGGTCCTCGGCCTGGCCGACAGCGCCCGCGACGGGGGCGGCGGCCCCGTCCCCGTACCGCTCACGCATCCCCGTGACCGTCGCCTCGGCACCCGGGACGCGCCCCGTGAGCGAGCTGTACGTGGTCGCGACGGCGGCCAGGGCCTGCGGGGCGTCGCGCTCCAGGGCGCGCAGCCGGTCGAAGTCCTCCGCGACGGCGTCGAGGCCCTCGTCGGCGGCCGTGCACCGGGCGAGGATCTCCTCCAGCATCCGGCGCCGGGTGGCGTCGTCCTCGGGGAAGGCGTCGTCGAGCTGCTGGCGCAGCCGGAACGACCGGGTCAGCTCGTCCTTGGCCCTGGCCACCGCCTCGGTGAACGGCTTCGCCGCCTCCTCGCCGAACTGGGCGGTCGCGAAGCCGAGTTCCTCCTCGCTCGTACGGACCGCGTCGTCGGTGTCGACGAGCAGCTGCTTCGCCCGCGCGTCCAGCTCCTCCAGCGGGACCGGCCCGTCCGCCGTTCCCGCGCCGCGCCCCCAGCCGGTGGCGGCCGGGGTGGTGCGGGTCGTGGAGCGCCGCTTGCGCCGGGTGTACGCGAACACGGCGAGCGCCCCCGCGCCCCCGACGACGACCACCGGCAGGATGAGGTCGCCCGCACCGGAGGGGCCGGAGGCGCCGGTGCCGGGGTCGCTGGGGCCCGGGGTGATGGCGGGAGCGGTCACGGGCCGCCCGGCCAGGGTGGAGGCGTACCCGTCCGCCGCCCCGATCGCCGCCCCCGCCCAGTCGTCTTCGCGCAGCGCGGGTTCGATCGCGGTGGACGCCACCTCGCGCAGCTGCTCGTCGGTGAGCCGGGAGCCCGCGTCCACGGAGTAGGCGTACTGCCGGTCGTGGGTGGCGACGGAGAGCAGCACATCGTCCTGGCCGAGCCCGTTGCGGTTGGCGGTCTCGTCGCTCCAGGTCTGCCCGGAGCGCCCGGAGAAGTCGCGTACGTAGACGACGAAGAGCTGGATGCGCCGCTCGGCGTAGAGCCGGTCGAGGGCGTCGTCCACCGCACCGTCCCGGTCCTGGAGGGCGCCCACCTGGTCGGTGATCTGGCCGTCCCGGGAGAGCTCCACCGGGTCCTCCGCGCGCGCCTGAACCGCTGCGGGCACGGCGAGCCAGCATGCGGCGAAGAGCGTGGTGAGCAGGCCGGAGAGCAGGGCCCTGCCGGGCGCGGAGCTCCGGATACGGTCCACGGATGGCGTCACGTCTGCGAGGTTATGTCCGCCTATCGGACCCCGCGACCCGGAGTTCCGGCGGCCTCGGTGCCGCCCTCGGGTGTCTGCGCTGTTCGGATGAAAGGGTGCTGCGGCTCGCGCGTCCGGGGCGGCAAGGCCCGGTCTCCCTCACCCGATGGGCAAACCTAGGGAAAAGTGTGCAAAGCATCCCTATGTGATGTAAGTGACCGGCCGCCGCCGAAGTCCGGAGGTTTCCCGTGAACGGCCTTCAGCTCTCCGTCGTCGTGCCGTGTTTCAACGAGGCAGAGGTGCTCGGCACCTTCCACACCGCCCTGCTCACCGTCCTCGAAGGGCTCGGCGCCCCCTTCGAGATCTGTTACGTGGATGACGGCAGCGGCGACACCACCCGCGAACTCCTCGGCGCCCTCGCCCTGCGTGACGAGCGCGTCCACTACACCGCCTTCAGCCGCAACTTCGGCAAGGAGGCCGCCATGCTCGCCGGTCTGCGCATGTCGCGCGGCGCGGCGGTGGTCATCATGGACGCCGACCTCCAGCACCCGCCCGAGCTGATCCCCCGCATGCTCGAACTGCACCGGCACGGCTACGACCAGGTCATCCCGCGCCGCGACCGGGCGGGCGAAGGCGTGGTGCGCTCCACGCTGAGCCACACGTACTACGCCCTGGTGCGGCGGTGCATGGACGTGGAGCTCATCGACGGCTCGGGCGACTTCCGGCTGCTGTCGCGGCGGGCCGTGGAGAGCGTCCTCTCCCTCCCCGAGAGCAACCGCTTCTCCAAGGGGATCTTCTCCTGGATCGGCTTCGACACGGTCAGCTTCCGCTACCGCAACAGCGAGCGGGTGGCCGGCCGGTCCAAGTGGGGGAGCCGACGGCTGCTGAACTACGGCATCGACGGCCTCCTCTCCTTCAACAACCGCCCCCTCCGCCTCGCCATCTACACCGGCTTCTGGGTCTTCGTCTCGGCATTGGCGTACGCGCTGTGGACGGTGATCACCGTGGTCCTGCACGGTGCGGACACCCCGGGGTACGCCACCCTCCTCACCGCCGTCGTGGCGCTGGGCGGCATCCAGCTGGTCACCCTCGGCGTCATCGGCGAGTACGTGGGCCGCATCTACCACGAGGCGAAACACCGCCCGCCGTACGTGGTGCGGGAGACCGACGCGACCTGCCGGACCCGGCCGGAGCGCGGCCTGCCGACCGGGACGCCGGTCATCGGGGAGCCGGGAGGGACGGGAGGGACGGGAGGGACGGGAGAGCTGAGAGGAAGGGGAGAGCCGGGAGAGCGGGGAGAGCCGGGGGAGCTGGGGCGGCTGCGAGGACCGGGGGAGTCCGCAGGCCAGGGCGGCCCGCTGATCAGGGGCGTTCCGGCACCCGGTCCCGTACGGCCCGCCAGTTCGCCAGCTTCGTCCTCGTCGGCTGCGTCAACACCGTCGTCTACCTGGGCGTCTACGCCTCGCTGAACCGCTGGATCCCCTACCTCGTGGCCCACGTCCTCGGCTACGCGGTCAGCATCGTCTGCTCCTTCCTCCTCAACTCCTACGTCACGTGCCGGACGAAGCCGACCTGGCGCGGGTTCGTCCGCTATCCGGTCTCCAGCCTGGCCAACCTGGTGGCGTCCGGAGCACTGCTCTACGGCGCGGTCACCGGTCTCGGGATGGACAAGAACCTCGCCGCGCTGGCGGCCGGGGTGATCGTCACGCCGGTCTCGTTCCTGCTGGCGCGGTGGGCGATCATGTCGGGCCGCCGCGACCAGGCCGCCGCGGCTAAGGGGACACCCGACGTGCCCCAGGCCCCCGGAGCCCCCGAAGCCTCAACAGCACCAGAGGCCCCCACAACCCCCCAGGTCTCCGCGCCGGACCGGTCGGCCCAGCCGCCGCACGGCCGCCCGGTGGCTGCGGACCGGCCGCTCGCACCGAGGGCGACCGCCTCCTCCCGTACCTCCGTGCGCTCCTCCGAGGACCGGTGAGCACCGTGGAGACCGACGTCACCCAGGAGACCGCTGTGCCGGACAAGTCCGGGGAGGCCAGGGAGGACAGGGGAGGGCGGCCGGCACGCGACGCCCGCCCCCGGAGCGTGCTCTGGGTGAGCGCCCTCGCGCTCCCGCCCCTCGCCCTGCTCGCCGCCGCGTCCTGGTTCGGCCGGTGGGTGCGGCCCAGCGCCGACGACTGGTGCTTCCTCCCTCTCGTACGGGACGAGGGGATCACCGGCCTGGTCGGGAAGTTCTACTTCGACGACAACGGACGGGTCGCCAACGCGTTCCTGGTCGGAACGTACGCGAAGTTCCAAGTCGCCGGACACCAGTGGTACCCGGCGGTGAGCGGGGTCCTGATCCTCGCGGTCCTGTGGGCGGTGGCCGTCGTCGCGCTGCGCAGGGGCGGCATCACGGTGCCGCGCGGGCTGCCGCTGCTGGTCGCGGCGATGGTGACCGCACTGTTCCTGTTCGTCACGCCGAACACGTACAAGACGTTCTACTGGCCCGCCGCCTCGGTCTCGCATACCCTGCCGCCGGTCCTGGCCTGCGCCGCTCTGATCCCGCTGCTGCTCGCCCGCACCCGCCGGGGCCGGGGTCCCGCCCTCGCCGCCGTCCTGTTCGCGGGCGCGTTCCTCGCCACCCTCTCGGAGGAGACGGCGATCGTGGTGGTGCTGGTGCTGCTGGCCACGCTGGTCGTGAGCGGCCGGGTGGTCGCCGCGCCCGCCCGGGGGTTCGTCCGCCTGTGGTGCGGGGCGGGCATCGCCGGAACGGTGGCGGGCGGCCTCGTCCTCATCACCTCGCCCGGCTCCCGCCACCGCCGCGAGCGGTTCGGGGCGGAGACCACGTCGCTGCTCGCCCCCGACTCGCTCGCCGCCTCCCTGCGCGCCTTCGCGGAGATCACCGTCCAGACGGTCACGACCTGGCAGTACGCCGGCGGGCTCGCGGTCGGCATCCTGCTCGGCCTGCTCTGCGGCCGCCGCGACGGACGCACCCCCGCCCCGCCCGCCCACTGGCCGCTGCTGGCCTGGACCGGCCTGCTGACCCTGCTGCTCTCCGGCTACCTGTGCACGGTGATCGCCTACCCGGTCTTCCAGGACCGGGTGAGCGACCCGGGCGCCAACCGCCTGTGGAACGACTACCTCCTGCTGTACGTGGTCCTCCTCGTCGCGGCCGGGGCGCTGACCGGCCTCGCGGTACGGCAGTACGTACGCCGTACGGCCCCGGTGAAGGCCGTGTGCGCCGCGCTCTGCGTGCTGGTCTGCTTCGGACCGGCCGTCTCGCTGCTCACCCTGGACACCGGCATGCGGGCGCGCGCGGAGAAGTGGGACGCGCAGGACCGGCGGCTGCGGGAGGGGGCGGCGGACGGTGAGCGGGTGATGCCGTACGAACGGCTGGTGATCAGCGCCATGCTGGAGCCGTTCAGCGGGGGCGGCACCCGGTACTGGCCGGGCGGGTGCGTGGCGGACTTCTACGGGCTGGAGCGGGTGACGGACGGTTCGCGGACGCCCTGAGCGGCAGGGCCCCTGACCGACGATCGCCTCGATGCCACCCTCTCCGCCTACTGTCGTACCGACCCACGGCTCACCACAGCGCCCCACGTCAGCCACGACAGGAGAGACCGCATGTCCACCCGGACACAGACACCGCACATCCCCACCGCCGACGGACGGGCCGACGCCTTCGCCGCCTTCCCCGACGGCGGCGGGCGGCACCCGGGGGTGCTGATGTACCCGGACGCCTTCGGCATCCGGCCCGTGCTGCGGGAGATGGCCGCCGAACTGGCCGGGCACGGGTACTACGTACTCGTCCCCAACATCTTCTACCGGCACGGTCCGACCCCGGTGGTCGAACTCCCCGGGTACATCGGGGGAGAGGAGCGGTCCGCCGTCCTCTCCCGGCTGATGCCCCTGATCCACGAGCACACCGCCGAACGCTCCCTGCGCGACGCCGACGCCTTCCTCCGGTTCCTCGCCACCCGGCCCGAGGTCGCCCCCGGCCCGGTCGCCGTGACCGGCTACTGCTTCGGCGGCCTCCTGGCGACGCGCACCGCCGCGGCCCACCCGGACCAGGTCGCCGCGCTCGCCGCGTTCCACGCCCCCGTGGGCGCCGCCGGGCCCGAGGCCCTCGCCCGGATCACCGCGCGGGCCCACTTCGGCCACGCGGAAGGCGATATGACGCCCGAGAGCCTGCGCGAGCTGAACGAGGCCCTGGACGCGGCGGGCTTCGACCACACCTCCGAGGTCTACCCCGGCACCGCCCACGGGTTCACCATGTCCGACACCGACGTCTTCGACCCCGCCGGGCTCCAGCGCCACTGGGACCGCCTGCTCCCCCTCCTCAAGGGCGCCCTGGCTGACGGCTGAGGCTCGCGGCCGGGGAGAACCTCACTGCTGAGGGCGGGAGTTGAGGCGGGCGGCCTGCCGGGTCAGATGGTCGCGCTCGGCGAGGTTCGGGGCCTTGCGGGCGGCCTCGGCGTACAGCTTCGCCGCCGTGCCGAGGTCGCCGTCGCGTTCATGGAGGTACGCAGCCACCGCCGCGTACCGGGGCAGGGCACCGTCCAGCTCCGCCAGGGCGGCGAGACCGGCGCGCGGCCCGTCCGCCTCACCGACGGCCACCGCCCGGTTGAGCCGGACCACCGGGCTGTCGGTCAGGCCCGCCAGCTCGTCGTACCACTCCACGATCTGCACCCAGTCGGTCTCCGCGGCGGTCGGCGCGTCGGCGTGGAGCGCGGCGACGGCGGCCTGCGCCTGGTACTCACCGAGCCGGTCGCGCGCCAGGGCCGCCTGGAGGATCCGCACCCCCTCGGCGATCGACGCGGTGTCCCACCGCCCCCGGTCCTGCTCGGCGAGCGGCACCAGGCTGCCGTCGGGCGCGGTGCGGGCGGCCCGCCGGGCGTGGTGGAGCAGCATCAGGGCGAGCAGCCCCGCCACCTCGGGGTGGTCGATCGCGGCGGCGAGCCGGCGGGTGAGGCGGATGGCCTCGGCGGCGAGGTCGAGGTCGCCGGAGTACCCCTCGTTGAAGACCAGGTAGAGGACGCGCAGCACGGTGGAGACATCGCCGGGCCGGTCGAACGGCACGGTGGAGACCGTGCGCTTGGCCCGGCTGATGCGCTGCGCCATGGTCGCCTCGGGCACCAGGTAGGCCTGGGCGATCTGCCGGGTGGTGAGCCCGCCGACGGCCCGCAGCGTGAGCGCGACGGCGGACGAGGAGGTCAGGGAGGGGTGGGCGCAGAGGAAGTAGAGCTGGAGGGTGTCGTCGGTCCCGGGCGCGGGCCCGGGCTCCGGCTCCTCATCGACCAGCTCCTCGCGCCGGCGCCGGGCGGCATCCGCCCGGGTCGCGTCGAGGAACCGCCGCCAGGCCACGGTGACCAGCCACGCCTTCGGATCGCGCGGTGGATCGGCGGGCCAGACCCGCACCGCCTCGACCAGCGCGTCCTGGACGGCGTCCTCGGCCGCCGCGAAGTCGGCTCCGCGGCGGACGAGGACCCCGAGCACGCCCGGGACGACGCTCCGGAGCAGCAGTTCGTCCATCGGCATCGGTGAGGTCACTCCGCGATGGTGGGCGGCGCGGTGAGGAACGGCCGCAGCTCCAGCCACTCGTGGATCGGCTTCCCGCCCGCGCCCGGAGCGGCCGACAGCTCACCGGCCAGCTCCACGGCCCGTTCGTACGAGTCGACGTCGATGATCATCCAACCGGCGATCAGGTCCTTGGTCTCGGCGAACGGCCCGTCGGTCACCGGCGGCCGCCCCTCCCCGTCGTACCGGACCCAGGCGCCCTCGGGCGCGAGCGCCTGCTCGCCGACGAACTCCCCGGTCTCCACCAGCCGGGCCGCGAAGTCGTTCATGTACCGGACGTGTGCCGAGAACTCCTCGGGCGTCCACCGCTCCATGGGCACGTTGTTGACCGGGTCGGGGGCGCCCCGGTAGTGCTTGAGCATCAGGTACTTGGCCATGGGATTCTCCTCGGTGCGCGGCGGCCGGAGGGGCCGCCTCGTGGTCGCCTTGCGGCTGCTTCCACCACGGGGACGGAGCCGGGCGCGGGTTCTCGACATGGTTGCCGAATCTCTTCGCGGATTTCTTCAGCGGGCCAGGAGTGTCGGGCGATTCCCGGAGGTCCGGGTGCGGCCTGCGGGGCAGGTCCGAGGCCCCGGCGTTCGGCTTTCCGCTCCTCCTGGAGAATCACGGCAGCGCCACATCGCGTGAACCGAGATCCCACGAACGGAAAGGAGGGGCCGGATGCCAGGAAGGCGCTGGTGGCTGCTCATCGTCCTGATCGAGACGCTCGTCTTCTGCGCCATCGGCTACCACCTCAACGGTGGTACACCGAGCATCCCCTGGGCGCTGGCGGGCCTGGCCTGCGGCGGGCTCACGGTCCTGGTGATCATCCGGGCCCAGGAGAGCCAGAAGAACCAGGAGAGCCGGCAGGGGTAGCGAAGGCGCGGTGCGGCCACCCTGACGCGCGGGGTGGCCGCACCGATGCCGTGGCCGGCCACCGGGCGCCGGACATCCTGTCCGGACCGGGCGCCGCCACCGGCCCAGGGTGCGGGGCGAGCCGGCCCGTAGCCCCCGGCCACGGCGTACGGCCCGCCCCGCACGGTCGAGATGCTCAGTACCCGAAGACCATCTTGTACGCGACCTCCGGCAGGAACTGCCCGGCCGTCGACCCGCCGCCGACCCCGCAGTTGCCGTCCGACTCCCCGGGCGTCTTCAGCCAGAGCAGCATCTCGGCGCCGCCGCCCATCTGTCCGGCGGCTCCGATCTTGCGTCCGCCCGGATTGCACCACTGGCCGTTGGAGCCGTTGCCGTTGCGGCTGGTGTCGACGACGAACGGCTTCGTGTAGCCGTAGGACGAGGAGAGCGCCGACCTGACGGCGTTGCCGTACGAGGTGTTCTCGCCGGTGGTGAAGTAGTTCGAGATGTTCAGCGAGAAGCCGTGTGCGTCGCGGGCGCCGGCGCCGTCGAGGTGCTGGGCCATGGTGGACGCGCCGATCCAGGCCGGGTTTCCGGCGTCCAGGTACGTCCAGGTGTTGGGCGCGCGGTTGCGGAACTCGGACAGGGCGCCCCGGAGCATCCCGTTCCGTTCGTTGATCTGGGCCTGGCTGAGGCAGCTGAAGTCGCCCAGCGAGTCGGGTTCGATCACCACCAGGGCGGGCCGCGAGCCGATGGCCGAGGCGAAGGCGGAGATCCAGGAGCGGTACGCGGCCGGGGTGCCCGCCCCACCGCCGGAGTGGCCGCCGCAGGCGTCGCGGCCGGGGATGTTGTACGCGATCAGCACGGGCAGCTTGTTGACGGAGGCGGCGGCGCCCACGTACGAGCCGACGGCCGACCCGATGTCCCCGCTCCAGGCGCCGAACCAGCGGGCCATGGGGCGCGAGGCGATGTTGTCCCGGATGGCGGCGGCTCGCCCGTCGCCGGGGTTGGCGGCGGCCCAGGTGGCGGGTCCGGAGTGGGGGTCGGTGTAGAAACCGCTGGTCAGGTCGATGGGACTGGCCTGGACCGACGTGGTCGTGGCACTGCTCGGTGCGGCGCTGAGCGGCAGGAGCAGACAGGCGAACGCCGAGGCGGCGAGCGTACGAAGAAGTCGTCTCACGAGTGCGGCCCTTCTCTGGGAGCGCTCCCATACGACGGCGGCCGGTCTGCGGGGAGGGAGGCGCGGGGTGGAGTGGGGGAGTGCGCGCGGTGGACCTGTGGGGTCTGCGAGGTCCGGGAACTGCCGCCGTCAGACGAGACGTTGGCAGGGCGACACCGCGCTGTCAATGAGTCGGGCACGTCGTACGGTGCCGTGCCCCGCATGACATCTGTCATCGCCGCCGGTGACAGCTCGCACCGTGCCGCTCCCCCTCCCCGTGGATAGCGTGGCGGAAAGGCCCCTATACGACGGTGGGAAGAGACATGCCGGGCGAGATGCTGATCGTCGAAGACCTGACCCTGCTGCTGATGGACGACGCCTCCGGCGCGATCCCGACGGCGGGCACCCTCTACTACACGCAAGGCGGCGCGGTCCTGGTCGAGCTGGGGCTGGCCGGTCATGTCCGGGTCGACGAGGGCGACCAGGGGCTGACGGGCATCCGGGTGCACGCCGTCGTCGGCCGGCCGCCGCAGGACCCGCTGCTGCGCGACGCGTACAGGAAGGTCTCCGAGAAGGTACGAGGCGTCCAGACGCTCCTGATCGAGATCGGCACCCCGCTGCGCGGGACCGTGTCCGAGCGGCTCGTGGAGCGGGGCACCCTGCGCCGGGAGACGAAGAAGACGCTGGGCCTCTTCCGTACGACGTCGACGCCCATCGCGGACACCGCGTACAAGAAGGCGCTCCTGGAGCAGGTCCGGGCCGTCCTGATCGACGGTGCGGAGCCCGATGCCCGGACGGCTTCGCTGATCGGCCTGCTCTCCGCGAGCGGGTCCCTGCCGAATCTGCACCGCTCCGTGCCGTGGTCCGGCAAGGTCTACCACCGGGCGAAGGAGCTGGAGCGGGCCAGCTGGGGTGCGGAGGCGGTCAACTCCGCCGTGCTGCGGACCGTGGCTGCGGTCGCGGCCGGGTCCGCTGCCGCCGTGAGCGGCTAGAACGGCCTCGGGTCCGGGGCGGTATCAGGGGTGTGCGACCTGAGGCGTACCCCCATATGCCGCAGAGTCTGACGTTTTCGCGCCATACGGTCACGAAAATGGACGTAAGCGAGTAGAGGCATTGCCTCGGCTCGCGGCGGACGAAGCGGATACCGGCGAGGAGAGAAGCGAAGATGCGTGGCGTTCTGATAGGTGCCCTGGGTGGCGTGGTGGTGCTCGGGATCACGGCCGCGGTGGTCGTGCCCGAGGCCAGGGAGTGGTACGACGGCCGTCACGAGCAGACCTCCTCCTACGCCACCGGCAAGGCGGCGAAGGCCGACCGCGACTCCGTGCCCCGCTGGCTCCCCGACGACGCCGCGTCCGTCGAGTACGCCATGCGCACCACCGGCGGCGAGCGCATCCTCAAGGCCACGCTCAGCGGCGACCGGCTCCCCGGCTCCTGCGAGCCGCTCGGGGGCGAGAAGGCCCCGGACCCGGAGATCAGCGCCTCCTGGTTCCCCTCGGACCGGGCGGAACAGGCGCGGAGCCGCTGCGGTTCCTACTACGTCGCGGTGGAGGGCCACACGCTCTACGCCTGGCAGACGAACGGGGACTGGATGGAGGAGAACCGCCGGTCGCCCTCCGCGGAGTAGGACACCCCCCGCCCCTACCGCCTCCGCGCGGCCGACGCATCCGAGGTCATCCTTGATCGCCTTCGTACCGACAGCAGTCTTCTTCCTCTGGTTCTGCTGGGGCGTCCGGCAGGACCGCCGGCAGTTCCGGAACGCGGTCCTGCTCGGGCTGACCGTGCTGTGCCTGTCCTTCGCCCTGCTGACGCAGGTGGACCGGCTGCCGGGCGGTCTGGCCGTCCTGGTGTACTCACTGGTCTTCTTCGTGCCCGCGCTGGCGATCGTGCTCCTCGGCGGGTTCCTCGTGGTCAACGGCCTGACCATGGTCCGCAAGGAGGGCCGGCGCCCGGCCAACCTCCTGTCGGGGCTGGCGGGTCTGGCCATCTTCGCGGTCCTGGCACTGGTGGTCACCGCCGACTACCTGGGCAGCTCGCGCGCGTACCAGTCGTTCATCCTGGCCGTCGTGCTCGTCACCGGCTACGTGGCCTTCCTCTTCCTCTGCTTCCTCGCCTACGCCTTCCTGTACGGCCGCATCCGGGTGCGCGGTGACGTGGACTTCGTGGTGGTGCTGGGTTCGGGCCTCATCGGCGGTGAACGGGTCCCGCCGCTGCTCGCCTCGCGGCTGCGGTCCGGCCTCGCCATCCAGCGGAAGCAGGCGGACCGGGGCGCGGAGCCTCCCGTGCTGCTGGTCTCCGGCGGGCAGGGGCCGGACGAGAAGCTGCCCGAGGCGGAGGCGATGGGGCGCTGGCTGGTCGCGGAGGGCGCCGACCCGGCGCGCGTCCGCGAGGAGGCGCGCTCCCGCACGACCACCGAGAACCTGCGCTTCAGCCGCCGCATCATGGAGGAGGCCGACGACCGTTACGTCTGCGTCGTGGTGACCAACAACTTCCACGCGTTCCGGGCCGCGATGACCGCCCGCCGGGAGGGCGTGCGCGGCCAGGTGGTGGGCTCGCCCACCGCCGCGTACTTCTGGCCGAGCGCCACCATCCGGGAGTTCGTCGCGGTCTTCTGGGAGAACCGCGTCGTCAACGCCGTCCTGTGCGTGCTGCTCGTGGCCCTCGCGGTGGTGGTGGGGATGCGCTGGTAGCCGCTGTCCCTCGGGGGATGCGGCGGGAGCCGGGCCTCCGGAATGCGGCGGGGTCCGGGCCTCCGGATGCGGCGAGGGCCAGGCCTCCGGGGACACATCGGTGTGCGGGCCCCCGCCGATCGGCCGACCGGCCGTCCGCGGGGGCCCGCACAGCGAGCGGGGGTGTCAGATGCCGCAGCTGGGCGCGGACCAGAAGCGGCCGCTGCCCCCGGCCACGTGGGTGTGGTCGTTGTGGCCCGGGTAGCCCGGGCCGAGGATCTCGGTGAAGCCGTGGTTGCGCGCCGCCTGGGCGAGGGCGCAGAAGCCCTGCGACCCGGCGCCGAGGTCGGCGGCGTGCCCGTACATGTGGCGGCTGTTGGCGGCACCGCCGACCGCGCTGTTGCAGGAGACGCTGCGGAAGCCGCCGTTCACGGTGATGGGCCGGTCGCCCATGGCGTGCCGCATGGCCTGGAGCTTCCACATGGTCACCAGGGCGTTGGCGCGCGCGGTGGCGGCGCTGACCTTGCCGCCGGACCAGTCGGAGTTGCAGCGGTTCAGCTCGGCGTAGGTGAAGTTGGCCGGGGTGCAGTCGTTCTTCTGGAGCTGGTAGATCTTGCTGAAGGTCGCGGGGCCCGCGATGCCGTCGGCGGCCAGCCCGTACGCCGCCTGGAAGCGCGTCACCGCCGCCTTGGTGGCCGGGCCGAACGCGCCGTCGATGGCGATCTGGTTTCCGGTGCCCGGGTATCCGGCGACGCGGATCTGGAGCTGGCGTACGGCCTCGCCGCTGGAGCCCTCGCGGAGGGTGCCGCTCCAGGTGTAGCAGGCGTCGGCCGTTCCGACGCCTCCGGACGCCGTCGTGGCGGGGGACTTCGCGGTGCCGGGGGACGCGGAGGTGGCGGAGGCGGAGGTTCCGCCGAGTGCCAGAACCGCGCCCGCGGCCGTCGCGAGCAGGAATCCGATGGGGCGTGATCGCATGAGGGTGCACCTCTTCGTCGTCAGGCGGTCCACGGGAACGGGAGGTTCCGAGCCTGTTGTGCGATACACGCGAGTGTCAAGCGCATGACAACATTCTGCAACTCGCTGACTCCCAGGGGTGGTTCGGGTGGTACGTCGACCCATGAGCTGTCCGGAAGCTGCCAGCCGCCGGGCTGAACCACGGCTCGCGGCGGTGGTTGACTCGTACGCCCGCAACTCCCCCCACACGCTGGGAGCCCCCGTGCGCCTTCCCACCGCCGCCCGCCCCGTCCTCGCCGCCGCACTGCTGGCCTCCGTCTCCCTGCTGGCCGCTCCCACGGCTCAGGCCCGGGAGGCCGCCCCGCAGCCGCAGGCCCGGCCGCTGGCCGCCGCCACCGTCGCGGTGTATCCGCCCATCCAGGGCGGGTCCCTCTGGAACCGCTTCGGCGAGACCCCGCCCTCCTCCCACCACCGGGTCTTCTCCAACTGGGGATACCTCAACGACTGGGCGGTGGACATCTACCAGAACCCCGGCGCCACGGTCCTCTCCCCGTTCGGCAGCAAGACCTCGGCGGGCGGCCCCGTGACCGTGAGCGTGGTGACCGTCACCCCCGGCTGCGCCACCGGTAACCTCGCCGACGGGGGCTGGCGCATCGGGCTGGAGGCCCGCGACGACTCCACCGGCACGGTCGTGGGCCGCGCCGACGTCATGCACGTCGACCAGAAGCCCGACTCGATCACCGTCGGCGCCACCGTGGGCCCCTGGACCCCGCTGGGGCGGACCGGAAGGTTCCGCTACTCCTCGTGCTACCAGGTCAACGGGGACTCGGGGGCCCACATCCATCTCGAAGTGATCAACCGGACCAAGTACTCCTGCTACATCGCCCGGTCGGCCGGGGCCGGCCTCGGCGACGAGACCGTGATCGGGCACGTCGGCACCCTCAACTCGGGCCCGCAGCAGTCCTGCTGAGTGGCGGGGGAGGGCGCGGCGCCACCGGGGCCGGCCTCGGCCGCCGGTGATGCGGGCCGGTCCGGTTCGGTGCGGCGGCGCCCCGGAGGGCGAGGCCCCGGCAGCCGGGGCGGCCACGACCACCCGTGACAGCAAGGTGCCCCCGCCGCGCTCACTGCGGCGGGGGCACCCTGGGGGAGCGGTGATCAGACGACGTCGAAGTCTCCCGCCCGTACGCCCGCGACGAAGGCGGAGAACGCGGCGGCGGGGATGCGGAGCACCGGGCCGGTGGTGTTCTTGGAGTCGCGTACGGGGACGGTGCCGGTGGTGGTCGCGGTGTGCGGGGCCCACTCCACGCAGGTGCCGCCGTTGTCGCTGTAGGAGGACTTGACCCACTGCTGGGTCGTCGTTTCGGTCGTCACGGGGTGCCCTTCCGATGCTGGTGGATCGAGTCCACGGAATCCGTCTGCGACAGAGACACGTTCTGCAAGTGATGGTAGGCCCTCACCATCGGGATGACGGAGCCGAGTTCACGGTCCAGGTGCCCCTGTGTCTCGGACTCGACGTAGGAGACCACGGACCGGTCCTGGAGGGTCAGCAGGTTTACCGACCGGTTGAAGGGCCGACGCTCGCCGACGCTGTACGGGGTGATCTGGAGCGTGGTGTGCGGCTGCGCGGCGAAGTCGATCAGATGCTGCAACTGCGCTTTCATGACGTCCGGGCCGCCGACCGGCCGGAGGACGCAGCTCTCGTCCAGCACGGCGATCAGCAGGGGCGGCACGTCCCGCACCAGCGCCTCCTGACGTGCCATGAGGAAAGCGACGCGTTCATCGGCCTGTTCGCGGGTCATGACCCCTCGGTCGACGGCTCCGTCGGCCAGTGCCTGCGCGTACTCCCGCGTCTGCAACAGACCGGGGATGACGCCCACCTCGAACAGTCTGATCTCCGCCGCCCGGCCCTCCAGGGCCAGGTACTCGGGGAAGCCCTGCAACAGCACCCCGTGCTTGATCTTCCGCCACTCGCGCTCGAAGGAGTCAGCCGTCCCCACGAACCCCAGTGCGACATCAACGGCGATCGAGAACTTGCGGGTTGGGGACTTGTGACAAGTTTCCACCCCCGAGACATGGCGTCCCGTGTACCCGATGCGCTGAGCGAGGTCGTCCTGCCGCCAGCCCCGCTCCTCACGCGCACTGCGCAGGCGTGCGCCGTAGGCCGCTTCCGCGCTCGCGTCCGGGTTCAAGTCCTTGAGGTTGACCAACGTTCTCTCCACCCCTGAAACGTTGAAGGAGATTCCACGCTAGGCGACGCTGAGCCGTCCCGGTAGTCGTTCAGCTACGGAGAGGAACTATCGGTGGACGGCGAGAACCTGCGTGCGAATACCCGGAAGCCCCCTGACCGCCCCCAACTCCCCTCCCTCGGGGCCCTCGTGGTCGACACCAGCCGCGCCGACCGCGTGGGCGAGTTCCGCGGGGTCGCCGGAGGCCGCTGGTCCCTCCGCCCGGTGGGCGGCGGCCGCGAGTGGGAGGCCGAGCCCGGCCACGTACGCCCGGCGCTCCTCATGGAGCAGCTCCGCGCCCGTACCGCACGCCTCAACGCCCGCAGCAGGGGAGAGGTGCTGTGAGGCCGGACGCCTGGTGGGGCGTACGTGTCCGGGTGGCGCGCCTGACCCGCGCGATGAGGCGGTGGAGCCGGGCCCGGCGGGAGGCCCCCTTCGCCGAGCTGCAACGGATCGAGTCGGACCCCGCCTACCGGGCGCTGTTCTTCGCGGAGTTGGCCGCGGCGATCACCGACCGGGAGGCGGAGCGCGAGGCGGTGGTGCACGCGATCGAGGTCGCGGCGGACCGGCTGCGGCGCCTGGCGGGCGCGGGCGAGAGGGGGCGGGCGGCAGGGGAGCAGGGGTGGGCGGGCGGTATGGGGGACAGGGAGGCACGCGGTGTGGGGGACGGAGAGGCCCGCGGTGTGGGGGGCAGGGGAGGGCGTGCGGGATGAGGGGCTTGGGCGTGGAGCTGGACAGGAACCTGGATTACGTCGCCGCCGTCACCGTCACGGCCGGCGGCCAGGCCCGCCGGCTCGGCGGGATCGCCGTACCGAACCGCCGGCTCGTCCTCCGCTGGCTCCGGCGGCAGGCGCTGCGGCTGGCGGACGCCCACGGGCGGGAGCTGCCTCCTCCCGATCCCTGGCTCCGGGCGCGGGACGTCCACCCGGTCACCTTCCACGGCTCCGACGCACCGGAAGGGCTGCGGGCGTGGGCGGGCGACGAGAGGGTCCAGGACGAGGCGATAAGCGCCCTGGAGTCGGGCCGCCCGGCCCTGCTCACGGTGGTCGACCCGGCCGTGGGGCTGCGGGTCACGCTCGCCGGATGGCCGGTCGGCCCGGATCTGCCGCAGCCACCGCCACCGCCGTACTGTCCCCGAAGCCGTGGGCGGGGCTTCGTACCACCCCGGCACCGCAGGGAAGAGACCTGACGCCGTGTTGCAGTGCACCGCCGTGACCGACGTCCCCTACGCCGAAGCGCTGCTCGCGCTCGCCACGATGGAGGGCGGCCCGCAGCACGCGCCCGATGTGCTCGCCCCGGACGAGTTCCTGCTCTGCGAGCTGGGCGAGCACGACGAGTCCACCGAGCACGCGGCGTACCTCTGGGCTGCCCAGACGCCGGAGGTGGACCAGGACCTGTGGCTGCTGTGGACCGGGACGGGCGCCCACCGCGTCCACCGCCTGGCCGTCCTGCCCGTGTGTCCTGCCCGTCTCCGCCACCTGGCCACCCGCACCATCACCCCGTGCGCGTACTTCGACCACCACCCCGCCCCGCACTCCTTCCACGTGACCGACCCGCTCGGCGACCTGATCGCGTCGCCCGGCGGCATCGACGAGCCCTGACGCGACCGGAGGTCTCCCGCCCCATGAACCAGTGCACCGCCGTGGCGCTGTTACCGCCTCCGGACCATGTCGTCCGCCTGGCCGCGCCGGGGAACCCGCCGCAGGCCGGGTACGTCCTGTGCGAACTATGCGAGGACCACGGTGACGGCCACGCGTCGCTGCTGTGGGAGGACGACGCGAACGGGGAGGCGGTGTGGGTGCGGTGGGGCGCGGACGGGAGCGAGGATGGCGACGGGACCGGGGGCGAAGGTGGCGACGGGACCGGGATCGGGGGCGGGCGCGGGGCCCGGCTGATGGGGCTCGCCTGGTGCCCCGCCGTCGACGCGCGGAGCGAGGACGCGTGCGGGCTGTTCGCCGGGCACCCCTCCGTACACGACTGGGATGTCGTGGACCCCACGATGGAAGCGGTGGACGCGGTCGTGCGCGGCCGGCCGGACCCGGCGGCACCCCGGCCCGACCCGCCGGACGGGCCGTAGGGACCACTCGCGCCGGTGAGCGTACGGCGGCTCCAGGCGCTCATCCCCGTATCCGGCCCGGCTGCGTGCTAGGGATAGCAGCAAGATTTCCTAAATAGGAGGTATGCCACGATGGGCACGACCCTTATCCGTGTGACGACCGCGCTCGGTGCCGCGGCCGCTCTGGCCATCTGCGGCGTCGGCACGGCAAGCGCCGACAGCGTGGGCAGCTCCGGCATCGGCAACACGGGCGTCGGGAGCGCGGGCTTCCACAACGGCGGCGCGGGCAACGCGGGCATCGCCAACTGGGGCCTGGGCAACGCCGGTATCGAGAACTCCGGCCTCGGCAACGCGGGCATCGCCAACTCGGGTCTGGGCAACGCCGGGATCGCCAACTGGGGCCTGGGCAACGCGGGCATCGAGAACGGCGGCATCGGCAACGCGGGTCTCGGCAACACGGGCCTGGGCAGCCACGGCATCGGCAACACGGGCGTGGGCAGCTCCGGCATCGGCAACTGAACGACGCGTGGTGCTGTGACGAGGGCCGGGAGCGACCAGCTCCCGGCCCTTCTCGGCTTGCATCAGGGCCGGGCGGGCGCCGTCAGGCTGCCGCCGCACCGCCCCCGACCCGCAGCGCCTGGCCGCCCGCGTACTGGGCACTGTCTCCCAACTCCTTCTCGATCCGAATGAGTTGGTTGTACTTGGCGGTGCGGTCGGAACGGGACAGGGACCCGGTCTTGATCTGGCCGCAGCCGGTGGCCACCGCCAGGTCCGCGATGGTGGTGTCCTCGGTCTCACCCGACCTGTGGGACATGACGACGGTGTAGCCGGCCCGGTGGGCGGTGGCGACCGTGGCCAGGGCTTCGGTCAGGGTGCCGATCTGATTGACCTTCACCAGAACCGAGTTGGCGACGCCGGAGGCGATGCCCTCGCGGAGGATGGTCTCGTTGGTGCAGAAGACGTCGTCGCCGGTGAGCTGGCAGCGGCCACCGACGCGGGCGGTGAGCTCCCGCCACCCCGGGAGGTCGTCCTCGGCCATCGGGTCCTCGATGGACACGATGGGGTAGGCGTCGATCAACTTGACGAGGTAGTCGGCCTGTTCGGCGGGGGAGCGGCGCACGCCTTCGCCGGTGTAGTCGTAGACGCCGTCGCGGAAGAACTCGGACGAGGCGGGGTCCATGACCAGGCCGATGTCGGTGCCCGGCCGGTAGCCGGTGCGTTCGACGGCGGCCACCACGAAGTCGAGGGCCTCCTCGGCGGTGCGCAGGGAGGGCGCGAAGCCGCCCTCGTCGCCGACGCCGGTGGAGTGCCCGGCGGCGAGCAGGTCGCGGCGCAGGGTGTGGAAGACCTCCGAGCCCATGCGTACGGCCTCGGCGAAGGTCTCCGCACCGATCGGGGCGATCATGAACTCCTGGAAGTCCAGCGGATTGTCGGCGTGGGCGCCCCCGTTGACGATGTTCATCATCGGCACGGGCAGGAGGCGGGCGTCGGAGCCGCCGAGGTAGCGGTAGAGGGGCAGCCGGTGGGCGGCGGCCGCGGCCTTGGCGGCGGCGAGGGAGACCCCGAGGACGGCGTTGGCGCCGAGGCGGGACTTGGCCGGGGTGCCGTCGACGGCGACGATGGCGGCGTCGAGCCCGGCCTGATCCTCGGCCTCGCGCCCGATGGCGGCGGCGGCAAGCTCCGTATTGACGTGGCGTACGGCCTGGTCGACGCCCTTGCCGTGCCAGCGGGCGGGGTCGCCGTCGCGGAGTTCGACGGCCTCACGGGCGCCGGTGGAGGCGCCGGAGGGGACCGCGGCCCGGCCGGTGGACCCGTCGGCGAGCTCCACGTCCACCTCGACGGTGGGGTTGCCCCGGCTGTCGAGGACGGTGCGGCCGGTGACGGAGGTGATGGCGGTCATGGGATGCCCTTCCCGTTGTCGCATACGTTCCGCCGGGCTCGGCTGCGGCGACGGTGGCGCGGTACCCGGCTCCGCAAGACTCTACAGCAATGCTGTTCAGTTGTGCTGTTGAGCTTTGCTGTGCAGCTTGGCTGCGCAGTCCCCGCGGTGTGACGGGGGCGGGCGCGCAGCTGCCCCGCGTTAAAATTCGGTATGTCCCCACCGGAATCCGCCGCCGTCGCGGCCGAACTGCGCACGGCGATGGGCAAGCTCACGCGGCGCGTGAAGCTTGAGGACCAGATGCCGCTCGGCCAGGTGGCCGTCCTCGGCGCCCTGGACCGCAGCGGCGCGATGACCACCAGCGAACTCGCCGCCGACCAGCGGGTCCGCCCGCAGTCCATGGCCCGAGCCGTCGGGCTGCTCATGGACCAGGGCCTGATCACCCGCCGCGCCCACCCGACCGACGGCCGCAAGACCCTGGTCGAGCTCTCCACCGCCGGCCAGGCGCTGCTGGAGGAGGAGCGCGGCCGCAGGACGGACTGGCTCGCGCGGGCCATCGAGTCGGAGCTGACGGAGGAGGAGCGGGAGCTGCTGGCCCGGGGGATCGGGCTGGTGGAGAGGCTGGCGGCGCACTGAGGGATACGGGACGCCTTCTCGGCCGGCCGGTGTGCAGGGCTCGACGGGCTCCCGGTAGCGCGTGCCGTGCGGCGGCGTGTGAAGCGGGCCCTGGTGGCGAGGGATCGGAAATAATTCCGTTTATGAGTGGAGAACGGCACAGAGAAGACCGTGATGGCGGGGGTGCTCATCGGCGACGGCTCGTACCGATGTCCGGCCGCGACCCCGAGGAGCACGGGCGGGTCTCCTCACCGCTGGAGCTGCTCTTCGACCTGACCTTCGTCGTCGCCGTCGGGACGGCGTCGACACAGTTCGCCGAGCTCCTGTCCGAGGGACACCTGGGGCACGCGGTCACCGCGTTCGTCATGGCGATGTTCGCGATCAGCGTCGCCTGGATCAGCTTCAGCTGGTTCGCCTCGGCCTTCGCCACCGACGACTGGCTCTACCGGGTCCTGACGATGCTCCAGATGATCGGGGTCGTCGTGTTCTCGCTCGGCCTCCCGGCGATGTTCCACTCCGTCGACGAGGGCGGCCACCTCGAACTGCGCGCCATGGTCGCGGGGTACGTCGTGATGCGGATCGCGATGGTGCTGCAGTGGTCGCGTGCCGCCCGGGAGGCCCCCGATTTCCGAGGCGTCTGCCTGGCCAACATCCGCTGGACGGTGATCGCCCAGGTCGGCTGGGTCGTCCTGGCCTTTGTCGGACTGCCGGTCTACGTCGTGTTCGCGGCGTTCGTCGTCCTCGGCGCGCTGGAACTTGCTCTGCCGGTCTTCGCCCAGGGCGCGGCGGGCGGCACGCCCTGGCACCCGCATCACATGGCCGAGCGGTACAGCCTGTTCGCGATCATCGTGCTTGGTGAGAGCGTGGTCGGGACGGTCGCCTCGTCGGGCGAACTGCTGGGCGGGGCCGACGGTACGGCCTGGACCGGGAACGCGATCGCCGTGGTGGTCGCGGGGGTCGGCCTGACCTTCGGCATGTGGTGGGTCTACTTCACGACCCCGTTCGGGGATGTCCTGGAGCGCCGCCGCAACCGCGGTTACCTCTTCGGTTACGGCCACATCCCGCTGTTCATCGGCGTGGCCGGAGCCGGGGCCGGGCTGCACGTGGCCGGGCTCTACCTGGAGCACCACACGGAGATCCCCGAGGCGACGGTCGTTCTCGCCCTGGCCCTCCCGGTGGCCCTCTACCTCCTGGTCGTCTACCTGCTGCACGCCCTGCTGCTCTCGGCGGCGGACCACTTCCACCTGCTGCTGATCGGGCTGACCCTGGCGGTCCTGCTGGCGGCCTGCCTGCTGGCCGTGACGGACGCCCCCTTGGCGGTGTGCCTGATCGTCGTGATGCTCGCGCCCTTCGTGACCGTGGTCGGCTACGAGGTGATCGGGCGCGAGCATCAGCGGCGCATGCTGGAGGAGGCCGGGGTCAGGTAGCCCCGGGGTGCGCGGAGGGCCCACCGGGGCTGCCTCCCCCGGTCCGGCCGCTCAACAGCAGCCTGGCCGGGCGCCCGCGAAATGCCCGGTCAGATCGAGAACCGCTCCCGCTCCAGCAGTGGCCGCACCCGCGCCCTGAACCCGCCCGTGCGGAACGGGCGCTGGAGCAGGCCCGGGCGGAGCTCCTGGGCCAGGGCCGCGATGACCATCCCCTGGTCGAGGGCGAGCATGAAGTCGCTGACCCGGCCCGTGGACACGTTCACCGAGTCCCGGAAGCCGAGCCCCTCCTCATACGCCCCGAAGTCCCGCTCCAGCGCGCGCAAGTTGGCCACCGCCTCCCGGCCCGCGTACGGCAGGGCCAGGAACGAGGCGTGGGGGGTGACCACCCCGTTGGTGAACGCCGAGGGGGCGGGAGGGGTTCGCCGTCCGTCGTGTGGGTGCGGTCCGTGTTGGAGGCGTAGCCGTCCACCGCCATGCCCAGGGCGTCGACCCCGTACTCCTGGTAGCCGCCCTCCGGAACGTTGGAGGGCGAGAAGCCCCAGTAGCCGTACTCCGCCTCCCGCAGCCCGTGGTCGATCTGGCCGCGTACGTAACGGTGGTGGGTCAGGCCCCACGCGCGCGGCGACCACTGCGGCTCGGGCACGAACAGCGGCACCATCAGCGCCTCGAACATGGAGCCGCCCCAGGTGGGGACCACCTTCCGGCCGCGGTGGGTGTAGTGGCCGTTCCATACCCGTACGCCGTCGACCGTGACGTAACCCCCGCCGGGGCTCTGCTCCTGTTCGTGCTCCGGCAGCATCGTCCGCAGCAGGTGCCAGTAGTGGTCGGCGGGGAGTGAGCCGTCCGCGATGCCCAGGTAACTCGCCATGCGTGGCTCGGTGTTGAGCGCGCCGTAGTGGTGCGGCGTCGGCTCCTCCGTGTCCGTCCAGACGCCGCCGCGCAGTTGGCCGGGGCCCGCGACCGGGTCCGCCGGGTCGTAGGGCGTGTAGAAGTACGACCAGTCGGCCGTCGCCAGGATGCGGTTGATGCGGGGGCGCAGGGCGGGGGCCGCGTCGGCGGCTATCCGCAGGCCCGTGACCAGCCAGGCGTTGTCCACCGAGGACAGGAACGGGCGGACCGGGTCGCCCGTGCCCGGCCACTCGGTGAGCACCGAACCGTCGTGTGCGTCATACCAGTTGAGCCAGAAGCCGTGGTGGCGCTCCAGCTTCTCGACGGCCGTGACCGTACGGTTCAGGGAGCGGACCATCGCGCTCTCGCCGATCACCCCGAGGCCCGCGGCCGCGACCGTCGACCAGAGGCCGCAGCCGATGTTGGTGGGTGAGGTCTGGACGGACTGGGCGGGAGATCCTGCCGCGCTGAGGTCGATCTTGTCGGTCACCAGGCCGAAGCCCGTCGTCATGGCTTCCAGCGAGCGGTACGTGTCGCGGAACCAGTGGTGCAGGAGGTGCCGGCCGGGCTGGGTGGCCGCTTGTGCGGACGGGGCGGTTACGGCTCCGAGCGACAGGGCCGCGGCCCCGGTCCCGGCGGCGGTGAGAAACGTGCGACGGTCCATCGGTCCGGCTCCTGGTGGCAGAAGGGGGAGGGGGAACGGTGCTCGTGCGGGCGGTTCGGGAGCCGGCGGTCGTCAGGTTCCGCCGGCTCCCGAACCGGAGGGAGCCGTCAGGTGGCTCCCCGTATCGGGGGTGCCCCCCTGTGGTGAGGGGGCGTCTCCATTACGCTGCTGCGCGCGGGAGTTCGCGCGTGCGGCCCAGCGAGCCCAGCCACTGCGCCGACGGGCGCGGCGTGCGCTCGAAGGTCTCCAGGTCCACCGCGATCAGGCCGAACGTCGGCTTGAACGAGCCCCACTCGTAGTTGTCCAGCGCGCTCCACGCCAGATAGCCCTGGATGTCGATACCGTCGGCCAGCGCCGAGGCGACCTCGTTCAGCGCGCCCGCGTAGTAGTCCGCGCGGCGGCTGTCGTCGTCGGTGGCGATGCCGTTCTCCGTGACGATCAGCGGGACGTCACCGACCACCTCGGCCGTGTGCCGCAGCGCCTCGCCCACCGCGCTCGGGTAGAACTCCCACTGCGTCAGCGTCCGTTCGGCGTCGTCCGCCGCCGGGATCGGGCCGTCGGGACCGATCCGCGTACGGGTGTAGGACTGCACGCCGATCCAGTCGTCGCCGCGCGCCGCCTCGATGAACACGTCCTCGCGCGGGTGGCGGTAGGCGGCCGTCACATCTTCCGCGCCGGGCAGTGCCTGGTAGACCTGGTTGGCGATGGTCCAGCCGACCTGGATGCCCGCGTCCAGCGCCCGGACCTCCTTGACCGCCGCGTGGTGGGCCGCGATGACCGCCTGGGTCGTCTCGTCGTCGGGCGTGGGCAGGCCGGCGGGCGGGAAACCGATGTCACCGCGCTTGGCCTGGCCCGCCATCACGGCGATCATGTTCGGCTCGTTGATCGTGCAGACGTGCGCCACGCCTTCGGAGATCACCGGCGCGCAGGCCGCGACGTACCGGGCGAACAGCTCCACCGCCCCCTCGGCCGTCCAGCCGCCGCGCGCCTCGAACCACTGCGGCACCGTGAAGTGGTGCAGCGTCACCATCGGGCGCAGGCCGCGGGCGATCGCACCCTCCACCATCCGCCGGTAGTGGGCGAGTTCGGCGCGCGAGAAGGAGCCTTCGACCGGTTCGATCCGGGCCCACTCGATGGAGAACCGGTAGTCGGTGAAGCCCAGCGAGGCCAGCAGGTCCATGTCCTCGGGCCAGCGGTGATAGCTGTCGCAGGCGTCGAGGCTCGGCTCCTGGATGTGGGTGCCGGTGCTGTGTTCCTTGATCCACCAGTCGCTGTTGGTGTTGTTGCCCTCGATCTGGTGCGCGGCCGTGGAGGCGCCCCAGAGGAAGCCCTCGGGGAACGGGACGGGAGCAGGGGTGTTCGTCATCGCGACATGTCTTTCTGGTGGGTGGTGAGGGGTGTGGCCGCCGCTGTTACGGGGTGGGGTGCGACGACCTCGTTACGTCAGGTGCCTCGGCGGAAGCGCTACTTGAGGCCCGCCGTGGCGATGCCCTGCGTGAAGTGCCGTTGCAGGGCGATGAAGAGGGCCAGCACCGGGAGCACGACCAGGAACGCCCCGGCCATCAGCATCCCGTTCGATCCGCCGGCCTTGTTGGGGTCCGTGGCGAAGGTCGCCAGCGCGACCGGGAGCGTGTACTTGTCGGGGTCGTTGGTCGCGATCAGCGGCCAGACGAAGTTGTTCCAGGAGCCCAGGAAGGTGAAGATCGAGAGCGTCGCCAGGGCGGGCTTCACCAGCGGCATCACGATCCGCCAGAAGATGTACCACTCGCTCGCCCCGTCCATCCGGGCCGCCTCCAGCAGCTCGTCCGGGATCGACTGCATGAACTGCCGCATCAGGAAGACCCCGAAGGCCCCGGCGGCGAACGGCAGCACCAGACCGGCGTAGCTGTCGATCAGCTGGAGCTTGCTCATCAGCACGAACAGCGGCAGCAGCATCAGGTTGCCGGGCACCATCAGCGCGCCGAGCACCAGGCCGAAGAGCTTGTTGCGGCCCACGAAGTTCAGCTTGGCCAGGGCGTAGCCGAGCATGGAGCAGAAGACCAGGTTCGAGACGGTCACCAGGACCGCCACGATCACCGAGTTCATGAAGTACAGCGGCAGGTCCAGCTTGTCCAGCAGCTGCCGGAAGTTGGTCAGGGTCCACTCGGTGGGGATCCACACCGGCGGGCTGGCCGACAGCTCGCTCTGCGTCTTGAAGGCGGAGAGCCCCATCCAGAGGAAGGGTGCCGACATGACCAGCAGGCCGAGGGAGAGCAGGACGTAGACCAGGGGGCGGGAGGCGCTCCGCCTCTTCCTCCCCGGCGTCCGGGCGGTGGGCGCGTGGCTGCTGGTGGCGCTCATTTCGTGTTGTCCTTCAGCAGTCGGAGCTGGAGCACCGTGATGCCCATGATCACCACGAACAGGACGTACGCCATGGCGCTCGCGTAGCCCATGTGGAAGAAGTTGAACCCTTCGCGGTACATGTTCAGCGAGACCGTCAGCGTCGAGTCGGACGGGCCGCCCTGGGTCATCACGAACGGCTCCTCGAACACGTTGAGGTAGCCGATCGTCGTGATCACCGTGGCGTAGAGGACCGTCGGCCGCAGGAGCGGGACCGTGATTCCCCGGAACTCCTGCCACACGCTCGCCCCGTCCAGCTTCGCCGCCTCCCGTACCTCCGTCGGGACCGCCTGGAGGCCCGCGATGAACAGCACCATCACCGTTCCGACGTTCCGCCAGACCGCCATCACGATCAGCGACGGCATCGCCAGCGTCTCGGAGCCGAGGAAGTCCGGTGCCGTCCAGCCCACTTCGGAGAAGAGGCCCGCGATCAGACCGTCGCTCGGATCGAGGACGAACCGCCAGACGACGGCGACCGCGACGATGGTGGTCACCACCGGGGCGTAGAAGCCGACCCGGAAGAAGGTCCGCGCCCGGTCGATGCCGTTGTTCAGCAGTACGGCGGTGACCAGGCCGATCGCGATGGTCAGCGGGACGCCGACCACCACGAAGTACCCGGTGTTGAAGAGGGACTTGAGGAACTTCTCGTCGCCGAAGAGCTTCACGTAGTTGTCGAACCCGATGAAGTCCGCTTCCCACGGGCGCGTCACGTTGCGCAGCCCGAAGTCCGTGAAGCTCATCACCAGCGTGGCGAGGATCGGGAACGCCATGAAGACGGTGAACAGAACGAGGAACGGGGTGGAGAACAGCCAGCCCGCCGCGTTCTGCACGCCCATCGACGGCTTGCGGCCTCTTCTGCCCGCGGGCGCGGTGGCGGGTGGCGGCGGTTCCCGCCGCGCGGCTGCCTTCTCGGTCGTGGTGCTCATGGCTACTGCTTCACGAGGCCTTCGATCTGGGACTGCGCCTGCTTCAGCGCGTCCTCGGCGGACGCCTTGCCCTGCGTCACCTTGGCGATGGCCTGGTCGACCTTGTCGGTGATCTCGGTCCACTGCGCCAGCGACGGCGAGGACTTGGCGGTGTCCATCTGCTTCTTGAAGACCTGGAGGTCGGCGTCGTCCGCGAGCTTGCCGGACTCCCAGGCCGAGGTGTTGGCGGGCAGGTCCTTCGTCCGCTCGTACCAGTCGGCCTGGCCCTCGGTGTCGGTGAGGTACTCGATGAACTCCGTCGCCGCGGCCTTGTGCTCGCTGTCCTTGGAGATGACGAGGGAGGAGCCGCCGGCCATCGAGGTGGAGGAGGCGTCCGCCGGAACGTTGGCGATGGCCCACTCGCCCTTGATCTGGGGCTGGCCCTCGTTGAGGAGGGTCACGTGCCAGGGGCCGCCGAAGAACATCGGGACCCGGCCGTTGCCGAAGTCCTTCACCACGTCGTAGCCGGGCTGCACGGACTTGTTGGACAGGCCCTTGTCGAAGTAACTGCCGTACTCCTTGAGCGCCTTGACCGCAGCCGGGCTGTCGATGACCGCCTCACCGTCGGCGTTGACGATCTCGCCGCCCGCCGAGTAGAGGAAGGAGTAGAAGTTCTGCACGGTGTCCAGGCCGCTCGGCTGGATGGACAGCCCCCACTTCGTACCGGCCTTCTTCTGGTACGCGGTGGCCAGCTCCTGGAGCTCCTTCCAGTCGGCCGGGGCCTTGGTCACGCCCGCCTTCTCGGCCAGGTCCGTGCGGTAGTAGAGGACGCGGGTGTCGACGTACCACGGCACGCCGTACGCGGTGCCGTCCACCTCGCCCTGCTCCCAGCCCGCCGGGAAGAAGTCCTTCTTGTCGAAGACCTTGGTGTCCACCGGCTCCAGCACGCCCAGTTCGGCGAACTCGCCCATGTAGCTCCCGCCCATCTGCGCCACGTCGGGCAGCGTGCCCGCCGCCGCGGCCGAGACGAGCTTCTGGTGGGCCACGTCCCAGCCGACCGGAGTCACCTTGACGGTGATGTTCGGGTTGGCCTTCTGGTACACCTTCGCCACGTCCGCGAGCTTCTCGCCCTCGGCGCCCATGGCCCAGACGGTGAGCGTCTGCTTCTCGTCCGCGGCGACATCTCCGCCGGAGGAGCCGCAGGCGGAGAGGGTGACGGCGAGCGCGAGCGCGAGGCCGGCGGGGGCGGTTCTGGCGATGCGGGACATGGAGGGCTCCTCCTTGAGCAATCCTGATGCTGCGCGATGTATGCGCTGCCTGTAAGCGCATACATCACTCTGCGCCAGGCTTTCCGGAATCCGCAAGAGGGTGCTGGGTCACACTCGTGCAACGTGGCCGACACCTGGGCGCCCACTCCCGCACCGTAATCGCGCTGTTTGTGGAACAATAGGTGATGTGACCGATTCGTCGCCCCGCTCCCCTGGGCGGTGAGTCGGCGTCTACGCTCGCCGCATGGCCTCACCCGTCGCCTTCGCCCATGACTTCCCGTTCGACCCCGCCCACGGGTACACCGCCCTCGACCAGCTGCTCCAGGTCCCGGCGCCGCCCGCCCCCGCGGACTTCGAGGCCTTCTGGCGTGACCGGTACGCGCGTGCCCGTGCGGTCAGGACGCGGCCCGTCCTCGGCCCGGTGGAGGAGGAGCGCGACGGCGTACGGGTCCACCCGGTCACCTACACCTCCGTGGGCGGCGTCCGGCTCGGCGGCTGGCTCGCGCTGCCCGCCGAGGGTCCGGTGCGGTACGGATTCGTCGTCGGCCACGGGTACGGCGGCCGCCAGGACCCGGGCCGGGACCTCCCGCCGCCGCTGCCCGGGGCCGCCGCGATCCTGCCGTGCGTGCGGGGCATGGGGGAGCGGGGGCGGGTCGACGGCATCCCGGACCTGGCCGATGAGCATGTGCTGCACGGGATCGGCTCCCGCGACTCGTACGTCATCGGGGAGTGCGTGGCCGACCTCTGGTGCGCCGCCTCGGCCCTCACGGAGGTCGTCCCGGAACTGGCGGTCGTGGGTGCCGGTGCGGTGAGTGGCGGGCGGCCGGGGGCGGCGGGCTCCCGGCCGGCCGGCGACGGGCACCCCGGCGGGCCGCGCCTCGGCTACCTCGGCGAGAGCTTCGGCGGCGGGCTCGGGGCTCTCGCGCTGCCCTGGGACGACCGCTTCGGCGCCGCCCAGCTCACCGTCCCCACCTTCGGCAACCACCCGCTGCGGCTGACCCTGCCCTGTACCGGCAGCGGCGAGGCGGTGCGGGCGCACCACCGCGAGCACCCCGGAGTCGCCGACGTTCTGCGCTACTTCGACGCGGCGACGGCGGCGGGGCGGCTGGAGCTGCCGACGCTGGTCGCGGCGGCGCCGTTCGACCCTGCCGTGCCGCCGCCGGGGCAGTTCGCCGTATACAACGCGCTGGCCGGGGAGCGCGAGCTCCAGGTGCTGAGCGCGGGGCACTTCGCGTACCGGGGGATGGTGGCCGAGGCGGCGGAGCTGGACGCCGATCGGACGCGCTTCTTCGGGGGGTGGCTGACGGCTGCCGGGTGAGGGCTGCCGGCTGGTGGCTGCCGGCGGGCGTGCCGGGCGCCTCAGGCGTCAGGTCGGGCTGCCCCGGGGCCGTGCCAGTCCAGGCAGAGGACGGTGGCGTCGTCCCGGGGCGGGCGGCCGCCGTGCGCGTCCGCGACCGCGGTGACGATGGTGCGGACGACCTCCCGCGGGTGCTCGGCCGCGGTCTGGACCAGCAGCGTGGGCAGGCCCACCGCCGCCGCTTCACGTTCCTGCACGCCGTCGGTGTACAGGAGGAAGCGGTCGCCGGGGCGCAGGTCGAGATCCTGCACCTGGTAGGCGTCCTGCGCCGGGAAGCCGAAGGGCATGTCGACCTGCGGGGTGATCTCCTCGACCGAGCCGTCGCGCATCCGGAGCGGCCTGGGATGGCCGGCGTTCACGAGCTGCGCGCGGCTCCCGTCCAGGGCGATGCGGAGCAACTGACCGGTGGCGAACGTGTGGTCGCCGTGGTCGAGGAGGGCCTGATGCATCTGGCGGGCCTGCTCGGCGAGCTCCACCCCGGACCGGCGGGCGCCGCGCGAGGCGTTCACGACGAGGGTGGCGATGAGCGAGGCGTTGACGTCGTGGCCCATGGCGTCGGTGACGGAGAGATGCAGGGCGCTGTGGTCGAGGCTGTAGTCGTAGGTGTCCCCGGCGATGTCGGAGGCCGGGACCAGCGCCCCGGCGAGGGTGAACTCCGCCGCTTCGCAGGAGGCGGCGGAGGGAAGGAGCTGGCGTTGGATCTCCGCGGCCAGGCTGACCGGAGTGGTGCGGTTGCCCCAGTGGTAGAGGTCGGTGAAGCGGCGGTCGGTGACGATGATGTACGCCAGCGCGTGCGCGGCCTCCTCGACCTGTGCGAGCACGTCCTCGGTGACGGCTTCGAGGAACAGCTCCAGTACGCCGATGGTGTCGCCGCGGTTGGTCACCGGAGCGAGGACCCGCCGGCCCCTCCCGTCCTGCTGCCCCTGCACCAGCTTCTGGGAGCGCAGCACCTTGTCGTAGATGCCGCTGGCGGCCAGGGGAACGGGCTCGGTCCGGTCCTTGGGGGAGCCGTCGGTCATGTCGCTGACCCGCAGCAGGCGATTGCCCACCAGGTCCACGAAGAGGAACGACACATATCGCGCACCGAACCGGGTGCGGAGGTCGCGCGCCACGACGTCGAGTGAATTCACCGGCGCGGCGTCCCTTGCGGCCGCCAGCACCGCGGCCAGCCCTGTCCTGTCGCTCACCACAGCCTCCTCGGGTCGGAGGTTGCTTATGCCCTCCCAGCCCGGACTCAGTGCTCCGCCCTAGAGAACTGCATGGTTTATGTGCATAAAACCACCCGAAGCGACTGAGCCCGACCGCCTGGTGTCACCCGATCGGTGGCCGTACCGGCTCACCCGCAGCCGCAGCTCGCCCTCCGTGTCACCGAGACCGGCAGCTCCAGCGAGACCGGGGCGCGGCCCGGGTCGGCCAGGCGTTGGACCAGCAACTCCACTGCCTGCTCGCCGAGTTGGCGGATCGGCTGGCGGACCGTGGTCAGGGGCGGGCGGACGATCCGGCTCAGCGGGATGCCGTCGAAGCCGGTCACCGCGATGTCCTCGGGGACCCGTACGCCGCGCCGCTCCAGCGCCTGGAGGGCCCCCATCGCCATCTGGTCGTTGACGAAGAGCATCGCCTCCGGCCGTTCGACCCCCGTACCCTCCGAGCGGTCCAGCAGGGCATCGGCCGCCCGTGCGCCCTCGGCCTGCGTCAGGGTGCCGGTGCTCAGTTCGGGGCGGGAGGGGACCGGGAGCCCGGCCTCCTGGCACGCCTGCCGGAAGCCGTGGAAGCGGGCGACGGCGTCCGGTGAGTCGTCCTCGCCCCCGACGAACGCCAGGCGGCGCAGCCCGTGGTCCTCGATGAGGTGGCGGGTCAGGGCGCGCTGGCCGTCCGCGTTGGCGACGACGATGTGGTCCAGGTGGTCGATCTCGCGGGGCCCGGCGAGCATCACCACGGGCAGCCGGCGCGATATGACCTCCAGGTCCTCGGTCGGCACGGTCCGGGCCAGCACGGCGAACCCGTCGACCCTCCCCGCCACCTTGGCGACCAGGCTCTCCGGCCCGCCGTCCAGCGAGGCGGCGATGAGGAGGGCGTAACCGTGACGCCTCGCCGCCCGCTCCATGCCCCGGATGATCTGGTCGGAGTAGAGCATGACGGCCTGGTCGTCGTCGGCGTCGTTGAGCGCGGCGGCGCTCTCGGCGTCCGGGTCGGCGTAGTCCGGGAAGCAGAGGCCGAGCACGCCCGTGGTGCGGCTGGCCAGGCCCCGGGCGCTGCCGCTGGGTACGTAACCGAGCTCGCGGGCCGCCGCCAGCACCCGTTCGCGGGTCTGGGCGCGTACGGAGTCGGGGTTCCGGTAGACCCGCGAGACCGTGGCAATGGAGACGCCCGACCGCTCGGCGACGTCGTACACCGTGGGGGCGCTCACTCGACCGACCGTCCGCTTCTTCGTCCGCCGCGACTGGCGCGGGTGCTGATCCCGGGCCGGCGGCTTCCGGTGCCGGCCCCTGCGATCACGGGCTCGTGAAAGCGCATTCACCCTAGATCCTGGGCCGCCGGGGGAGCAAGACAGGGCGATCCGGGGCGACCAGGATGGGGCGGGGTGCGCGCCATGGCGTGAGCCGGAGCGCGCCACGGCGGGACCGGGGAGGTGTCAAGGCGGGGCAAGGCGGGGACGGGGGCGGGTCAAGGCGGGAGCGGGGGTGTGCCAGAACGTTCCTCCGGGCGGGTGAGCTTGCCGCCCCCGTACGTCGTGTCGGCCGCTCCTCCCGCGCGGAGGCGCTTTCAGTGGGTGGCAGGAATCAGTCTGATCAACTGCAAATGCCACCAAACAAGCACTATCCGGCCCATTCCGGTACGGGGTGGTCCGGGCCGGCCCCGGAGGTATCAGCCATGTCCCACGTCGGCGTCCCGCGCGGGACGGTACGAAAGCGCCGCTCGCTCGCGCTCCTCACGGTGGGGGTGCTCACGATCCCCGCGCTGGCGGGCTGCAGCTCCGACACCGGGGAGACCTCCCGGGGGGCCCCGCAGGACATCGCCCCCGCCGCCCGCGACCGGGTCGCCGACGGATCGACGGTGAACTGGGCCGTCGACGCGATGCCCGCCACCCTCAACGCCTTCCAGGCGGACGCCGACAGCGCCACCACCAAGATCACCGGGGCCCTGCTGCCGACGCTCTTCCCGATGGACGCGACCGGGCAGCCCAAGCTCAACCCGGACTACCTGGAGTCCGCGAAGATCATCGAGCGCGAGCCCAAGCAGGTCGTGCTCTACAAGCTCAACCAGCAGGCGGTCTGGAGCGACGGCCGCGAGATCGGCGCCCCCGACTTCGTCGCCCAGTGGCGGGCGCTCAGCGGCAAGGACTCGGCCTTCTGGACGGCCCGCAACGCCGGCTACGAGCGGATCGAGAAGATCGAACGCGGCGCCGACGACCTCCAGGTCCGGGTCACCTTCGCCAAGCCGTACGCCGACTGGCGCTCGCTCTTCTCGCCGCTCTACCCGAAGGAGATCACCGGCAAGCCGGACACCTTCAACGACGGCGCGCGCACCGCACTGAAGAACACCGCCGGCCCCTTCCAGCTCCAGAGCGTGAGCAAGGCCAAGGGCACCGTCACCCTCGTCCGCAGCCCCCGCTGGTGGGGCGAGAAGGCCAAGCTGGACAGCCTCGTCTTCCGGGCGGTCGCCCCCAAGGACCGCGCCAAGGCCCTCGCCGACGGCACCGTGCACATCGCCGACGTCGACGCCGCCACCGCCAACCGCATCGCCCTCGCCCGGCGCGACGGCAACAACGGCCAGCCGCTCACCCACGGCCCCGGCGCCGACCTCACCCCGGCCGCCGCCCTGCGCTCCTGGGCCCTGGCCAACGGCTCCGACGAGGAGCAGGCGGAGATCGCCCAGGCCGCCCGGGAGAAGAACCGCAAGGCCGTCGCCGCGTACGGGGCCGAGCAGAAGGCCCTGCGCGGATACGCCGTACGCAAGTCCCTGGAGCCCGCCTACACCCAGCTCGCGCTGAACGGCGAGTCCGGCCCGCTCGCGGACGACCGGGTCCGCCGGGCGGTGGCCCGCGCCCTCGACCGCCAGGAGCTCGCCGAGAACGTACTGAAGCCGCTCGGGCTCCCGGCGAAGCCGCTCGGCAGCCACCTGGCCCTGGCCGGACAGCCCGGCTACAAGGACGGCAGCGGGGCGCTCGGCGACCAGAACACCAAGGAGGCCCAGGCGCTGCTGGCCGACGCGGGGTGGACCCGGGGCGGTGCGGCTGAGAAGCCGAAGGACACCAAGGCGGGCAGCGAGGCGGAGAAGAAGGACGAGGAGGACGAGGAGAGCACCGAGAAGGACGGGAAGAAGGAGGGCGCGGAGAAGAGCGAGGCCGAGGGGAAGAAGGCCGAGGAGAAGGCCGACAAGGACGCCGGGAAGGACGACAAGGAAGAGAAGGCCGACAAGGCCGCCTCCGGCTCCGCTGAGAGCGCCTCCTCCCGCGCCGAGGGCCTCTACATCGTCGGCCAGGACAACAAGCCGGGTGCCGGACCCGTCCAGGGCCCCGACGCCTCCTACGTCCTCGCCCCCGCCGGGAGCGCCGCCGCCCAGAGCATCGCCCTGCTCCGCCAGGCGGGCGCCGTCAGCGGGGACACCGACGCCGCCGCCAAGGCCGCCGAAGCCGCCAAGGTCACCGCCCAGGACAAGCAGCCCGGCGGCGCGGCCGGTGCGTACGCCCCCATGGGCACCCCCGCCCCCGCCCCCGCCTCGGTCAACGGGCCGCTCGGCAAGGACGGCAAGACGCTGACCCTGCGCTTCGTGCTCCCCTCCGGACCCGGCTCGCAGTCGCTGCGCGGGGTCGGCGATCGGATCGCGGCGATGCTGGAGAAGATCGGGATCGGTACGGAGATCACCAAGGTCCCCGACGAGAGCTACTTCAAGGACCACATCGCCTCCGGCGACTACGACCTGGCGCTCTACTCCTGGCCCGCCACCGCCTACCCGGCCACCGACGGACGCCCGATCTACGCCAAGCCGGAGCCGGCCACCGACGGGTCGCTCCTGGTGGAGCAGAACTACACCCGGGTCGGCACCGACCACATCGACCAGCTCTTCGACCGGGCGGTCGCCGAACTCGACGAGAAGGCCTCACGGGAGCTGATGAAGCAGGCGGACGCCCGGATCTGGGCCGCCGCCGGATCGATTCCGCTCTTCCAGCGCCCGCAACTCGTCGCCGTGGACAAGAAGCTCGCGAACGCCGGCGCCTTCGGCTTCGCGGCCCCCCGTTACCAGGACATCGGGTTCACGGACCGGCAAGCGGCAGGTTCCCCCGCAGACCGCAAGAAGTAGCGGGTCACCGGAAGAATCAGCAGGTCAGCGGAGAAAACAGCAGGTCAGCGGTGCGCACAAGCTCAGATGCTGCTCAAAACCCTTGCCCGTCGGCGACCCCGGCGGGCAAGGTGGTATCCGCCCCGACCCGGGCCGTTCGACCTCCTCACACCCTCTCCGCACGCGGCCCTCCAGCGGCCGCGGCCGCTTCTTGACATGGGCTGAATATCGGCTGAATCACACGGGAAGACCGCATTCGCGGATCGGCCCGGGAAGCCCGGGACGCGCAGGGCCCGTACCATGGGACGAGCCGTGGCGTGCCGCCCGGCGGGCGTACGAGGACTCGAAGACCGACTGAGACGCCTGATCCCACGATCCGAGAGAAGCGCAAGCCACCCATGCCCACGCGCCACGACATCCGTAACGTAGCCATCGTCGCCCACGTCGACCACGGCAAGACCACGCTGGTCGACGCCATGCTCAAGCAGGCCGGAGCGTTCGCCGCCCACGCCGCCGAGCACCTCGACGATCGCATGATGGACTCGAACGACCTGGAGCGTGAGAAGGGCATCACGATCCTCGCCAAGAACACGGCGGTGAAGTACCACCCCAAGGACGGCGGGGACCCGATCACGATCAACATCATCGACACCCCCGGCCACGCCGACTTCGGCGGCGAGGTCGAGCGCGGTCTGTCGATGGTGGACGCGGTCGTGCTGCTCGTCGACGCCTCCGAGGGTCCGCTGCCCCAGACCCGCTTCGTGCTGCGCAAGGCGCTGGCCGCGAAGATGCCGGTCATCCTCTGCATCAACAAGACCGACCGCCCCGACTCCCGGATCGCCGAGGTCGTCGACGAGACGTACGACCTGTTCCTGGACCTGGACGCGGACGAGGACCAGATCGAGTTCCCGATCGTCTACGCCTGCGCCCGTGACGGCGTCGCCTCGCTGACCAAGCCCGAGGACGGCACCGTCCCGCAGGACAGCGACAGCCTGGAGCCGTTCTTCTCCACGATCCTCTCGCACGTCCCGGCCCCCGAGTTCGACGAGGACGCGCCGCTCCAGGCCCACGTCACCAACCTGGACGCCGACAACTTCCTCGGCCGTATCGCGCTCTGCCGTGTGGAGCAGGGCGAGCTGCGCAAGGGCCAGACCGTCACCTGGATCAAGCGTGACGGCACCATGTCCAACGTCCGCATCACCGAGCTGATGATGACCGAGGCGCTCACCCGCAAGCCGGCCGAGGTGGCGGGCCCGGGTGACATCTGTGCGGTCGCCGGCTTCCCGGACATCATGATCGGCGAGACCCTGGCCGACCCCGAGAACCCGGTCGCGCTCCCGCTGATCACGGTCGACGAGCCGGCCATCTCGATGACCATCGGCACCAACACCTCGCCGCTCGTCGGCAAGGGCGGCAAGGGCCACAAGGTCACCGCCCGTCAGGTGAAGGACCGCCTGGACCGCGAGCTGATCGGTAACGTCTCGCTCCGCGTCCTGGACACCGAGCGCCCCGACGCCTGGGAGGTCCAGGGCCGTGGTGAGCTCGCGCTGGCGATCCTCGTGGAGCAGATGCGCCGTGAGGGCTTCGAACTGACCGTCGGCAAGCCCGAGGTCGTCACCAAGCAGATCGACGGCAAGACGCACGAGCCGATCGAGCGCATGACGATCGACTCCCCCGAGGAGCACCTCGGCGCCATCACGCAGCTCATGGCGACCCGCAAGGGCCGCATGGAGACCATGACGAACCACGGTTCGGGCTGGGTCCGCATGGAGTGGATCGTGCCCTCCCGCGGCCTCATCGGCTTCCGTACGGAGTTCCTGACGCAGACCCGCGGTACGGGCATCGCGCACTCCATCTTCGAGGGCCACGAGCCGTGGTTCGGCGAGCTGCGCACCCGTCACAACGGCTCGCTGGTGGCGGACCGTTCGGGTTCGGTCACGCCGTTCGCGATGGTCAACCTCCAGGAGCGCGGTGTCATCTTCACCGAGGCCGGCACCGAGGTCTACGAGGGCATGATCGTCGGCGAGAACTCGCGCGCCGACGACATGGACGTGAACATCACCAAGGAGAAGAAGCTCACCAACATGCGTGCGGCCTCCGCGGACACCACGGAGAACGTGGTCCCGGCCCGCAAGCTCTCCCTGGAGCAGTCCCTGGAGTTCTGCCGCGAGGACGAGTGCATCGAGGTGACCCCGGAGACCGTACGTATCCGCAAGGTCGTCCTGGACGCGAAGGAGCGCGGCCGCGCCGCCTCCCGCGCCAAGCGCTGACGTACCCCTGGGCGGGGCGCCGAGGGGGTCCTCGGCGCCCCGCGACGAGATCGGTCCGGCCTTCCACGACCCGTGGGGGCCGGACCTTTCGCGTTCCCCCACGGCCGCATCGGGAGCGGCGCGGGGGCGATGGCAGGGGTACCGGGACACGGCCTGATGGAGGGTCGCATTCCCGTTGTGCGCCGAGTTCACGTCGTCACCCGAGCCTCAATATTCCCTCAAGTAGCTGGAGTTGCCTGGTCGTGTGGACCATATTCGTGGTGGCCGCACCAGCGGGGGCGGCAGTGTGAACGGTGGGGACCTGACCAGGTTGCGCATCCGCAAGGGGAACGGTGAGCGGGACCGCGACCAGGGTGCCGGCGGCCGAGAAGGTCAGGGAGGCCGGCGGCTCGGTGAAGGCGACCGCCGGGGCCGGGGGCGGCGGGAAGGCCGTCCAGGCGGGCCTGGAGGGCTCCGTGGGACGCGGACGGCAGGCCGAGGGCAGGCGGACCACCAGGAAGTCCGAGTCCGTGACCTTCGAACCGACAAGAAGTCCGAGTCCTTCCAGCTGACGGAGAACGGCACGCACGTCTTCTACGCGGGGACGCCGGGTCGGCAATACGCCTGTCGGGGCCCTGGTTCCGGTGGGAGAATGCTGTCCGGGGCGGGTTCGGACGCAATCCATTTTCCTGATGCATGTGTCCGGTTATCGGGCGTCGCCCTCCGGAAGTTGCGTTAACAGTCCGTTTCGCGGGCGTCTGTCTAGGATCACTTTGTCCGGATTTCGGGCATCCGGGGGCCGGTGATGTTGTCAAACCGAGACCCTTTAAGTGTGGTTTACGGCCCGGTCGTACTCAATAGTTGGCTCCATTGAGCTCGGGTCAATGGGTCACGCGCTGTGGGGAGCGCCGACTCACGAGCACACTTCGGGGTCACTGTTCATCGCCGTCAGGGGTGTCGGCGACGTATCAGTGCCCCTCTCGCAGTGATCAAAAGTGGACTCTTGAGGAGGAGAACCCATGCGTGGTTCCAAGATGGTCGGGTGCGCGATAGTCGTCGCCCTGGCTGCGACCGCTTGTGGCGGTGGCAGTGGCGATGGCGACAGCGAGGGCAAGGGCAAGAGCGGCGGCGGGTTCAGCATGAACGTCGCCGAGCCGAAGCGCCTCATCCCGCAGTCGACCACGGAGTCCGGTGGCTCGCAGGTCCTGTCGGGCCTGTTCACCCCGCTCGTCGACTTCGACGCGAAGAACGAGCCGGTGCTCGCCGCCGCGGAGTCCATCGAGAGCCCGGACAACAAGGTCTGGACGATCAAGCTTAAGGACGCCACCTGGCACGACGGCAAGCCCGTCACCGCCAAGGACTACGTCGGCGCCTGGAACTGGGGCGCCTACGGCCCCAACGCCGCCGACGGCAACTACTTCTTCGGCACCATCCAGGGCTACGACGAGATGAACCCCGTCGACCCGGACGGCGAGGAAGGCCCGAAGAAGGCCGCCGAGCCGAAGGCCAAGGAGCTCTCCGGCCTCAAGGTCATCGACGACAAGACCTTCGAGGTCACCCTCAAGGCCCCGTTCGCCGGCTACAAGTCCGTTCTGGGCTACACGGTCTTCTACCCGATGCCCGAGGCGGCGCTCTCCGACCTCAAGACGTACGAGGAAGCCCCCATCGGGCAGGGCCCGTTCCAGATGGACGGCAAGTGGAACCACGACAAGTTCGTGAAGGTCAAGGCCTACAAGGACTACAAGCTGGGTGACAAGCCCAAGGTCGACTCGGTCGAGTTCCGGATCTTCCAGGACCAGAACACCGCGTACAACGACCTGCTCGCCAACAACCTCGACATCGTGGACCAGATCCCGACCGAGGTCATGGGCACCGCCCCGAGCGAGCTGGGTGACCGCTTCAAGACGTCGCAGGCCTCGACCTTCCAGTTCGTCGCCTTCCCGACGTACGACAAGAAGTACAGCGACCCGCGCGTCCGCAAGGCCATCTCGATGGCCATCGACCGTGACGAGATCATCAAGGTGGTCTTCCAGGACTCGCAGTCCTCCGCGCGTTCCTTCGTCTCCCCGGTCGTGGGCGGCTACCGCGAGGACACCTGTGGCGAGGCGTGCAAGTTCGACCCCGCCGCCGCCAAGAAGCTGCTCGCCGAGGCCGGTGGCATCGACGGCAACAAGATCAACATCGGTCACAACGCCGACGGTGGCCACGAGCAGTGGATCAACGCCACGTGTGACCAGCTCAAGAAGAACCTGGGCCTCGACTGCGTGAGCCAGGCCGTGCCGAAGTTCGCCGAGCTGCTGACGCAGGTCGAGAACAAGAAGTTCTCCGGCATGTTCCGCATGGGCTGGATCATGGACTACCCGTCCATGGAGAACTACCTCGGCCCGCTGTACAGCACCGGTGGTTCCTCGAACTACTACGGCTACAGCAACAAGGAGTTCGACAAGCTCCTCCAGGACGGCCGTGAGGCCAAGACCGAGGAAGAGGCCATCGTCAAGTGGCAGGCCGCTGAGGACATCCTCGCCAAGGACATGCCGGTCATCCCGCTGCGCTTCGGCAAGAACGTCTTCGGTCACTCGACCAACGTCAAGAACGTCGAGATGAACCTGTTCAACCAGGTTGAACTCACCAAGGTCGAGAAGTCCTGACCTGCGTCGCGTGTGACGCAGTAGTCAAAAATTAGGGCCTGACGACGGGGGGCGGACCCACATCCGCCCCCCGTCGTTCCCACGAGGAGGAACCATGGGCCGCTACGTCGCAAGACGGCTGCTCCAGATGCTCCCGGTCATCATCGGGACCACCTTTCTGGTCTTCGCTCTCGTCACCGCCATGGGTGGTGACCCGGTACAGAACCTGTACGGAGAGCGTCCTGTTCCGGAAAGCATCAGAGTTGCGCTGACCGCGCAGTACCACCTGGACGATCCCCTGCCGATCCGCTACGGCTACTACCTCGCGGGTCTGGTCCAGGGTGACTTCGGGACGAGCCTCAGTGGCTCCCGTCCCATCAGCGAAATGATCGCCGACGCGTGGCCGGAGACCCTCCGCATCGCCGGCATCGCCTTCGTCTTCGAAACGATCATCGGTGTCGCCGCCGGTGTGATGGCGGGCATGCGGCGCGGAAAGTTCCTGGACAACCTTGTCCTGCTCTCCACGCTGACCGTCATCGCCATCCCGATCTTCGTCCTCGGGCAGGTCAGCCAGATCTTCCTGGGCGTCAAGGCCGGCATCTTCCCCGTCTCGGGGACCAACGAAGGTTTCGTCAGCTACCTTCTGCCCGGCCTCGTGCTCGGTTCCGTCTCGCTCGCCTACATCGCACGCCTCGCCAGAGCCTCCGTAGCGGAGAACCTGCGCATGGACTACGTGCGTACGGCCAAGGCGAAGGGCCTTTCCCCGTCCCGGATCACCGGGATCCACGTCCTGAGGAACTCGCTGATCCCCGTGGTCACCTACCTCGGCGCGGACCTCGGAACGCTCATGGGCGGGGCCATCGTCACCGAGCGGATCTTCAACATCCCCGGTGTCGGTTACAACCTCTTCAAGGCGATCCAGATCGAGGACGGACCGGCGCTGGTCGGTTTCGTGACCCTCCTCGTCATCGTCTACGTGGTGATGGCGCTCATCGTGGATCTCCTCTATGCCGTGCTTGACCCGAGGATTCGCTATGCCTGACGCAACCAAGACCTCCGCCACCCCGGAGTCCGCCGAGGAGGCCAAGGCCGCATCGGCGCAGGGCACGGCTCCCGTCAAGGAGCTGGCCAAGCCGCGCAGCCTCCTCCAGGACGCGGTGCGCGACCTCGTTCGCCGACCGCTCTTCCTGATCCCCGGCGGCATCATCCTGGTGCTGGTCGCCATGGCCGCCTTCCCGTCGCTGTTCGCCAGCGCCGACCCGCAACTGTGCGAGCTGGGCCGGTCGTTGCAGAAGCCCAGCGCCGACGCCTGGTTCGGTTACGACGCCCGTGGCTGCGACGTCTACGCCCGCACCATCTACGGCACCCGGACCTCGATCACCGTCGGTGTCCTCGCCACCCTGGGATCGGCCCTCATCGCCCTGATCTTCGGCCTCGTCGCCGGGTTCTACGGCCGGTGGGTCGACGCGATCATCTCCCGCGGCATCGACATCGTCATGGGCATCCCGTTCCTGGTCGGCGCCATCGTCATCCTCAACAGCTTCCGCGACGACGACGGCTTCCGTATCGGCGGCATCTGGGGTGTGCTCACCGCACTCACCGTGCTCGGCTGGATGAGCATGGCCCGCATCATGCGGTCCACCGCCATGCAGACCAAGCAGTCCGACTACGTGACCGCGGCCCGCTCGCTCGGCGCCTCCACCGGCCGGCTGATGTTCCGGCACGTGCTGCCGAACGCACTGACCCCGCTGATCGTGCTCGCGACCATCTCGCTCGGTGTGATCATCTCGGCCGAGGCGACGCTCAGCTTCCTCGGTGTCGGTATCCAGGAGCCGACCATCTCCTGGGGCGTCATGATCAATCAGTCCCTGGGGCGGATCCGCGAGTCGCTGCACCCGCTGCTCTTCCCGGCCGGCTTCGTCAGCATCACCGTGCTGGCGTTCATCATGCTCGGCGACGCGGTCCGCGACGCCCTCGATCCCAAGCTGCGCTGAGGGAGGCGTACGTGACCACCATGGAAAAAACCGCGAACGTCCCCGCCCCTCGCGGCGAGGAGGACCACCAGGGCCCGCTGCTCGAAGTCCGGGACCTGCACGTCGAGTTCCACACCCGCGAGGGCGTCGCCAAGGCCGTCAACGGTGTCAACTACACCGTCGACGCCGGTGAGACGCTGGCCGTGCTCGGCGAGTCCGGCTCCGGCAAGTCCGTGACCGCCCAGGCGATCATGGGCATCCTCGACATGCCGCCGGGCCGCATCCCGCAGGGGGAGATCCTCTTCCGCGGCAAGGACATGCTCACCATGGCCGAGGAGGAGCGCCGCAAGATCCGGGGCCGCAAGGTCGCGATGATCTTCCAGGACGCCCTCTCCTCGCTCAACCCGGTGCTGACCGTGGGCTACCAGCTCGGCGAGATGTTCCGCGTCCACCTGGGCATGTCCAAGAAGGACGCCAAGCTCAAGGCCATCGAACTGATGGACCGGGTGCGCATTCCGGCGGCCAAGGAGCGGGTCGACGACTACCCGCACCAGTTCTCCGGCGGTATGCGCCAGCGCATCATGATCGCGATGGCGCTCGCCCTGGAGCCCGACCTGATCATCGCGGACGAGCCGACCACCGCCCTGGACGTCACCGTGCAGGCCCAGGTCATGGACCTGCTCGCGGAGCTCCAGCGCGAGTACAACATGGGGCTCATCCTGATCACCCACGACCTCGGTGTGGTCGCCGACGTCGCGGACAAGATCGCGGTGATGTACGCGGGCCGGATCGTGGAGACCGCTCCGGTGCACGAGCTCTACAGCCGCCCGTCGCACCCGTACACCCGCGGTCTCCTCGACTCGATCCCGCGTCTGGACCAGAAGGGCCAGGAGCTCTACGCGATCAAGGGCCTGCCGCCCAACCTGACGCGTATCCCCTCGGGCTGCGCGTTCAACCCCCGCTGCCCCAAGGCCGAGGACATCTGCCGTACGGATGTCCCCCCGCTGCACCCGGTCACCGAGCGCGACGGCACCGACCTGCCGGGCCGCGGAAGCGCGTGCCACTTCTGGAAGGAGACGATCCATGGCTGAGCTCGACAAGGAGTCCGTGGACGCCACCCCTAACGTCACCGAGGTGGAGACGGTCGACGTCGCCACCGAAGAGGAGGCGGTCGCCGCCATCGAGGCGCCGGTGGAGCGGGGCGAGCCGATCCTCCAGGTGCGCAACCTGGTCAAGCACTTCCCGCTGACCCAGGGCATCCTCTTCAAGAAGCAGATCGGCGCGGTCAAGGCCGTGGACGGGATCTCCTTCGATCTCTTCCAGGGCGAGACGCTCGGCATCGTGGGCGAGTCCGGCTGTGGCAAGTCCACCGTCGCCAAGCTGCTCATGATGCTGGAGAAGGCCACCGCCGGCGAGGTCTTCTACAAGGGCCAGGACATCACCAGGCTGTCCGGGCGCGCGCTGAAGGCGGTGCGTCGCAACATCCAGATGGTGTTCCAGGACCCGTACACCTCGCTGAACCCGCGCATGACGGTCGGCGACATCATCGGGGAGCCGTTCGAGATCCACCCCGAGGTGGCTCCGAAGGGCGACCGGCGGCGGAAGGTCCAGGAGCTCCTGGACGTCGTCGGCCTGAACCCGGAGTACATCAACCGCTACCCGCACCAGTTCTCCGGCGGCCAGCGCCAGCGCATCGGCATCGCCCGCGGCCTCGCGCTCAACCCGGAGATCATCATCTGCGACGAGCCGGTCTCGGCGCTGGACGTGTCGGTGCAGGCGCAGGTCATCAACCTGATGGAGAAGCTCCAGGACGAGTTCAACCTCTCCTACCTCTTCATCGCGCACGACCTGTCCATCGTCCGGCACATCTCGGACCGGGTCGGCGTCATGTACCTCGGCAAGATGGCCGAGATCGGTACGGACACGCAGATCTACGACCACCCGACGCACCCGTACACCCAGGCGCTGCTCTCCGCGGTGCCGGTGCCCGACCCCTCCGCGCGTGAGGGCCGCGAGCGGATCATCCTCACCGGTGACGTTCCGTCACCGGCGAATCCGCCCTCGGGCTGCCGCTTCCGCACCCGGTGCTGGAAGGCGGAGGAGCGCTGCGCCACCGAGACGCCGCTGCTGGCGATCCCCGAGCGCTTCGCCGCCTCGGGCGGCCCGGCCGCGCACGAGTCGGCGTGCCACTTCGCCGAGGAGAAGGACGTCGTTCACGCGGCGTAACCGCTTCCGGTAGCAGTACGTCAGATGCCCGGCCCCCTCCGAGGGGGCCGGGCATCGTCGTGTCCGGACCGCCCCGTTCCCGTACGGGGTAAGCCCGCATGCGATCCGTGGCGGTATGGGGTGATATGAGGCATTGAGCTACTCGATGACTCTAGGAGGCACTTCATGCGCGGAGCCACACAGGCCAGGTGGGCCGCATGTGCGGTGGCCGTCGCCCTGGCAGCGACGGCCTGCGGCGGCGGAGGCGATGACAGCGGCGGCAGCGGCGCCGACGGGATCGTCAGCTCCTCCTGGGGCGACCCGCAGAACCCGCTGGAGCCCGCGAACACCAACGAGGTGCAGGGCGGCAAGGTCCTCGACATGGTCTTCCGGGGACTCATCCGGTACGACCCCAAGACCGGCGAGGCGCAGAACATGCTCGCCGAGTCCATCGACTCGGACGACGCCCAGAACTTCACGGTCAAGATCAAGGACGGCTGGACCTTCTCCAACGGCGAGAAGGTGACCGCCAAGTCCTTCGTGGACGCCTGGAACTACGGCGCGGCGCTGAAGAACAACCAGAAGAACGCCTACTTCTTCCAGTACATCGACGGGTACGACAAGGTCCACCCCGAGTCCGGCTCGGCCTCCGCCGAGACCCTCTCCGGCCTCAAGGTCGTCGACGACCTGACCTTCACCGCCAAGCTCAGCCAGAAGTTCTCCCTCTGGCCCGACACCCTCGGCTACGCGGCCTTCGCCCCGCTGCCCAAGGCGTTCTACGACGACCACGACGCCTGGCTCTCCAAGCCCATCGGCAACGGCCCGTACACCGTCCAGTCGTACGCCAAGGGCTCCTCGATGAACCTGCGCCGCTGGGACGACTACCCGGGCGACGACAAGGCGAAGAACGGCGGCGTCGACCTCAAGGTCTTCACCGACAACAACACCGCCTACACCTCCCTGACCTCGGGCAATCTCGACCTCGTCGACGACGTGCCCGCCTCCCAGCTCAGGAACGTGGAGCAGGACCTCGGCGACCGGTACATCAACACCCCCGCCGGCATCATCCAGACCCTCGCCTTCCCGTTCTACGACAAGAAGTGGGACACCGACGACGCCCGCAAGGTCCGCCAGGGGCTCTCCATGGCGATCAACCGGCCGCAGATCACCGACCAGATCTTCCAGAAGACCCGCACCCCCGCGACCGACTGGACCTCCCCGGTCCTCGGCGAGGACGGCGGCTTCAAGAAGGGGCTCTGCGGCAAGGAGTGCACGTACAACAAGGCCGAGGCCAAGAAGCTGATCGACGAGGGCGGCGGCATCCCCGGCGGCCAGCTGAAGATCTCGTACAACGCGGACACCGGCTCCCACAAGGAGTGGGTCGACGCCGTCTGCAACAGCATCAACAACGTCATGGGCAACAACCAGGCCTGCGTCGGCGGCGCGATCGGCACCTTCGCCGACTTCCGCAGCCAGGTCTCCACCCAGAAGCTGACGGGTCCCTGGCGCGCGGGCTGGCAGATGGACTACCCGCTGATCCAGAACTTCCTCCAGCCGCTCTACTACGCCAACGCCTCGTCCAACGACGGCAAGTGGACCAACAAGGACTTCGACGGCCTGGTCGACAAGGCGAACGCCGAGACCGACAAGGCGAAGGCCATCACCACCTTCCAGGACGCCGAGAAGGTGCTCGTGGAGCAGATGCCGGCCATCCCGCTCTGGTACCAGAACGGCAGCGCGGGCTACTCGGACCGGATCGAGAACGTGGAGCTGAACCCGTTCAGCGTCCCGGTCTACACGGAGATCACGGTCAAGTGACCCGGCCGTACGGAGACCACGGCCACGTGACCCGCTGAGGCCGGGGGGCCGGGACGCCCGACGCGCGTCCCGGCCCCGGTCCATCCCGCCAGACCCGCCCCGACCCCCGGAGCCCCTCATGGGACGTTATGTGATCCGGCGGCTGCTGCAGATGATCCCCGTCTTCTTCGGCACCACGCTGCTGATCTTCCTCATGGTGAACGTGATGGGCGACCCCATCGCGGGCCTCTGCGGCGACCGCCAGTGCGATCCGGCCACCGCCGCCCAGCTGCGCTCCGAGTTCGGCCTCGACAAGCCGGTCTGGCAGCAATACCTGACGTACATGGGGAACCTCTTCACCGGCGACTTCGGCACCGCGTTCAACGGGCAGAAGGTCACCGAGCTGATGGCCACCGCCTTCCCCATCACGATCCGGCTCACCATCGTCGCGATCGTCTTCGAGGTCGTCATCGGCATCAGCCTCGGCGTCGTCACCGGCCTGCGGCGCGGCCGCCCCGTCGACACCACGGTCCTCATCCTGACCCTGGTCGTCATCGCCGTCCCGACCTTCGTCACCGGCCTGCTGCTCCAGCTCCTGCTGGGCGTCAAGTGGGGCATCATCAAGCCCTCGGTCTCCTCGGACCCCACCATCGACGAACTCCTCGTCCCCGGCCTGGTCCTCGCCTCGGTCTCGCTCGCCTACGTCACCCGGCTCACCCGGACCTCGATCGCCGAGAACGCCCGCGCCGACTACGTACGCACCGCCATCGCCAAGGGCCTGCCCCGGCGCCGGGTCGTCGTCCGGCATCTGCTGCGCAACTCCCTGATCCCCGTCGTCACCTTCATCGGTACGGACGTGGGCGCCCTGATGGGCGGGGCCATCGTCACCGAACGGATCTTCAACATCCACGGGGTCGGCTACCAGCTCTACCAGGGCATCCTGCGCCAGAACTCCCAGACCGTGGTCGGGTTCGTCACCATCCTGGTCCTCGTCTTCCTGGCGGCCAACCTGATCGTCGACCTCCTGTACGCCGTACTCGACCCGAGGATCCGCTATGCCTGAGCCGCAGACCCCGGACGAAGCGATCTCCCAGGCGGGCGCCGGCGGCGCGACGGACCTCGCCATGGAGGAGGGCACCACCCTGGAGAGGACCCCGGGCGGGCCCGAGGGCTCCGGACCGGCCGGAAAGCCGCGCAGCCTCTGGTCCGATGCCTGGCGCGACCTGCGGCGCAACCCGGTCTTCATCATCTCCGCGCTGGTCATCCTCTTCCTGGTGGTCATCTCGATCTGGCCCTCGCTCATCGCGAGCGGCGACCCCCTCCAGGCCAACCTGGACGACGCCCAGAAGGGCTCCGAGCCCGGCCACCCCTTCGGCTTCGACCCGCAGGGCCGCGACGTCTACACCCGGGTCGTGTACGGGACGCGTACGTCGGTCACCGTCGGCGTCTGCGCCACCCTCGGCGTCGCCGTCCTCGGCAGTGTGCTCGGGGGGCTCGCGGGCTTCTTCGGCGGCTGGTGGGACTCGATCCTCTCCCGCCTCACCGACGTCTTCTTCGGCATCCCCGTCATCCTGGGCGGCCTGGTCTTCCTCTCCGTCGTCACCAGCTCCACCGTCTGGCCCGTCGTCGGCTTCATCGTCCTGCTCGGCTGGCCGCAGATCGCCCGTATCGCCCGCGGCTCGGTGATCACCGCCAAACAGAACGACTACGTCCAGGCGGCCCGCGCGCTCGGCGCCTCCAACTCCCGGATGCTGCTGCGCCACATCACCCCGAACGCCATCGCGCCCGTCATCGTCGTGGCGACCATCGCGCTCGGCACGTACATCTCGCTGGAGGCGACGCTCTCCTTCCTCGGGGTCGGCCTGAAGGACCCGGCCGTCTCCTGGGGCATCGACATCTCCGCAGCCTCCAACTACATCCGCAACGCCCCGCACATGCTGCTCTGGCCCGCCGGAGCGCTGGCGGTCACCGTGCTCGCGTTCATCATGCTCGGCGACGCGGTGCGCGACGCCCTCGACCCCAAGCTGCGCTGAGGAGCCGGTTGCCATGTTGCTCGAAGTGCGCGATCTGCACGTGGAGTTCCACACCCGCGAGGGCGTGGCCAAGGCCGTCAACGGGGTCAACTACTCGGTGGCCGAGGGCGAGACGCTCGCCGTCCTCGGGGAGTCCGGCTCCGGCAAGTCCGTCACCGCCCAGGCCGTCATGGGCATCCTCGACATGCCGCCCGGGAAGATCACCGGCGGCGAGATCCTCTTCAAGGGCCAGGACCTGCTGAAGCTCAAGGGGGAGGAGCGGCGCAAGATCCGCGGCCAGGAGATGGCCATGATCTTCCAGGACGCGCTCTCCTCGCTGAACCCGGTCCTCACCGTGGGCGAGCAGCTCGGCGAGATGTTCGTCGTCCACCGGGGCATGTCCCGCAAGGACGCGCGGGCCAAGGCCGTGGAGCTGATGGACCGGGTGCGCATCCCGGCGGCGAAGGAGCGGGTCGGGCAGTATCCCCACCAGTTCTCCGGCGGGATGCGCCAGCGCATCATGATCGCGATGGCGCTGGCCCTGGAGCCGTCCCTGATCATCGCGGACGAGCCGACCACCGCCCTGGACGTCACCGTCCAGGCCCAGGTCATGGACCTGCTCGCGGAGCTCCAGCGCGAGCTGAACATGGGCCTCATCCTGATCACCCACGACCTCGGCGTGGTCGCCGACGTGGCCGACAAGATCGCGGTGATGTACGCGGGGCGGATCGTGGAGACCGCCCCCGTCCACGAGATCTACAAGGCGCCCGCCCACCCGTACACCAAGGGCCTCCTCCGGTCGATCCCGCGCCTGGACCAGAAGGGCCAGGAGCTGTACGCGATCAAGGGCCTGCCGCCCAACCTGCTGCACATCCCGCCCGGCTGCGCGTTCAACCCGCGCTGCCCGATGGCCCAGGACGTGTGCCGCAGCGAGGTGCCGCCGCTCTACGAGGTGGACGAACAGCGCCGCAGCGCCTGCCACTTCTGGAAGGAGACTCTCGATGCACGCTGACCGTGAGGGGAGCGGAGGGGGCGCGGCGGCCGGTTCGACCCTGCTCTCCAAGGCGGGGGAGGGCACGCGGCCGTACGTCGAGGGCGAGCCGATCCTCGAAGTGCGGGAGCTGGCCAAGCACTACCCGCTGACCCAGGGCATCCTCTTCAAGAAGCAGGTCGGCGCGGTCCGGGCCGTGGACGGCGTCGACTTCGACCTCCACGCGGGCGAGACGCTCGGCATCGTGGGGGAGTCCGGCTGCGGCAAGTCCACCGTCGCGCGCATGCTGGTCCACCTGGAGAAGCCCACCGCCGGGGCCATCCGCTACAAGGGCGAGGACATCTCCAAGCTCTCCGGCCGGGCGCTGAAGGCGGTGCGCCGCAACATCCAGATGGTCTTCCAGGACCCGTACACCTCGCTGAACCCGCGCATGACGGTCGGCGACATCATCGGGGAGCCGTACGAGATCCACCCCGAGGTCGCCCCCAAGGGCAGCCGCCGGCAGCGGGTCCAGGATCTGCTGGACGTCGTCGGGCTCAACCCGGAGTACATCAACCGCTATCCGCACCAGTTCTCCGGCGGCCAGCGCCAGCGCATCGGCATCGCCCGCGGCCTCGCGCTCAACCCGGAGATCATCGTCGCGGACGAACCGGTCTCGGCCCTCGACGTCTCCGTCCAGGCCCAGGTCGTCAACCTGCTGGACCGGCTCCAGGCGGAGTTCAGCCTCAGCTTCGTCTTCATCGCGCACGACCTCTCCATCGTGCGGCACATCTCGGACCGGGTCGGCGTGATGTACCTCGGCCGGATCGTGGAGATCGGCTCCGACGCGGAGATCTACGACCACCCCACCCACCCGTACACCCAGGCGCTGCTCTCCGCCGTCCCGGTCCCCGACCCGGAGGCCCGCGCGTACCGGGAGCGGATCATCCTGCACGGCGATGTGCCCTCACCCGCCAACGTCCCGTCGGGGTGCCGCTTCCGCACCCGCTGCTGGAAGGCGCAGGAGCGGTGCGAGCTGGAGGTGCCGCTGCTGGCGGTCCCGGCGGAGTTCCGGCTGGTGGACACCCCGGCCCGGCACGACTCGGCGTGCCACTTCGCGGAGGAGAAGCAGGTGGTGCCGCAGGAGGGGGAGCTGGCGGCGCCGGGGCGGTCGGCGGGCCGTTCACCGGGGCCGGATGTGGAGGCCCCGGGGACGACGACGCGCGGGCGGCCGGTGGAGGACGTGGGCGAGGTCGGGGAGGGGCTGGACGGGCCCGGGAAGGATCCGGGCGGGCCGGAGGGGCCGGTGGCGGAGGGCTGAACTCCGGCCCGCGTGCGTCACGGGGACGGGGTCAGCCCGTGGTTCCGCAGGGCTCCCCGGCCTTGATGTCCTGCACGGCCGGGCCGAGGGCGGAGAGGACGGCCGAGGCGTCGGTGGTCTCGTTGCGGAGCCGGACCTGGACGCCGGGCTCACGGCCGTGGGTCGAGAACATCTTGGCGGTCCGGTCGTCGGCGGGCGGCTGGGCGACCCAGTCGACACCGCCCTCGTCGAGGCAGTCGCCGCCGGTCTCCGGTGCGGGCATCCCGCAGTAGACGATGACGTCGCCGTCCCCCAGGCGGCGGCACCGGTCACGTCCGATCTCTCCAGCGCGTACCCGCCCAGCTTGGCGGGGAGCCGGCCGGTGAGCGTGGCGCAGGCCGGACTGCCCGAGAAGGGCGGCTCGGTCAGGTTGTAGCCGCTCCCGCCGCAGCCGGCGAGGAAGGCCGTACAGGCGGTCAGGGCGGCGGCGAGGCGCAGCGGCCCATGGATGGTCCTGGTCAAGGTGTTCCCCCGTGCGGACGGTGTGATGATCAGTGCAGAAACCTACCGCCCGACACCACCCGCTCCCTTCCGCGCCGCCGCCGCATCCGTTAACAGCCAGGCAACTTGACCGTCGTCACACCGATATACGGACGCCTCATGCTGGGCAACGTACGGCCGTGCGGGTGCCGTGGACCGGCCGGAGCGTCGTCTTGTCGCTCCGGCCGGTTGGCCGCGTTCCGGCCCCGCCCCGGCCCTGACCCGCCGGTGGGCTAGGCGCCGGTCAGCCCCAGCGACCTCTTGAGGAAGTCCACCTGGAGCAGCAGCAGGTTCTCCGCGACCTGCTCCTGGGGCGTCATGTGCGTCACCCCGCTCAGCGGCAGCACCTCGTGCGGCCGCCCGGCCGCCAGCAGCGCCGAGGAGAGCCGCAGGGCGTGCGCGACCACCACGTTGTCGTCCGCGAGCCCGTGGACGATCATCATCGGCCGCACCTGCTCGGCCGCGTGCGAGAGCCCGTCCTCGGTCATCAGGGCGTTGTACGCGTACACCTCGGGCTGCGCGGCCGGATCGCCGAGATAGCGCTCGGTGTAGTGCGTGTCGTAGAGCCGCCAGTCCGTCACCGGGGCGCCCACCACCGCCGCGTGGAAGACGTCGGGGCGCCGCAGCACCGCGAGACCGGAGAGGTAACCCCCGTACGACCAGCCCCGGATGGCCACCCGGTCCAGATCCAGCGGGAACTCCCCGGCCAGTGCGTGCAGGGCCTCGATCTGGTCGTCCAGGGTGAGGACGAAGTCGTCCCGTACGGCCTTCTCCCAGGCGGGCGAGCGGCCCGGCGCGCCACGCCCGTCCGCCACGACCACCGCGAACCCCTGGTCCGCGAACCACTGCGAGGTGAGGTGCGCGTTGTGGGCGGCGACCACCCGGCGGCCGTGCGGTCCACCGTACGGATCCATCAGTACCGGAAGCGGACCGTCCGACTCCTGGTAGTCCGACGGAAGCAGCACGGCGCACGGAATCCGCCGTGCGCCCCCCTCGGTGAGCGTGACCCGTGCCGCGAGCACCGGCTCCTGGGCGTGGCTCGCGATCCGGACCAGCCGCTTGCCGTCCCGGAGGACCCAGGCGGCCGATCCGGGCTCGTCCGGAGTGGCCGAGACGAGTACGGTCAAGTCGCCCGAACGGACGGCGGAGTGCACACCCACCCCTTCGGAAATCCTCTCGATTCCCAGCTCGTTGACCCGGTACACATGGCTCTCGCCGGTCTCCGGTGCCGCCGCCTCCTCGCCCGCGACGGCGGAGACGAGAATGTCCGACTCCCCGATGTCCAGCACCGCCTGGATGTGCAACTGCGATCCGGTCAGCGGCCGGTCGCCGACGGCCAGCACCCGCGCACCGCCCTCGTCCGCGATCCGTACGAGCCGCCCGTCCGGCGCCCACGCGGGCACCCCGCCGAACAGATCCAGCCACACCGGGTCCTCGTCGACATGGACGATCCGGGTCTCACCCGACTCCGGGTCCACCGCCAGATACCGCTGGCTGCGCTGGTCACGGGCCTGCACGAGGAGCAGCGGAGCACCGGCTGCGGACCAGTGCACCTGGGCCAGGTACGGGAACGCCGCCCGGTCCCAGACCACTTCCGTACGGGCCCCCTCCAGGTCCATCACGTAGAGCCGCACCTCGGCGTTGGGCGTCCCCGCCGCCGGATAGGCCACCTCGGCCGGCCTGCGCTCCGGGTGCGCGGGATCGGCGATGAACCATCGCTGTACGGGGCTGTCGTCGGCCCGCGCCACCAGCAGCCGGTCCGAGTCGGGCGACCACCAGAAGCCCCGGAAGCGGTGCATCTCCTCGGCGGCGACGAACTCGGCCAGGCCGTAGGTGACATGGGCGTCCTCCGGCTCCGCCAGCGCCCTGTCCTCCTCGCCCTCGGCGCCCACGACCCGCAGCGCCCCCTTGGAGACGTACGCGATGAGGCGCCCGTCGGGGGAGGGGCGTGGGTCGATGACCGGGCCCGGCACCGGCAGCGCCCGCGCCGTGCCGGCCCGCAGCTCGGCCACGTACACCTTCCCGGACAGCGCGAACGCGGCCAGCTCGGCCGCCGCGTCCACCGCGTAGGAGACGATTCCGGCCGATCCCTCACGGGTCCGCTCGCGCCGGGCCCGCTCCTGCGGCGACAGCCGCTCCGCCGAACCCCCCAGCAGCGCCTCGGGATCGGCGACGAGCCGCTCCTCGCCGGAGGCCGGGTCGAGGACCCAGAGCCGGTTGGTGCGGTCGGTGCCCGAGGTGGAGCGCAGAAAGATCACTCGCGTCTCATCCGGTGAGACGGTGAAGGCGCGCGGTGCGCCGAGAGTGAACCGCTGGGTCCGTGCGTGCTGGCGGGGAAAGGACAGCTTCGGTGAGGTCATGGCCCCGAACTTAGCCTCGCGCAGCGGTCCGTGCGCCCCTCGTGCTGCTGTGCCCCGATCAATGCGTTGGCACGGATAGTTATGATCCGTAGCGCTCGGTGGGTAAGAACCCGTCGGCTCCATGTATCCCCGTGTCTTCGTCCCGACCGACCGTACTGATGGAGGTGAACCGCCGTGGCGCTCTCGATTTCGGCGGTGGTGCTGCTGGCGATCATCGTCTTCCTGCTGATCCGGAAATCCGGACTGAAGGGCGGACATGCGGTGGTCTGCGTGCTGCTGGGGTTCTACATCGCCAGTTCGTCCGTGGCCCCGACCATCTCGGACCTGACGTCCAACGTGGCGGGGATGATCGGAAGCATCAAGTTCTGACCGCGTGCCTACGCCTTCCGACCGCGTGTACCCGGTTTCCGGCCGGGTACGCCCACGGCTGACGTGGTCTGCGGGGAGCGGGGAGCACCGGGGGCCGCCGGGCTCGTAGGGTGGTCCCCATGAAGGACCTCCCCGCCCGCCGTCTGCTGCTGGTGCACGCGCACCCGGACGACGAGTCGATCAACAACGGCGCCACCATGGCCAGGTATGCGGCCGAGGGCGCCCACGTCACCCTGGTGACCTGCACGCTGGGCGAGGAGGGCGAGGTCATCCCGCCCGCCCTCGCCCACCTCGCCGCAGACCGCGACGACGTCCTCGGCCCCCACCGCGTGGGCGAGCTGGCGGCGGCGATGAAGGAGCTCGGCGTCACCGACCACCGCTTCCTCGGCGGCGCGGGCCGATTCCGGGACTCCGGGATGATGGGCACCGAGCAGAACGAGCGCCCCGGCGCCTTCTGGGCCGCCCCGCTGGACGAGGCGGCCGCCCCCCTCGTGGAGGTGATACGCGAGGTCCGCCCCCAGGTCCTGATCACCTACGACCCCGACGGCGGCTACGGCCACCCCGACCACATCCAGGCCCACCGCGTCGCGGTGCGCGCCGCCGACCTGGCCGCCGACCCGGCGTACGGCACCGGCGCCCCGCACACCATCGCCAAGGTCTACTGGAACCGCGCGGAGCGGGCCGTGGTGGAGGCCGCCTTCGACCGCCTCCGCACGACGGCGCCGGACGCCTTCCCGGGCATCGCGGCGGTGGACGACGTCCCCGGTGTGGTCGACGGGGACGAGATCACGGCGGAGATCGACGGGACGGCGTACGCCGGGGCGAAGGCGGCGGCGATGCGCGCCCACGCCACGCAGATCGCGGTGGACGGCGAGGGCTCCTTCTTCGCCCTCTCCAACGACCTGGGCCAGCCGCTGCTGACGACGGAGTGCTACCAGCTGGTGCGGGGCGTGCCCGGGGCCGGCGGGGGAGCGCGGGAGGACGACCTGTTCGCGGGGGTGGCTGCCGGGACGGGTGCCGATACGGGTGCCGGGACCGTTTCCGCACGGGGTGTGGCTTCCGGTTCCGCTTCGGCTGCCGGAGCGGGTTCCGCTTCCGTGACCGGCGCGGGTTCCGCTTCGGCCGCCCGGCCGGATTCCGTACCGGGGGCGGGCGCATGAGCGGGAACGCGGGCAAGGGCCGTGACCGAGCAGGCGCGGCGCGCACCGGTGCCTCGCGCGCCGACGGAGCCCGTACCGCCGCGGCGCGTTCCGGCGCCCCCAGCAGCAACGCCCCACGGACCAACGCGCCCCCCAGGGTGCCCGAACCCACCGGCTTCACCGCCCGGCCGAACCCGGCCCGGATCGCTGCCTACTTCGGGCTCGCGGTGCTCGGCGCCCTCGTCGCGCTCGCCGGGACGCTGGTCCAAGCGGCGTGGTTCCCGGGCGGGTTGATCATCGCGCTGGCGGGATCGGCGGGCCTCTTCTACGGCGGCCGCATCCTGACCGGCACCCAGATCGGCGCACTCGCGCCGGCGGCCGGCTGGTTCGTCACCGTCTTCCTCCTGCTGTCCGGCCGGCCGGAAGGCGACTACGTCTTCGGCGACGAACTCGGCCTGGTGCTCTTCATGCTCGGCGGAACCGCCGTCGCTGTGATGTGCGCCACCACCTCGAAAGTGCCGCAATCAGCCACGCGTAACGGCCGGTCCGGTATCTGAAGTGCTAAGTCCGCGCCCGGAATGCCCCCCACAGGTGTGATGCCGACGTGGAGGTTTCCCCCGGTCGCGGAGTGTCCTACGGCGGCGGCCAGTATGGTGGTGCGCGCGCCGAGCCGTCCCCTGGCCTGCGGCATGGGGGAAGTACGGGCGGCGGAGCCAATCGGGAGAACCTGCTTTGAGTCGTGAAACTGACAGTTCGTCCTCCGGGCCCCAGGGGCGCGGTGGAGCCGCGTACCCGTCGGGTACGCCGCCGTACGGATCCCGCCAGTATTCGTCGCCGGCCGGCTCGGACGAGACCCCGGAATCCGTCGATCCGCCCCGGCCCGAAGAGCCGAAGACCGAGACGACGCTGACGACGCGCATCCGGATCAACATCCCCGGGTCGCGTCCCATCCCGCCGGTCGTGATGCGTACGCCGATGGCCGAGAGCGACATCGCCGCCGGCCGTGCCGAAGCGGAGCGCACCGGCAGCGCTCCGCGCCCCGGCACGCCGCCGTCCGCGCCTTCGGGCCTGACGGGCGGCGCGTCGGGCGGAACCGGCACGTCCGGTGGCCCGTCCGCACACCCCCGGGACGGTGGCCCCACCGATCCGTCCGCTGCCGCCGACGAGCCGGCCAAGGCGAAGAGCGGGAGCGACTGGTTCGCCCCGCGCAAGAACCCGGCCCCGGGATCCGCACCGGCTTCCGGTACGGGCGGTGCGCCTGGTTCCGGTGGTGCGCCCGGGACGGGTTCCGGCGGCACGGGGCCTCTCGGCGCGGGAGCGGGCGTCGGTCCGGGCCCCGGCGGCGGTCCCGACGACGGCGGCCGCTCGCGCCCCGACCTGCCGTACTTCTCGGACGCCGCTCCGCACCCGGGCGGCGGCCCGGGCCCGTCCGGCTCCGGCCTCCCCGCCCCCGGTATGCCCGGCTCCGGCAGCGCTCTGGACGGCTACAGCACGGAGCCCCCCGGCGCGGGCCCGCGCTCCACACCCGACCTCGGAGTCCGTACGCCGGGTTCGCCCGGCCCGTCCGGCCCCACCACCGGCCCCGTCACCGGCACCTCGTCGCTGACCCCCAACCTCGACGGCGTCCCGGGCCTCGGCGGCCCCGGCCCGATGGTCCCGGGCACCCCCGGCGGCGTACCGCCCAGGCTCTCCGACGACACCGCGATCCTGACGCCGCAGTCCCCGGGGCCCGACGCCGACTTCGGCCCCGGCGGCCATGTCTCGGGCGACACGCTGACGAGCGGCATCCCCGTGGTGCCCAGCGAGCCCCGGACGTCGTTCCCGGGCAGGCCGGACACCGGTGGCACCGGTGGCCCGTTCGCGGGAGGCCAGGGTGGCCCGTTCCCGGGAGGTCCCGGCGGCCCGGGCACGGCATCCCCCTCGGCCACCCCCGCCGCGCGCCCCGCACCGACACCCTCCGTCCCCGCGAAGAAGGGCCGCTCCAAGCTGGTCCTCCTCGCCGTGGCGGCGGTCGTGCTGCTCGGCATCGCCTACGGCGCCGGCCTCCTGCTGAACCACTCCGAGGTGCCCAAGGGCACCACGGTGCTCGGCGTGGACATCGGCGGCGGCACGAAGGAGGAGGCGGTCGCCAAGCTGGACGCCGCGCTCGGCGAGCGGTCCCAGGCGCCGCTGACGCTGTCCGTGGACGGCCAGGAGCAGAAGCTGGACCCGGAGAAGGCCGGTCTCACCCTGGACAGCCAGGAGACCGTGCGCGGCGCCGCGGGCAGCGACTACAACCCGGTCTCGGTGATCGGCTCGCTGTTCGGCGGGGCGCGCACCGCGGACCCGGTGATCCCGGTCGACGAGGAGAAGCTGGGCGTCGCACTGAACGACCTGGCGGGCACCGCGGGTTCGTCCCAGGACGGCACGATCCGCTTCGAGCCGAACAAGGCGGTCGCGGTACCGGGCAAGCCCGGAAAGACGCTGGACGTCGGCCAGTCGCTGGTCTCGGTCCGCGACGCCTACCGCGCCCAGGTGCAGACCGGTCAGGCCAAGGTGGTCGAACTGCCCGTCGCCACCAGGGAGCCCACCATCACCCAGGCCGAACTGACCCGGGCGATGAAGGAGTTCGCCGAGCCCGCGATGTCGGACCTGATCACCATCAAGGCGGGCCCGAAGCAGATCCAGTTCGGCCCGGCACGTTCGCTGCCGCAGATCCTCTCCATGAAGGCCGTGGACGGCCGCCTGGTCGACGTCTACGACAAGAAGGCGATCGAGACCCTGCTGGACGGCGTCTTCGACGGCATCACGGCCGTCAAGGCCGACGGCCAGCAGCACCCGGTCGGCGCGGACGACGTCGCCCAGGCGATGAAGACGGCCCTGGCGGGCAAGACCCCGGCAGAGCGCACGGTCACCATCAACCTGACCGGCGAGGGCTGATCCTCCCGCCGTACGCCCAGCCCGCAGCCCCCGCCCGGACACCTCGGGCGGGGGCCGCGGCCGTTCGGACCTGGGGGCACGGAGAAGGCAGCGGAGCGGGGCCCGGCGCTCATCAGCAGCCGGGCCCCGCTCCCGTACAGCTCCCGTAGTCAGTCGTATCAAGCGCTACGGGAAGGACACCACCTGCGAGGGGATCGTGTCCGTTCCGGACGTGGGGGACCCGACCTCGTTGATCACATGCTCGTACTGTCCCTGGCCGCCCAGCGAGACCACGATCAGGCTGTGGAACTTCACCCCGGGCTTCACCGGGGCCTTGAAGCCGTGGCCCTGGACGATGGTCGGGTCGACGTTGTAGAAGCAGTAGCTGCCCATGCCCCAGCCCTCGTGCTCCTCGACCGAGTCGTCGACCCGGTAGGCCGCGTAGCCCTTGGTGTCGCCGTTCTGGATCGCCTCCTGGTTGGGGGCGTCGTACGCCTTCTCGTTCTGGAAGAAGATCGTCCGGCCGCGCTCGCCGTACCACTCGACGTCGTACTTGTTGAAGTGTTCGACGAACAGACCGGTCGCCAGGACGTCGTCACCGTTGACCCGGACCCCGTAGTCGGCCCGGTTGGTCTCCCAGCCCCAGCCCTCGCCATGGTCCGCGCGCCACACCCAGGTGTGGTCGATGATCGTGTCGTCGCTGTTGACGACGATGCTGGTGGTCGCCTTGCCGGGGCCCGCTCCGCCGATCCGTACGAACACGTCCTGGAGCGATGTCGGGTTGGCCGCGTGGTCGGCCGAGGCGTTCTCCGGGCCGACCTCGATCAGCGTCTCGGAGTTCACCGGGCCCGCGTCGACCAGGAGGCCCGCGAGCTTGACGCCGTCCACGTCACCGACCTTGATCGCGGTCACCCCGTTGTCCGGGATGATCGTCGCGAGGCCCAGACCGAGGGCCACCGTGTCCGGGCGGTTGATCGTGATCGGCTCGTCGATGTGGTAGACGCCGGGGGTGAACAGGAGGTGCAGGCCCTGCTCCACGGCGGCGTTGATGGTGGCGGCGTCCGCCCCCTCCTTCACGACGTAGAACTGGTCCAGCGGGATCGACTCACCCGCCGGTGTGCCGTTGGCCCACGAGACACCCCGCGCGTTCTCCCGCTTCTGGGGGACGAAGACCTTGTAGTCGTCCCCGTCGAGGTAGAGGAAGGGCTTCTCGCGGGAGATGGGGGTCGTCTGGAGCGTGGTGTAGGGCGGCTCCGGGAAGCTGTTGGCCGGCGCGCCCTCGACGCCCGAGAACGTCATGTTCCAGACGCCGTTGCCCCAGCCGCCGACCGAGCTGTCGCGGGTGTACCACTGCTGCTGGGAGTACGGCCCGACCTGGCCGTCGATCTTGCTGTCGGCGATGTAGCCGCCGCTGGCCCAGCCGTACCCGTCGGGCGCCAGGTTCAGCCCGCCCTTGACATGCATCCGGCGGAACGGCGCGGCCTGGGAGACCGCCCAGCGGTTGGTGCCGTTGACCGGGTTCAGCGTCAGGTTCTCCGCCGAGCGCCAGAAGTTCTGCGTGGCGTTCCCGTCGAACCAGCCCGCGTCGACCGTCACATCGCCGTTGAAGGTGGTGTCGTTCGGGTTGAGCCCGAGGCCCGCGATCGAGGTGTAGAACCCGATCTGCGCGTTGATGTTGTCGTACGTGCCCGGCTTGAACAGCAGCGCGTAGCGGTCGAGGCCGAACTGCGCGGACTCCTGCTTCTTGAAGATCTCGTCGACCTTGCCCTGGATGTCGGGCGTGGAGGGGTCGAAGACATGGACGTTCGGCCCGAGGTCACCGCCGCCGGGGACGGCCTGGACCTGCTGGGACTCTTCGCCGAACGCTGTCTGGGCGGTGGGGACGGCCATGAGCAGCGATACGGCGAGCGCGGCGAACCCGAGGGCCTTGGACCTGCGGTGCCTGCGCGGTGCGGAGCGTGGTGCGGTGGGGGGAACATGCATGAAGGTACGTCTCCTGGGTCGTGGTACGCGTGCACGACGGACGGGCGGGAGAGCGCCTGAGGGGGGAATGCGAGAGAGCGCTCTCTCGTTACGGTGATGTTTCCCCGATGGGCCTGTACGCGTCAAGAGGTGTGCGGGATGTGTCTCGTGGGAGAGTCCGGATTCGCAACAACTGACGTCAGGGGTAAGTCGATTGGTCGACTTCGTAGACAGTTGGGGTGCTCGTTGACTTCATGAACTGGTGTTCCGCGTGCCCGCCGCGGCCCCCGGCGGCACGAGGCCGGACGAGCGGGAGCCCGGCACAGGGGGGACCATGGGGCCATGAGCTCGCCCGACGCCGGTCCGCCGCGCCCGCCCCGCGACGGGCACCCGGCCCAGGACGTCGGCCGACGGATCAAGGTCTGGTTCCGCTTCGTGCCGCGTGAGGGCCGGCTGCCGTACGACACCGAGGGGCTGTGGGCGACCCGGCTGAGCGCCGACACCGCCCGCCTCGACAACGTGCCCTTCCTCCAGGACGGGGTCGCCGAGGGCGAGACCGTACGGTTCACGACCGACGCGGACGGGGTGCACTGGGCCACCGGGCGGGCGGCGGACTCGGGCAACTGCACCGTACGGGTGCTGCCCGTGCCGGACGGTCCGCTCGGCCGGGACGCCCGCGCCGTGCACGCGCGGCTCGCCCCGTTCGGGCTGGGCGGCGAGGTGTTCAGCGCGGAGTTCCCACTGGTCGCGTTCACCGTGCCGGGCGGCGCGGACCTCCGGGCGATCAAGGAACTGCTCGTCCGTGGCCAGGACGAGGGGTGGTGGCACTTCGAGGTCTCGTGCGCGACGGAGGCGTGGCGGGCGGCGTAGGGGCGAGGCCGGGGAGGGGCGGGGTCGTGGAGCCGGGTCGGTCCACGACCCCAGGCCCACGGTTACGGAGCCGTCGGGGCCGCCTTCCCCTCCGCCTCCCCGATCTTGCGGATCACCCGGGCCGGATTGCCCACCGCGACCACATTCGCCGGCAGGTCCTTCGTGACCACCGCGCCCGCGCCGACCACCGTGTTCTCCCCGATGCTCACGCCGGGGCAGACGATCGCCCCGCCACCCAGCCACACGTTGTCCCCGATCGTGATCGGCTGCGCGGCCTCCCACTTGGCGCGGCGCGGCTCCGGGTCGATGGGGTGGGTGGGGGTGAGGAGCTGGACGTTGGGGCCCATCTGGACGTCGGCGCCGATCGTGATGCGGGCGACGTCCAGGAAGACCGCCCCGAAGTTGACGAACGTGCGCGGGCCCACGGTGATCTGGTGCCCGTAGTCCACCCGCAGCGGCGGACGGATCTCGGCGCCCTCGCCCAGCTCGCCCAGCAGCTCGGCCAGCGCGGCGCGCCGGGCCTCGGGGTCGCCGGCCGATGTGGCGTTGAAGCGCTCGTTCAGGAGCGCCGAGCGCAGGGCGTCCGCCGCGATCTCCGGGTCGTCGGCGAGGTAGAGCTCGCCCGCGAGCATGGCCTCCCGCTGGCTGCGGCCGGGGGCCTGGTTCTCGGAGCTCTCGGAGCTCTCGGGGGAGTTGAAGGTGTCCTGGCTGGTCACGAGGTCGTCGTCTCCTTCGTTTCCTTCGTACGGGGTGATCCGTCCCCCCGCAGTCTGCCTGTCGGCTCCTCTCCGCGTCCCGCCCGCAGCCCCGTACCGCAGGCACTCGGTGCGCTGATCGGCCCGGCGCGGGCGGGAGTTCCCGTGCTGCCGGCCTCGCCGCTGTCCACCACCCGGCTCACCGCGCTGACCGGGCAGGGGCTGGGCCCCGTCGGCCGTCACCTGCGGGTCCTGCTGGACGCGGGGCTGGTGCGGCGCCGCCGGGACGGGCGGTCCGTGCTCTGTCTCCCTACGTCGGCCGGGGACGGGCTGGTGCGCGCGGCGGGCTGATTCCGTCCCCGGGCGGGGACGGACCGGTGCGCGCCCCAGGCTGAACGCGCCCCGCGTGCGCCCCTGCCCGCAGCAGGGAAAGCACGGTTGCGCGATGCGGTCCGCATGGATCGTGCGCATGTATGAGTCATGACATCGGTGACTATTGGCGATGCTCATCGTTATGACAATTTCTCTCTCGCCAGCAACGACCGAGCGAGGGGAATGTCGTGAATCCGGAGTACGCCGCGTACTGCCAGGCGGACCGCCGCTTCTACGACGCACCCCACCGTTCGCTTGAGGACGGCGCCGAGGAGCGCACGTTCTACGCACCGGTCCGGGGCGCCGCCCCCCAGGGGTGGACCCGCTCCCGGCGCGGCGACTGGCTCTCCTTCAGCCCGGACGGGCTCCGGCTGCCGGCCCAGGGGTGGAAGATCCACATAGCGGCCGCCGCCGACAACGCCGCATCGGTGCTGGAGAGGGTCGCCGGACACTGTCTGGCCCACCGGCTGCCCTTCAAGTGCGTACCGTCGCCCGGCCTGTTGAACCTGCGGAACGCCAAGTACGCGGACCGGGCGGGGAGCGGCAAGTTCATCACGGTCTACCCGCACTCCGAGGACACGTTCCCCGAGGTGTGCGCCGCGCTGATGAAGCTGCTGGAGGGCGAGCACGGCCCGTACATCCTCAGCGATCTGCGGTGCGGGAACGGTCCGGTGCACACCCGGTACGGGGCGTTCGCCGCCCGATTCTGCGCGGGCCCCGACGGGCGGCCCGTGCCCGCCGTCGCCGACCCGCAGGGCCGCCTCGTCCCCGACGACCGGGGCCCGGCCTTCCGGATACCGGCCTGGGTGACCCCGCCGGAGTTCCTGAAGCCGCACCTCGAAGCGCGCGCCGCCACCGGCCTCGGCGATGTGCCGTACACCGTCGAGAAGGCGCTCCACTTCTCCAACGGCGGCGGGGTCTACCTCGGCCGCGACACCCGTACCGGCGAGCAGGTCGTCCTCAAGGAGGCCCGCCCCTACGCCGGGCTCGCCGCCGACGGGGCGGATGCCGTCGCCCGGCTGGAGCGGGAGCGGACCGCGCTGGAGCGGCTGGCGGGACTGGAGTGCGTACCGGCCGTGCACGACGCGTTCGAGGTCGGCGGCCACCACTTCCTCGTGCTGCAGTACATACCGGGCACCACGCTCAACACCGTCTTCGCCCGCCGCTTCCCGCTCGCCCGGCAGAACCCGTCCCCCGAGCTGCTCGCCGAACACGCGGTGTGGGCGGAGGAGTTGTACGGGCAGGTCGAGAGCGCCGTCGAGGCCGTACACGCTCGCGGCATCGTCATCAGCGACCTGCACATGAGCAACGTCATGGTCGACGAGGAGACCTCCCGGATCGTCCTGCTGGACTTCGAGGCAGCTTCCCCGGCCGCCGACCGGCGCCGCCAGATCGTCGCCAACCCGGCCTTCGTGGCCCCGCCCGACCGGCGCGGCACCGAGATCGACCGGTACGCACTCGCCTGTCTGCGGCTTGCCCTGTACCTGCCGCTCACCACCCTCTTCGGCATCGACCGCACGAAGGCCGCCGGTCTCGCCCGGGAGATCGCGCACATCTTCCCGGTGGCGGAGGAGAGCCTGCGCCCGGCGGTCGAGGAGATCCAGCGGGGCACGGAGACACCCTCGCCACTGCCGCCCGCGCCCGGTGACTGGCCCGAGAGCCGCGCCGCGATGGCCCGCGCCATCGCCGCCTCCTGTACGCCCGACCGCGAGGACCGATGTTTCCCGGGCGACATCGCCCAGTTCGCCACCGCGACCGGCGGCCAGTCCTTCGCCTACGGGGCGGCCGGGGTGCTCTTCGCCCTGCACGAGACCGGTGCCCCGCGCTGCGAGCCGGCCGAGGAGTGGCTGGTGCGGCAGGCCAAGGACCCGGCCTCCGGCTCCCCCCTCGGCTTCTACGACGGCCTCACCGGCATCGCCTGGACCCTGAACCGGATCGGCCGCTCCGCCGAGGCCGCCGACCTCACCCGGATCATCCTGGACCAGCCCCTGGAAGGGCTGACACCCGGCCTGCACAGCGGGTACGCCGGTATCGGCCTCGCCCTCGACGACCTGGCCCGCACCGCCTCCGCCACCGAAGCCCCGGCGCTCGCCGCAGCGGCCGGCCGCTGCACCGCTCTCGCCGTACGCGCCCTGGTCGACGGCTCGCCCTCACCCCGCACCGGCCTCCTGCACGGTGCGACCGGGGTCGCCCTGCTGCTGATACGGCGGTACGAGACCACCGGGGACACCGCCCTCCTCGACCTGGCGGCCGCGGCTCTGCGGCGTGACCTGGACCGGTGCCGGGCGGGTGACGACGGCGAACTCCTCGTCGTCGAGGGCAAGCGGCTGATGCCCTACCTCGGAGCGGGCAGCGCCGGAATCGCGGCCGTCATCGACGCCTACCTGGCCCACCGTCCCGACCCGGAGCTGGAGGCCAAGGGCCGCGCCCTGCTCCCGGCCGCGCTCTCCGCCTTCTACATCCAGCCCGGACTGCTGCGCGGCTCGGCCGGACTCCTGATGCACCTGGCGGCCACGCCGCTGTGCGACGGGGAGAACCGGCAGCGGGCGGTCCGCCTCCACACCCGTCTCCTGGCCGGTCACGCGCTCCCGGACGGAGGCGGACTCGCCTTCGCCGGTGAGCAGTTGATGCGGCTGTCGATGGACCTGGCCACCGGGACCGCCGGCTGTCTGCTCGCCCTGGGCAGCGCGCTGGACACCGCGCCGGGCCCGCCCACCACGCTTCCCTTCCTCGCCGCCGCTCCACCGGCGGCCCACCCCGGCCGCGCGAGCGGCCCCACGGACCGGCTCCTTCAGGGGTCGTAGCACCACCACCGCTCAACACCCAGCCGGAGCAACGGGTTCCGGTTACCGTCCCAGAAAGGAAACACCATCATGGCGCTTCTTGACCTTCAGGCGATGGAGACCCCGGCCGAGGAGAACTTCGGCGAGCTCGCCACGGGCAGCCAGGTCTCGCTGCTGGTCTGTGAGTACAGCTCCCTCAGCGTGACCCTCTGCACCCCGTGATGCAGCGCCGCCCGGTCTGCTGGTGACCTCACCGGCGGACCGGGCGGCCCGTCCGCCGGTCCCGAGCGGTTCTTCCGCCCGGGACCGGCGGCGTCCGTACGCCGGCCACTCCCGCGAGCCCCTATGCGCTGCCGTGAGCCGGAAGAGGAGAGGCTCCCGCAAGCCACAAGGGGAGAGGCTGTCGCGGACCGGAAGGGGAGAGTACGTGCGGACCGACCACCGCGAGCCGGAAAGGAACACCCCGTGCGGCTGAAGCCCCGCCCCGCGACCGCGTCCGGCACCCGGCGGCTCGCCCGGCGCCATCCCGCCGCCCTCCTGGCCCTGTTCCTCTGCTCCACCGGCGGCGCGCTCGCCGCCCTCGCCCTGCCCGCCGCCCTCGGCCACACCGTCGACGGGCTCATCGACGGCGGGCCCGTGCCCTGGTCCGGGCTGCTGCTCTGCGCCGTGCTGACCCTCGCCGAGACCGGGTTCGACGCGGGCGCGGCCGTCCTCGGCACCAGCACCACCGCCCGCCTCACCGCCCATCTGCGCACCCGCACCACCGCCCGGGTCCTGGCCGCCGAACCGCGCGCCGCCCTCGCCGTACCGACCGGCGACCTCACCGCCCGGCTGACCGCCCGCACCGCCGACGCGGCGGCGGCACCCGTCACCGCCGCCGGAGCCGTCGCGGGCGTCCTGCTCCCGCTCGGGGCGGTCACCGGCCTCTTCCTCATCGACCCCTGGACGGCGGCCGCCTTCCTCCTCGGCGCGCCCCTCCTCGTCGCCCTCCTGCACACCTTCACCCGCCGCACCGCCGACGCCGGGGCCGACTACCAGCGCGCCCAGTCCGTCATCGCCCACCGCCTCACCGAGGCCCTCGACGGCGCGGACACCATCCGCGCGGCCCGCACCGGCGCCCGCGAGTACCGCCGCATCCTCGAACCGCTGGGCGCCCTGGCCGACCACGGCCGCCGCACCTGGACCGTGTACGGGCGTGCCTCCGGCCAGAGCGCCCTGCTGCTGCCGCTCCTCATGCTGCTGGTCCTCGCGGTCGGCGGACTCCGGCTCGGCGCGGGCGCGATCGGCGTCGGCGACCTCGTCGCCGCCTCCCGGTACGCGGCCCTCGCCGTCGGCATCGGCGCCCTCACCGGCGCGCTCGGTGCCCTCGCCCGCAGCCGCGCCGCCGCCCGCACCCTGGACCCGCTGCTCACCCTGGACCCGCTGCCGCACCGGGGCCTCGGCCCGGTCCCCGGCGGCCCCGGCCACCTCGAACTGCGGGACGTGAGCGTCGTACAGGACGGACAGCCCCTGCTCACCGGCGTACGCCTCACCGTCCCCGGCGGTACGTCGCTGGCCGTCGTCGGCCGCTCGGGCTCGGGCAAGTCGGTGTTCGCGGCGGTCGCCGGACGGCTCATCGACCCGGACACCGGGACCGTGCTCCTCGACGGCGTACCCCTGACCGCCATGGACCCCGCCCTCCTGCGCCCCGAGGTCGCCTACGCCTTCGCCCGCCCTGCCCTGTCCGGCACCACGGTCGAGGACACGATTGCCTTCGGGCCGTGGACCGCCGACGCCGAGGCGGTACGGGACGCGGCCCGGGCCGCTCGTGCCGACGGCTTCGTCGGGCTCCTCCCGTACGGCTACGCCACCCCGCTCACCGACGCCCCGCTCTCCGGCGGCGAACGCCAACGCCTGGGCCTGGCCCGCGCGTTCGCCCATCCCGGCCGGCTGCTGATCCTGGACGACGCGCTCTCCGGCCTCGACACCGTCACCGAGCACCACGTCCGCCGCGCCCTCGACGAGCGGGCCGGGCGCTCCACCCGCGTGATCGTGGCCCACCGGCTCTCCTCGGCGGCCCGCGCGGACCGGGTGCTCTGGCTGGAGGACGGCCGCGTCCGGGCGACGGGTCCGCACGAGGAGCTGTGGGCGGATGCGGAGTACCGGGCGGTGTTCCGTACGGAGGCGGGGGAGCGGCTACCACCACCGCCGCGCTCCGAAGCGATGCAGGAAGCGGAGGCCCGGTGAAGGCACCCCGACCGGCCCGGGGCGACGCACCCCGACCGGCCCAGGGCGACGCACCCCGACCCGCCCAGGGCGACGCCCGCCGCAACGGTGCTCTCACCCGGGTCACCCGTGACGCCCGCCCCTTCCTCCGTGCCCGCACCGGAACCGTCCTGCGGCTGGCCGGCTGGTCCCTGCTGGAGTTCGTCCAGACCTTCCTGGGCGGATTCGGCGTCGCCAGGGCCCTGGACCACGGCTTCCTCGCCGGACGCCCGCTGACCGGCCTCCTCTGGCTGGCCGTCGCCGCCGTGGCCGTGCTCCCCGCCCAGCTCGCCACCCGGGGTGTCTTCGGGCGCCTCGCCGACCTGGTGGAGCCGCTGCGCGACGGGCTGGTGCGGCGCGCGGTCTCCCGCGCGCTCTCCGGCGCCCTCGCGCATCCCGCCGGCACCACCGCCCGCTCCCTCTCCCAGGTCACCCATCAGAGTGAGATCGCCCGCGACGGCTGGGCCGGACTCGTCCTGACGCTGCGGTCGTTCGTGTTCACGGTGGCCGGGGCGGTGGCGGGGCTGCTGGCCCTGGAGCCGAGGCTCCTGCTGATCGTGGCGCCCCCACTGGTCCTGGGCACCGCCCTCTTCCTGGCCACCCTGCTGCCGATGGCCGCCCGCCAGCGCGACTACCTCACCGCCGACGAGGCGTACGCCGCCCACGCGGGCAGGACCGCCGCCGATCTGCGGGACATCGCCGCCGCCGGTGCCGCCGACCGCACGGTGGCGGAGTCCGGCGCGCTGGCCGGCGACCAGGTCCGCGCGGCCCGTTCACTGGCCCGCTGGTCCGGCGTACGGGTGGTGGCGCTGGCGGTCTGCGGCCGCTTCCCACCTCTCCTGCTGCTCCTCGGCGCCCCCTGGCTGCTCCGCAACGGCCTCACCCCGGGCGCACTGGTCGGCGCGCTGACGTACCTCACCCAGGCGCTCGCCCCGGCGGTGCAGGCGCTGATGACCATGCTCTCCACGGTCGGCGGCCGCCTGCTGGTGGTCCTGGACCGCTTCACGGACGCGCCGCCGCCTCCGGCCGAGGACACGGACGCCGACCGGCTGCCCGCTGTGCCAGCCGCCCCGGCCAAGGACAAGGCCCACGACCGGGCACCGCTCCCGGAGGATCACGCCCCCGTCGCCCAACTCCGTTCCGTCACCTTCGCGTACGGCCCCGCCGCGCACCCCGTCCTGGACCGGCTCTCGCTCACCGTCGACCCCGGCGAGCACCTGGCCGTCGTCGGGCCGAGCGGCAGCGGCAAGTCGACGCTCGCCGCCGTGCTCGCGGGGTGGAGGCGCCCACCGGCGGCTCGGTGCGGTGGCACGGGCGGCCGGTGCGCGGGGCCGATGCCACCTCCGTACGGGTTCTGCTGCCCCAGCACGCCTACGTGTTCACCGGTTCGCTGCGGGACAACCTCCGCTACCTCCGCCCCGACGCGAGCGACCGGTCCGTCACCGCCATGATCGACGCGCTCGGCCTGGACCCCCTGATCTCCCGGCTCGGCTCCCTCGACGCGCCCCTGGAACCGGACCGGCTCTCCGAGGGCGAACGCCAGCTCGTCGCCCTCGGCCGGGCCTATCTGGCGGCCCCGCCCCTCACCGTCCTCGACGAGGCGACCAGCCGCCTCGACCCGGCCGCCGAGACCCGTGCCGAACTGGCCTTCGCCGCCCTGCCGGGTGCCCTGGTCGTCGTCGCCCACCGCCTCAGCTCGGCCCGGCGCGCCGACCGCATCCTCGTGATGGACGGCCCCCGCACCTGCTGCGGCACCTCCGCCGAACTGCTCCGCACCTCGGCCCTCTACCGGGACCTGGCCGGACTCTGGGAACCGGACGAGGAGCCCCGCCGCGACAACGGTGAACCGGACGAGGAGCCCCGCCGCGACAACGGCCAACCGGACGAGCAGTCCCGCCGGAGCGGCCGCGGGAACGGGCTCATATCCACCCCGCCTCCTTCGCTCTTCTGATCGCGTCGACCCGATTACGCGCCCCCGACTTCCGGATGGCAGCGGCGAGGTAATTCCGTACCGTCCCCGGGGTCAGATGCAGCCGCTGCGCAATTCCGGAGACGGTTTCCCCGCCCTCGGCAAGGGAGAGCACGCTCAATTCCCTGGGGGATAAGGGCATGTCGGCCACCTGTAACAGGCTGAAGGCAAGTGACTCGTCGATATGCCGCCCGCCGTCGGCCAGTTTGTGCATGACCTCGGAGAGATCCTCCACCGGACGGTACTTGTCGATATAGCCGCGGGCCCCCGCCTCGTACGCCCGGCGCAGCCCGCGCGGCCGGTCGCTGCGGGTGAGGACCGCCAGCGGACAGCATCTGCCGTGCGGTTCGGCCAGGGATCTCACCTCCTCCAGGACGTCCAGCGCGTCCGGACAGTCGAGGTCGGTGAGGAGCACATCCGGCCCCGGGACCGGTCCTGCGCCGACGAGTGCCGAACGTATCGCGCCCCGGTCGGCGGTCCGTACGTCTATTCCCTGCCCCGAGCCGAGCAGGGAGGCGAGCGAAGCGCGCCACAGGGGCACGGTGTGGACCAGCAGAACGGTTGTCATCAAGCTGCCCTCGGCATTTCTCTCCTGGCGCGCGCACTACAGGCGTATCGCAGAATGCGATGGTGTGTGCGCGTCGGGTGACGGGTCTCCAGTGGAGCGCATGAGCATTCGGGTACGCCGACGAATTGGCGGATTCCCGTGCCTGATGGGCGCGGATGGGGGCGTTCGGGGGTACATCGGGAGCGCACGGAGTGTCGGACTGGCCGGAACCGGCTCCCCGGGGTCCGGCGCGGGGGGACGGAAAGGTGCGGTTTCCAGCCGGAATTCGGACTGCTTTCCGGCCAGATCCACCGGGCCCCTGGCCCTCCAAGGGCCTCAGTTGAGCAGCGCCCGCGCCGCCTGCGCCTTCCGCCGGATCGTCTCGGCCGTCGTCGGTTCGATGGCGTCGAGGACCTCCGCGTACTCCTCCATCTCCGACGCCCCGCGCTGGAACTCCCCGCGCTGGACCAGGAGCTGGGCCCGCTCGTAGCGCAGCCGGGCCGGGCGCGAGGGCAGGAGGAGCGAGAGCTCCACCGCCCAGAGGGCCACATCCGTTCGCTCGGGGCGGGCGGCCGCCCAGGCCCTGATGTTGTTCAGGATCCGCAGCACGGTCTCCAGCGGCCGCGCGGGCGTCAGCATGGACGGCTCAAGCCGCGACCCGGTCGCCGCGGTGACCAGGAGGTCGGCGTCGTCACCGGTCAGTGGCGCGCCCCCGGTGAACGGATCGACGAGCACCGGCTGCTCCGGGTCGCCGAAGCCGACGACGAAGTGGCCGGGCAGCGCCACCCCGTAGACCGGGGCGCCGGCCCGCCGGGCGACCTCGATCCAGACCACCGAGAGCAGGATCGGCAGCCCCCGGCGGCGCCGCAGAACCTGCTGGAGAAGCGAGGACTCCAGCCGCTGGTAGTCGCCCGATGAGCCGCCGAACTCGAACCGCCCGCCCAGCAGTTCCGCCAGCGCGGAGGCCCAGCCGGCGGGGGAGCGGGAGCCGTACGGCAGCAGCCCGGCGAGCCGGTCCAGTTCGATCTGGGCCGCGTCGATCCCGTACGGGTCGGGGGAGGTGTGGTCCGGATCGACCGGGCGGGGCTCCTCCGGGCCGACCGGGCCTGCCTCCGCGCCCAGCAGCAGACAGAGCAGCGCCAGATCCGGCCGCTCCGACCGGGCCTCCTCGGCGAACTGCCGCCGGCGGTCGGCCGTACCGGAATCCTGCGCGCTCATATGCGACCCATGCCCCTGCTCGTCCCTGCTGCTGGCTGCCCCCGCCCGGCCAGGGGGGTCTGCGGTCCCCGCTATGCGGGCCGGAAGTGGTGGTAGCGGTGGTGCGCCGCGAAGCCCATGCCGTCGTACAGCGCCCGCGCCCCTCCATTGTCCTCCTCCACCTGGAGCCAGGCGGCCGAGGCGCCCTCGTCCAGGGCCCGCCGGGCCAGTGCCGCCATCACGGACGTGGCCAGCCCGCGCCGCCGGTGCTCGGGGGCGACCTCGACGGCCATGAACCCCGCCCAGCGCCCGTCCACGACACACCGGCCGATCGCCGCGGGAGCATCCCCACCGGCCTCCCCGCCGCCCGCCACCGTGGCGAACCAGACCGAGGGCCCGCTGCCCAGCACCCGCAGCACATGCGGGCCGGGGGTGGAGAACCGCTGGTAGCGCGCGAGCCACGCCTCGTCCGGCGTGCGGCTCAGCCGTACCGCCGACACCTCCGCGTCCAGGTCACCGACCGGCGCCAGCGCGGCGATCCGTACCTCCGCGGTGACCTCGCGCCGCCACCCGTGCCGCTCCAGCTCCGCGCAGAGGGCCTCCTGCGTTCCCCCGGCCCCGGTCGCCGTCTGGATGTACGGGGGCAGGCCCCGCTCCTCGTACCAGCTCTCGACCCGCCCGAACGCCTCGCCGAGCGGCATCCCCGGATCGCCGAGCGGCAGCGCGGAGTTGGCACGCCGGGTGAATCCCCCGGCGGCGCGCAGCCGCCACTCGCCCAGGGGCTCGCTCTCCACCGGCTGCCAGGCCCGCGCGGTGACGGCGGCCAGCTCCTGGAAGGAGGCGGCCGGACCCCGCCGACGGGCCGGGGCGGCCGGGACGACCTTGCCCGCGACCAGGGAGGATTCCGCGATGTGGACGGACTCCCCGCTCTTTCGTGTGATCGCGACCACACCCTCGTCCCATGATGTGAGAACGCCGACCGTGTCGGTGAACTCCGCGCCCGCGCCGGCCTTCTCGGTACGCCGCCGGACGGAGACGCGTTTGCCCACGTCAGCCGGTGTGATGCGGACTTCCAGCCGTCCGCCCATGGTGAATTCCACAGCTCTGTCCGCCCCTCCTGTTCGGATCGTGCCCGAGAACGGAGATACTAGGGGCGGGCATCGACGACGCCGCGCTCCCGCGCGAGAGCCAACGCCCTACCGAGGAGGAACGACAGCGTGACCTACGTCATCGCGCAGCCTTGTGTCGACGTGAAGGACAAGGCCTGCATCGAAGAGTGCCCCGTCGACTGCATCTACGAGGGCCAGCGGTCCTTGTACATCCACCCGGACGAATGCGTCGACTGCGGAGCCTGTGAGCCGGTCTGCCCGGTCGAGGCGATCTTCTACGAGGACGACACCCCGGAGGAGTGGAAGGACTACTACAAGGCGAACGTCGAGTTCTTCGACGACCTCGGCTCGCCGGGCGGTGCCTCCAAGCTGGGCCTCATCGAGCGTGACCACCCGTTCGTCGCAGGACTGCCGCCGCAGAACGCGTAACCACCGGCACCATGTGCGCAGCCCGGTCCCGTACGGCTTGTCACCGTGCGGGACCGAGGCGTTTCCCCGTACGGCCGTCAACGGCCCGAGCCCCCGAGCAACCCGAGAAAGCAGAGTCCCGTGTCCGCAGTCTCCTCCCGCCTCCCGGTCTTCCCCTGGGACAGGCTCACGCCGTACAAGACGACGGCGCAGGCCCACCCGGACGGCATCGTGGACCTCTCCGTCGGTACGCCGGTCGACCCGGTGCCCGAGGTGATCCGGCAGGCGCTCGTCGCCGCCGCCGACAGCCCCGGCTATCCGACGGTGTGGGGGACCGAGGCCCTGCGCGACGCGCTCACCGGCTGGGTGGAGCGGCGGCTCGGCGCGACCGGTGTGACCCACGCCAACGTGCTGCCGGTCGTCGGTTCCAAGGAGCTGGTGGCCTGGCTGCCGACGCAGCTCGGCCTCGGCGCGGGCGACAGGGTCGCCTACCCGCGGCTCGCCTACCCGACGTACGAGGTCGGCGCCCGGCTCTGCGGCGCCGAGCCCGTCGTCTACGACGACCCGACCGAGCTGGACCCGGCCGGGCTGAAGCTGCTCTGGCTCAACTCGCCCTCCAACCCCACCGGGAAGGTGCTGGCCAAGGACGAGCTGGTCCGGATCGTCGCCTGGGCGCGGGAGCACGGTGTGCTGGTCTTCAGCGACGAGTGCTACCTGGAGCTGGGCTGGGAGGCCGAGCCGGTCTCCGTCCTCCACCCGGACGTCTGCGGCGGCCACTACGAGCGGATCGTCGCCGTCCACTCGCTCTCCAAGCGCTCCAACCTGGCCGGCTACCGCGCCGCCTTCATCGCGGGCGACGCGGCCGTCCTCGGCGAGCTGCTGCTGATCCGCAAGCACGGCGGGATGATGACGCCCGCCCCCGTCCAGGCCGCCGCCGTCGCCGCCCTCGGCGACGACGTGCACGTGGCCGAGCAGCGCGCCCGGTACGCCGACCGCCGCCTGGCCCTGCGCGCCGCCCTGGAGGCGCACGGCTTCCGGATCGAGCACAGCGAGGCGAGCCTCTACCTCTGGGCGACCCGCGACGAGCCGTGCTGGGAGACCGTGGCGTACCTCGCGCAGCTGGGCATCCTGGTCGCGCCCGGCGACTTCTACGGCCCGGCGGGCGAGAACTTCGTCCGGGTGGCGTTCACCGCGACCGACGAGCGGGTGGCGGCGGCGGTCAAGCGGCTGTCCTGACCCGGTGCGTACGGGGCGTGCCCTGATGTGAGGCGCACGTACGAGAGGGGCCCGGGGAGTGCGCACCCCCCGGGCCCCTCTCGCATGTTCGTACGTCGGCGGGTCAGCCGATCGGCAGGCCACCCAGCGGCAGCGCGTCGGTGGGCAGGCCGCCCGCGAGCGCGTCGGTCGGCAGGCCGCCACCGGCGGCACCGGCGATGCCGCCGACGGCCTCGCCCGCGCTGCCCGCGGTCTGACCGGCGGTGTCCTGGACGGCCGGGGCGGCCACCTTGGCGGTCTGGCCCGCGGTCTTGCCCGCGGCGGGCAGGGCGGTGCCGACGAGGCGGCCGCCGGTGTCACCGGCGGCCTGGGTGCCCTGCCGGGCGGCGCTGTCCACGGTGTTGCCGAGACCGGCACCGTCCAGCGCGGTCAGACCGCCGAGGTCCGGGGTCTGCGGGAGCTCTGCGGCGCTCGCGGCGCCGGCCGCACCGACCACGGGGGCCGCACCCGCGGCGATCAGCAGCGCGGTACGAGCGATCCGACGGGTCAGGGGGAGGGACATGGTGCTCCTTCGACGGGATGGTCAGTGATTCGGTCCGGTGAGCCGGACGCACTGAACAACAGGGCCGAGGGGAGGGAAAGTTGCGGCGGGCAGAGGTAAAAGCTGAGCAACGCGTCCGATAATCCGCAGTGGAGGAACCCGGGCAAACGATCCATTCCGAAACCGTTCGATGAACCGTCACTTCCCTTGGGCTGCAAGGGAATCGGTGCGGGATGAACGGACCGTCGAAGAGGGGGTCCAGGGGGCCTCGGGCGGCCGCCTCAAGGGACCGTACGGGTGATGGATCGTACTACTGAGCGACCCGGATTCCGACGGCCCTCGTGTCCGGTTCCTCGCCCTTCGTACGTTCCGTCCGCCAGCCGGAACCGGCCTCCCAGACCCGGCCGGCGAAGCTCACCCGGTCGACCCGCAGCTCGTCGGAGTGCGCCACCGCCCAGTGCGCCAGCTCCCAGCCGCGCCGAGGGCCGCCCTCCGCCTTCGCCCGGGCCGTCGCCGGTACGGGCACCGAGACCGTGGCGGCCGCCGCGGCGCCCGCCGCCTTCGGGGCGGGCAGGACGTCCTTGCCGAAGACGCGGACCAGTTCGGCCCGCACCTGCGCCGCGTCCCCGGGTCCCTGGGCGGTCCTCTTCGACGGCGTGCAGTTCAGTGCGGCGGGCTCGCGCCCGGTCAGCGCGGCGGCCAGCAGTGCGGCGTCCGGCTCGTGCTTCGCGTACGCCTGCGGGAAACCGCTGCGCTGCACGCGCTGCGCGGCGACGGTCAGCGGGAGCCGCGAGTACCCCGGGACCTCGGCGAGGTGGTCGTAGAACTCCCCGGCCGAGTACACCGGGTCCATGATCTGCGCCACGGTGCCCCAGCCCTGCGAGGGCCGCTGCTGGAACAGGCCCACCGAGTCCCGGTCCCCGTGGTCGATGTTGCGGAGCGTGGACTCCTGGATCGCCGTCGCGATCGCGATGGTCACCGCCCGCTCCGGCATCCCGCGGGTGGTCCCCACGGCGGAGATCGTCGCCGCGTTGGCCGCCTGGTGCAGGCTCATCTCGTAGGTGTGGTCCCCCTCGGGGGCCCGGACCACGCAGCGCGGTGCGGACTCGGTGGTGGAGGAGTCGTACTGCACGGCCAGATAACCGCCCAGCGCGGCGAGCACGGCGAAGGCGGCCGCGTAGCGGAGAAGACGGCTGCGGCGACGGCGGGCGGGGCTGGCTGTCCGGGGCACGGGCCCCACCGTACTGGAGGGTACGGCCGGGGGCCGATATCCCGGCCCTCCGGGGCCGCGGCAGGGCCCCCACCCCGGTCCTCTAGGGTCGTGGCCATGTCCGACAGCACGCTTGACCTGACCCTGGACGGCCCGGCGCTCACCGCCCGGCTCGTCGACATCCCCTCGGTCAGCGGGGAGGAGAAGGCGCTCGCCGACGCGATCGAGACAGCGCTGCGCTCCCTGCCCCATCTGACCGTCGACCGCCACGGCAACAACGTCGTCGCCCGCACGAACCTCGGCCGCACCGAGCGTGTCGTCCTCGCCGGGCACATCGACACCGTGCCGATCGCCGACAACGTCCCCTCCCGCCTCGACGCGGACGGCGTCCTCTGGGGCTGCGGCACCACCGACATGAAGGCCGGAGTCGCCGTCCAGCTCAGGATCGCCGCGACGGTCCCCGAGCCCAACCGCGACCTCACCTTCATCTTCTACGACAACGAAGAGGTCGCCGCCGACCTCAACGGCCTCGGCCACATCGCCACCGCCCACCCCGACTGGCTCGCCGGAGACTTCGCCGTCCTCCTGGAGCCCTCCGACGGCGAGGTCGAGGGCGGCTGCCAGGGCACGCTCCGGGTCCACCTCCGTACGACAGGCGAGCGGGCCCACTCCGCGCGCAGCTGGATGGGGTCCAACGCCGTCCACGCGGCGGCCCCGGTCCTGGCGAAGCTGGCGGCGTACGAGCCCCGCCGCCCGGTCATCGACGGCCTCGAATACCACGAGGGGCTCAACGCCGTCGGCATCGAGGGCGGCGTCGCCACCAACGTCATCCCGGACGCCTGCACCGTCGTCGTCAACTACCGCTACGCCCCCGACCGCACCGAGGAGGAGGCCATCGCCCACGTCCGCGAGGTCTTCGCCGACTGCGGGGTCGCCGAGATGATCATCGACGACCACTCCGGCGCGGCCATGCCCGGCCTCTCCCACCCCGCCGCGAAGGCCTTCATGGCGGCGGTCGGCGGCACCGCCCGGCCCAAGTTCGGCTGGACGGACGTCTCCCGCTTCGGCGGCCTCGGCGTCCCCGCGGTGAACTACGGCCCCGGCGACCCGATGTACGCCCACAAGCGCGACGAGCACGTGGTGGTCGAGAAGATCACCCACTGCGAGGACCGCCTCCGCTCCTGGCTGACGTCCTGATCCTCTGACCGCCCGACGCACGGCATTCCCCCGTACGTAACCTCCGCCGATCTACGCTGGCCGGACGCAGCACGACACAGCCCGGCCCAGGACGACGCGGGTCGGTGGAGGGAGCGGAACATGGGCAACGCCGAGGACGCACGAATCCCCGAAGGCGCGGAGGTCCCCGAGGGCGCGGTGGCCCCCGGGGAACAGTGGCTGGGTCCGGTGGTCCGCCGCAGGGAGCAGGTCCAGGCCGGCACGACCGATCAGCGGCTGCTGGACTCCGAGGGCGACTCCGAGTGGGTGCACACCGACCCCTGGCGGGTGATGCGCATCCAGTCGGAGTTCGTCGAGGGCTTCGGCGCCCTCGCGGAGCTGCCGAGCGCGATCAGCGTCTTCGGCTCGGCCCGCACCCCGGCCGGATCGGCGGAGTACGAGGCCGGCGTCCGGATCGGCAAGGCGCTGGTCGACGCGGGCTTCGCGGTGATCACCGGGGGCGGCCCGGGCGCGATGGAGGCCGCCAACAAGGGGGCCCGGGAGGCGAAGGGCGTCTCGGTCGGCCTCGGCATCGAGCTGCCCTTCGAGTCGGGGCTGAACCCGCACGTCGACATCGGCGTCAACTTCCGCTACTTCTTCGTCCGCAAGACGATGTTCGTGAAGTACGCCCAGGGCTTCGTGGTCCTGCCCGGCGGCCTCGGCACCCTGGACGAGCTCTTCGAGGCCCTCACCCTCGTCCAGACCGGCAAGGTCACCCGCTTCCCGATCGTCCTCTTCGGCACGGCCTACTGGGGCGGCCTGGTCGACTGGCTCCGCGAAACGGTGGTCGCCGGCGGCAAGGCCTCGGAGAAGGACCTGCTGCTCTTCCACGTGACGGACGACGTGGACGAAGCGGTGACGCTGGTGACGAAGGAGGTCGGACGGTAACTGCCGTCTCGTCCCCGAGCTCCACGGCCGGTCCGGCGCAACCGAGCCCGTCCGGTGTTCGAGGACACCTTTTCGGCCCGTCCGGCCACCCCCAAGCCCGTCCGGCGATCGAGGACATCTTCTCCAGCCCGTCCGGCGCTTGAGCGGCGGGGCCCAGGGGCAGCGCCCCGGGTCCCGCACGCCGGGCAGCCGGCCGGCCTACGCCAACCCCCGCCGCGCCACCGCCGGAGGCCTGTGCCCCGCGATCGACGCCACCATGTCCAGCACCTGCCGCGTCTCCGCCACCTCATGCACCCGGTACACCCGCGCCCCCAGCCACGCCGACACCGCCGTCGTCGCCAGCGTCCCGATCACCCGTTCCTTCACCGGCCGGTCCAGCGTCTCGCCGACGAAGTCCTTGTTGGACAGCGACACCAGCACCGGCCACCCCGTCTCCGCCATCTCCTCAAGACGACGCGTCGCCTCAAGAGAGTGCCGCGTGTTCTTACCGAAGTCATGCCCCGGGTCAATCATGATCCCGTCCGCCCGCACCCCGAGCTCGACCGCCCGCTCCGCCAGGCCCACCGTCACGCGCAGGATGTCCGCCATGACATCGTCGTACGCGATCCGGTGCGGCCGGGTCCGCGGCTCCGCACCCCCCGCGTGCGTGCACACGAGCCCCGCCCCGTACCGCGCGGCGACCTCCGCGAGCTTCGGGTCGACCCCGCCCCACGCGTCGTTCAGCACATCCGCCCCGGCCTCGCAGACCGCCTCGCCCACATCGTGCCGCCAGGTGTCCACGCTGATCACCACATCCGGGTGGCGGCGGCGGACCTCGGCGACGAACCCCACCGTGCGGCGCGCCTCCTCCTCGGCGCTCACCTCCTCGCCGGGGCCGGCCTTCACCCCGCCGATGTCGATGATCGCGGCGCCCTCGGCCACCGCCTGCTCCACCCGCGCGAGCGCCGGCTCGTCCTGGAACGTCGCGCCCTGGTCGTAGAAGGAGTCCGGGGTCCGGTTCACGATCGCCATGATCACCGGCTCGTGCGGCCCGAATTCCCGCCGCCCCAGCCTGAGTGCACCGCTCCGCATCCCGTACTTCCTCCTCAGATAGCCCGCAGATGGCCCGTCTGCGACCCTAAGGCCTTTCGTGGTCGGCCCCGACTTGTCGGTGCCGCATGGCACGATCGGAGCCGGTCGAGGTTTCCGCCCCCGGGGAGATGCGCGTGTTCTGGTTCTTGCTGCTCACGATGGTCGTGGTCGTTACGGCGGTCACCCTCGCGGTGGTCGGCGGTGGCGGGAGCGCCGTGCTCCAGGACGTGGAGCCCGAGCGGTTCACCGACCCGCTGCCCGCGACCCGCCCGGTCGGCCGGGCGGATGTGGAGGCGCTGCGCCTGCCGATGGCCGCCCGGGGCTACCGGATGGCGGACGTCGACGAGGCGCTCTCCCGGCTCGGCGCCGAGCTGGCCGAGCGGGACGCCCGGATCGCCGAGCTGGAGTCCGCCCTGGCCGGGGCGCAGGCCTCCGCGGTGAGCACGGGCGCCGATCTCTTCAAGCAGCCGGGGGACCGGCCCGCGGAGCCCGGCGACCCGCAGTCCGGCGGCCCGGCCCGCGGCGAGGACGACGGCCGATGAGCGGCGGAGCCGTGGCCGCCCCCGACGGCGGGCTGCGCTGCCCCTGGGGCCTGTCCACCGAGGACTACCTCGCCTACCACGACACCGAGTGGGGCCGCCCGGTCCACGGGGACGACGCCCTCTTCGAGCGGCTCTGCCTGGAGGCCTTCCAGTCCGGGCTCTCCTGGCTGACGATCCTGCGCCGCCGCGAGACCTTCCGTACGGCCTTCGCCGAGTTCAAGATCGCCGAGGTCGCGAAGTTCACCGACGCCGACCGGGAGCGGCTCCTCGCCGACCCGGGCATCATCCGCAACCGGGCCAAGGTCGACGCCACCCTCGCCAACGCGAAGGTGCTCGCCGGCTGGCGGGCCGGCGAGCTGGACGAGCTGATCTGGTCGTACGCCCCCGACCCGGCCGGCCGCCCCGCCCCGCGCGCCCTGGGCGACGTCCCCGCCGTGACCCCGGAGTCCACCGCGCTCGCCAAGGAGCTGAAGAAGCGCTCCATCCGCTTCGTCGGCCCCACCACCGCCTACGCCCTGATGCAGGCGTGCGGCCTCGTCGACGACCACCTCGCCGACTGCGTGGCCCGGGGTGGCGGCTCCCCGGCCGGGTGAACCGCTACTTCCCCAGGTAGAGGGGCTTCTCCTTCTTCAGGAACGCCTCCACCGCGATGGTGTGGTCCTGCGACGCGCCCGCCCGGGTCTGGAGTTCGTCCTCCTTCTCCAGCGTCTCGGCGAGCGTGTGCCCGGCGCCGTACGCCATCGACTCCTTGAGCGCCGCGTACGCCACCGTCGGGCCGTCCGCCAGCGCCCGGGCCACCGCCGCGGCCTCCTCGGCCAGCCTCTCCGCCGGGACCACCCGGTTGACCAGGCCCAGCTCCAGGGCGTCCTGGGCCGAGATCGAACGCGGGAAGAACAGCAGATCGGCGGCGCGGCTCGCCCCGACCAGCCGCGGCAGCGTCCAGGACACGCCCGAGTCGGCGGTCAGGGCGACGCCCGCGAACGAGGTGTTGAACGAGGAGGTGTCGGCGGCCACCCGGTAGTCCGCCGCCAGGGCGAAACCGAACCCGGCCCCGGCCGCGACGCCGTTTACCCCGGCGACCACGGGCTTGGGCATCTCGGTGATGGCCCGCACGATCGGGTTGTAGTGCTCCTGGACCGTGCTCAGCGCGTTCCCGCTGCCCGACTCACGGGTCGCCGTCAGCGTGGCGACGTGCTCCTTGAGGTCCTGTCCGACACAGAAGGCGCGCCCGGTGGCCGTGAGCAGAACCGCCCGTATCGCCGTGTCCGCGGCCGCCGCCCGCAGCGCGTCCCGCAGGGCGACCTTCGCCGCGGTGTTCATGGCGTTCATCGCGTCGGGTCGGTTGATCGTGATCGTCGCGAGACCCTCGCTCACGTCGTACAGCACGGTGCTCGCCTGCTCGTCGGCCATTGCGGTCCCATCCCCTCACTGCTCGGGCATCGTTGCCACTGGAGGCAAGCATGGCCGACGCGGGCCGGTGCGCAGATGTGACCTGCGTCTAACAATTGGCCCTCACCTGGGGCCCCGGGGCGGCGCAGTATCGCAGCCGGATCGCCGAATTGAGTGGTTTTGAGAGAGCGCGTTGCGCAAGCGATGCAGAGCGATGTTGGTCATCGGGGTCGTTGATGCGGGATAATGGCGAAGAAGCAATGTGTTCGATGCCGGTGAGGCAGCGCCTGTCATGGGGCCGCCGGTTGCGATGAGCTGGTTTCAGGAAGGGGAACGAGCATGGCGGCCATGAAGCCGCGGACGGGCGACGGCCCGCTCGAGGTGACAAAGGAGGGGCGGGGCATCGTCATGCGCGTTCCGCTCGAAGGCGGCGGTCGGCTTGTTGTCGAGCTGACTCCGGACGAGGCCGATGCCCTCGGCGACGCGCTGAAGAAGGTCGTCGGCTGACGCGGAACGCCCATCACCTTCACCACTGCCCGGTACGGATCTCCGTACCGGGCAGTGGTGCGTTCACCGGCGTCGCTCCGGGTGCGGGGTCAGCCGCGCCGGACCGCGCCCGGGCTCGGGGTCAGCCGCGCCGGACCGCGCAGAGCAGCCCGTCGCCGACCGGCAGCAGCGTCGGCATCAGTTCCTGGCTCTCGCGCACCGCGCGCAGCAGCTCCCGCAGCCGCAGCACCTCGGCGGGCTGGGCGGCGGAGTCGACGGTGCGGCCGTCGGCGAAGACGCCCTCGAAGCAGACCAGCCCGCCGGGGCGCAGCAGGCGCAACGATTCAGCCAGGCAGTCGAGGCTCTCCAGCCGGTCGCCGTCGCAGAAGACGAGGTCGTAGCCGCCGTCCGCGAGCCGGGGCAGGACGTCCAGCGCGCGGCCGGGGATGAAACGGGACCGGTTGGAGGCGAAGCCCGCCTCGCGGAACGCCTCCCGGGCGAACTGCTGGCGCTCGGGCTCCGGGTCCACCGTGGTCAGCACACCGTCGGGACGCATCCCGTGCAGCAGATAGATGCCGGACACGCCCGTGCCCGTGCCGATCTCCGCCACCGCTTTGGCATCCGCGGCGCCGGCCAGCAGGCGCAGCGCGGCGCCGGTGCCCGGTGACACCGAGCGGAGCCCCAGCTCACGGGCCCGTTCCCGGGCCCGGTGCAGGGCTTCGTCCTCGGCGACAAAGGCGTCGGCGAACGCCCAGCTCGTCTGCCGGTTGGCGGTAATGACCCTCTCCTGTCCCCGTAGTTGGCGCAACGGTGACTGTATCCGCTGGACCCGGGAACCCGCAGATGGGACCGGGCGTTGTGCAAGGAGTGGGGAAAGCGCAGCGCCCCGGCCCGCGGATCGGGCCGGTGAGCCTGTGCGAAGTCCCGGGTGAAGCCCGGCCCCAGCAGGGAAAAGGCTTATCCGGAGCTAACGGGCGAGGTGGCTATGGTAGGGGCTCCGCTGGACACCACCAGAGCCGATAGGGGAGGTGCGGCTGCGCCTGTGGATCAGGGCGGGCTGCTGCGGCGCCTTCTCAGGTCGGCCGGTGAGCCGAAATCCGTGACCAACACTGCTGACCGTTCTTCCGAAATCTCCGCACCGACCGCGACCTTCGCCTCCGATGCGGACCAGGCGTGGACCCCGCCCTCATGGGAAGAGATCGTCAGCACGCACAGCGGTCGCGTGTACCGCCTTGCCTACCGGCTGACGGGAAACCAGCACGACGCCGAGGACCTGACACAGGAAGTCTTCGTCAGAGTCTTCCGCTCGCTGTCGACATACACGCCCGGCACCTTCGAGGGCTGGCTGCACCGCATCACCACCAATCTCTTCCTGGACATGGTCCGGCGCAAGCAGCGGATCCGCTTCGACTCCCTCGGTGACGACGCGGCCGAGCGGCTGCCCAGCCGGGAGCCGTCCCCGCAGCAGGTCTTCAACGACACCCACTTCGACGCCGACGTGCAGCAGGCGCTGGACACCCTCGCGCCCGAGTTCCGCGCCGCCGTCGTCCTCTGCGACATCGAGGGCCTCAGCTACGAGGAGATCGCCGCGACCCTGGGCGTGAAGCTCGGCACCGTGCGCAGCCGTATCCACCGCGGCCGCTCGCACCTGCGCAAGGCGCTCAAGCACCGTTCGCCCGAAGCCCGCGCCGAGCAGCGCTCACTGGCGGACGCGGTCCTGACGGGGGAGGGCGGACTGGCGTGAGTGGCACAGGTCCGACCGGTCCCACCCCTGCCGAAGCGCACCTGGGGGACCGGCTCGCCGCGCTGGTCGACGGCGAGCTCAATCACGACGCCCGCGAGCGGGTCCTCGCCCATCTGGCGACCTGCACCCGGTGCAAGGTCGAGGCCGACGCCCAGCGCCGCCTCAAGAGCGCCTTCGCCACCTCCGCCGCGCCCTCGCCCTCCGAGGGCTTCCTGGCCCGTCTGCAGGGCCTTCCCGGGGGCCCTGGCGCGGACGGCAGCGGCTCCGGCGGGCCGTTCGGCTCCGGCGGGCCGTTCGCCGACGAGTTCTTTCCGCCGCTGCGGTCCTCCGGCTCCACCCACCGCGACACCGTGCGGCCCTCCCCGCTGGACGACTTCGGGTATCTCCCGACCGCCCATGGCTCCACCGCCGTGCTGCCCGGCGGCTCCCGTTCCGCCTTCCGTATCCACGAGGTGGCCCGGGACGCCGAGCGCTCGCCCTGGCGCGGCCGGCGCTTCGCCTTCGCCGCGGCCGGTGCGGTCTCCCTGGCGGCCATCGCCCTCGGTGGCACCCTGCCGCTGGACTCCGGCCCGGACCCCGTCCTGCGCGCCGAGGGCAGCGGCAACAGCGTGACGCCCCTCGACGCGGAGACCCGCGCCGGCGGTGCGAACGAGACGGTCAGCCGTCGTGGCGGCGTGCAGTCGGTGGGCGGCGACCGTCTGGCGGTCAACCGGTCCGCGGCCGACGTGTCCTCGACCGGCTCGCAGCGGCCCGCACCCACGCTCACCACACCACCGGCCCCCCTCGCCCCGGGGGTGAAGCCGCCCCTGTCCGCGCGGGCGCAGACGACGGCCCCGCCGCTGTTCTCCAGCTCGGCCCTGGGCGGGCACCCCTTCACGTTCCCCGTGCTGAACGTGTCCGTGCCGCCGCTGATACGTCCCACCGGTGGCTCCACCCCGCTGCTCGCGGCGGTGCTGGGCAGCGGTTCGACGGCGAAGGCGCTCACCACACCACCGGTGCCCTCGGGGCCGGGGCAGCCCGCCCCGACCAACGACCTGGCGAGTCCGCTCACCCCCCGACGCTGACCGGCCTCCCGGCCCGACGTGGACGGGACCCTGCGCAGGGATTCGCAAACCTGGTTGAATTCCGGGGAAGGACGCCTCGGTGGGGCGTGCAGAGGCCAGTTGCGGGGAGAGCATGGACGACGGGAAGCCCACCGGGCCGCAGGCGAAGTGGTGGAGCCGCCCCACGACGGGGCGGCCCGGCCACGACGAGCCGGAGAGCCGTGGCCCGGGTGAGGGCGAAACCCCGTCGGGCCGGAGCGACGACGCCGGGCGGACGGACATCTCCGCGCCCGCCGCCGCCCAGGAGCCGGTCCGCCCGCCCGGGCCGCCGCTGCACGAGCCCGACGCCTACAGCACCCCGCCCTACGGCGGCCCCGGACCGTGGGCGCCCGCACCCCCGGTCCAGCGCCCGACCCCGGCCCACGGCACCCCCGTACCCCCGCAGGCCGCACCCCCGTCGCCGCCGCAGGCCGCCCCCGGACCGCCGCCTCCCGCCCCCGTACCGCCGCAGTCCCCGCCTCCCGCCCCCGGACCGCCGCAGAGCTCCTCGGAGCAGGCGCCGTACGGGAGCGGGCCCGAGCCGGCGCCGTACGGGAGCACCGACGGGGCCGGGGCGCCCCTGGCCGGGCCCGGTGGGGAGCAGCGGGCCTCGCAGTGGCTCCAGTACGACCCGTGGGGTGCGCCGGGGCAGCCGCTGACCCAGGTGGGACCGGCGGTCGGCACCGAGCCGGGGCGGCGGAAGAACCGGCGCGGCGGGGCCTTCGCCGGAGCGCTGCTGCTGGCCCTGGTCGCCAGCGGGATCGGCGGCGGGGTCGGCGCCTACGTCGAGCGCAACGGCGGCCTGACCACCGTCGAACTGCCCCAGGCGAGCCGCACCACCACCGACCGGGCGCCCGAGAGCGTCGCGGGCATCGCCGCCAGCGCCCTGCCCAGCGTGGTCACCCTGCACGTCAGCGGGACCGCTGAGTCCGGCACCGGCACCGGCTTCGTCCTCGACGCCCGGGGCCACATCCTCACCAACAACCACGTCGTCGCCCCGGCCGGGTCCAGCGGCGACATCACCGTGACGTTCAGCAGCGGCGAGACGGCCGCCGCCGAGCTGGTCGGCAAGGACAGCGGCTACGACCTCGCCGTCGTCCGGGTCCGCGGGGTCTCCGGCCTCAAGCCCCTGCCGCTGGGCAACTCCGACAACGTCCAGGTCGGCGACCCGGTGGTGGCCATCGGCGCCCCCTTCGACCTGTCCAACACGGTCACCTCGGGCATCATCAGCGCCAAGCAGCGGCCGATCACGGCGGGCGGTGAGAAGGGCGACGGCAGCGACATCAGCTATGTCGACGCCCTCCAGACCGACGCCCCGATCAACCCGGGCAACTCCGGCGGCCCGCTCGTCGACACCCAGGCCCATGTCATCGGCATCAACAGCGCCATCCGCGCCGCCGACAGCGGCAAGGGGACCGAGCGCGGCGGCCAGTCCGGCTCCATCGGCCTCGGTTTCGCGATACCGATCAACCAGGGCAAGCGCGTCGCCGAGGAGCTGATCAACACCGGCCGGGCGACCCACCCGGTGATCGGCGTCACGCTGGACATGAAGTTCACCGGCGACGGCGCCAAGGTCGGCGAGAAGGCCGAGGACGGTCCCGCGGTCACCAAGGACGGCCCGGCCGCCAAGGCCGGCATCCGGTCCGGTGACGTGATCACCGCCGTCCAGGGCCAGCGGGTGCACAGCGGCGAGGAGCTGATAGTGAAGATCCGTGCCCACCGTCCGGGCGACCGGCTGGAGCTGCGGCTCACCCGAGGCGGCAAGGAGCTGACCGTCACGTTGACACTCGGCTCGGCCAGCGGCACGTGAACGACACGGCAAGGTACCGCCCGGACAGGTCGGCCAGGTACCGTTGACGGGTCCGGGCACTCGTCCCACCTGGCCGGGACCTGACGGAGAAGCCGGGATCAGGCGGAGAACACGAGGAGCAGCTAGGTGTTCAATGACATAGGCGCACTGGAGCTGCTGACCATCGGAGTCCTGGCCGTACTGGTCTTCGGCCCCGACAAGCTCCCCAAGCTCATCCAGGACCTCACGCGGACCATCCGCAAGATCCGCGAGTTCTCGGACAGCGCCAAGGACGACATCCGTTCGGAGCTCGGCCCGCAGTTCAAGGACTTCGAGTTCGAGGACCTCAACCCCAAGACGTTCGTCCGCAAGCAGCTCATGGACGGCAACGACGACCTGGGGCTGAAGGAGATCCGCGAGAGCTTCGACCTCCGCAAGGAGCTTTCCGACGTCACCGACGCGGTCAACGGGCGCACGCCGGCGCCCGATTCCGCCAACAGTGCGGCGAACGGCTCCGCGGGCGCATCGGGCACCACCACGTCACCCAGCCTGACCAAGACCGGTGACACCGCCCCTGACCTGCTGAAGAAGACCCCGCAGCAGGCGCAGCCCGAGCGGCCTCCGTTCGACGCGGACGCCACCTGACACCAGGTCAATCCCGACTCGTCCGGACGGTATGGCTATTCTCCATCTGTCCGGTTGCGAGGACGCCCACGCCCGCGGGGGGCGGGCCGCTCCGGATCAGGACTGATCGAGGAGGCGGCCGCTCAGATGGAGACGACGAGTCGGGTGGATACGGACGGTGCCCCTGGCACGGTCACGGCGGAGGAGGTGCCGGCGGCCCGGCCGCGTACCGTCGACGGCTATCTGGAGGCCGATTTCCCCTGGTACGGGCTGGACGACGCGTTCACCGGACCGCGCTGGCTGATGCAGGTCGGCACGGCTGCGGACGGCACCGTGCAGCACGGTTCCACCGGGCACGGTGACGAGCCCTCGGTGAAGACGGACGGCTCCACCGCCGAGAAGGAGCGGTTCGCGGCCGTCATCACGGTGGCCGCCAGCCCGGTCAGACGCAGCGGTGACGGTACGGGGGTCCTGGACGCCACCACCGTCTCCTCGGCCGCCTGGCTGGCCGGCTCGGGGCTGCTGGCGTACACCTGGCCGCCGCAGATGGACCACACGCTGCGCGACGACTGGCTGGACCAGCAGACCGAGACGGCGTTCACCCTCGCCGACGACCTCGGCTCGGCGCCCTGGTCGACGCTCTCCCTGCCGGTGGACGGGGTCCCGGTGGAGTTCCACTACCGCGAGTCCGAGTTCGGCTGGGTGCTCGCCGGGTCGGCGCACGAGGGTGTGCACATCGGGGCGTACGGGCGGGGGATGAGCGCGTACGGGCTGGGCTTCTCGGTGATCAAGGACATCGCGACGTACGAGTAGGGCCGGGGGCGGCCGGCGGGCCGCCTTCGCGAACGCCGGACGGGCCGGGTGGGCGTCCGGACGGGCTGGAGCGATCAGCCCGTCCGGCGCCTGAGGGACGCAGGGGTGTCAGAACTTGTTGCGCGGGGTGATCCCCAGCGACATGCCCGACAGACCGCGCTGCCGGCCGCCCAGCTTCTCCGCGATCGACCGCAGCGCCTTGCCCGCCGGGGAGTCCGGGTCCGACAGGACCACCGGCTTGCCCTCGTCGCCGCCCTCGCGCAGCCGTACGTCGATCGGGATGGACCCGAGCACCGGCACCTCCGCCCCGACCGTCCGCGTCAGCCCCTCCGCGACCCGGGCGCCGCCGCCCGAGCCGAAGACGTCGACCATCTCGTCGCAGTGCGGACACGGCATGCCCGACATGTTCTCCACGACGCCGACGATCTTCTGATGGGTCTGTACGGCGATGGAACCGGCCCGCTCCGCCACCTCGGCCGCCGCCTGCTGCGGGGTCGTGACCACCAGGATCTCCGCGTTCGGCACGAGCTGTGCCACGGAGATCGCGATGTCACCGGTGCCCGGCGGCAGGTCCAGCAGCAGGACGTCCAGGTCGCCCCAGAACACATCGGCGAGGAACTGCTGGAGCGCCCGGTGCAGCATCGGGCCGCGCCACACCACGGGCGCGTTGCCCGGGGTGAACATGCCGATGGAGATGACCTTCACGCCGTGCGCGGACGGCGGCATGATCATGTTCTCGACCTGGGTGGGCTTGCCGTCCGCGCCGAGCATCCGGGGCACGCTGTGCCCGTAGATGTCCGCGTCCACGACGCCCACCTTCAGCCCGTCGGCCGCCATCGCCGCCGCGAGGTTCACCGTCACCGAGGACTTGCCGACGCCGCCCTTTCCGGAGGCGACCGCGTACACCCGGGTCAGCGAGCCGGGCTGGGCGAACGGCACCTCACGCTCGGCCGTCCCGCCGCGCAGCGAGTTCGCCAGGTCCTTGCGCTGCTCGTCGCTCATGACGTCGAGGGTGACCTCCACGCGGGAGACGTCCTCCACGCGGGAGACCGCCTCCGTGACGTTCCTGGTGATCGTGTCGCGCATCGGGCAGCCGGAGACGGTGAGATACACCGTGACAGCGACTACACCGTCAGGATCGATCTCGACCGATTTCACCATGCCCAGCTCGGTGATCGGGCGGTGGATCTCCGGGTCGTTCACTGTCGCCAGTGCCTCAAGCACCGCGTCTTCCGTAGCCATACCGACGATGTTACGGCGCCCGGCCCTACGGGCGGGTAGCCCGTCAGCGGTCGCCTTCGTCACTCTCGGATCCGAGGAGGATCCGGCGGTCCTCCATATCCCTCACCATGTCCTGGAGCTCCGAGCGGATCCAGTCCCGGGTGGCGACCTCGCCGAGGCCCATCCGCAGCGCCGCGATCTCCCGGCTGAGGTACTCGGTGTCGGCGATGGAGCGCTCGTTCTGCTTGCGGTCCTGCTCGTGGGTGACCCGGTCCCGGTCGTCCTGCCGGTTCTGCGCGAGCAGGATCAGCGGGGCCGCGTACGACGCCTGGAGCGAGAGCATCAGGGTCAGGAAGATGAACGGGTACTCGTCCCACCGCATGTCCTTGGGCGCCCAGACGTTCCACGCCACCCAGACGATGATGATCAGCGTCATCCAGACGATGAACCGGCCCGTGCCCAGGAACCGCGCGATCCGCTCCGAGAACCGGCCGAAGGCCTCCGGGTCGTACTCCGGCAGCAGCCGCCGCCGCGGCGACTTCGGCTGGTCGATCCGGGTGCGCGGCGGGCGCATCAGGCCCGAGGCGCCCGTGGAGGAGGCCTTCGACCGTTCCTCACGTTCGGCCATGGCGGATGCCCTCCTCGCCGTGGAAGTCGGTCTCGCGCCAGTCCTCGGGCAGCAGGTGGTCCAGGACGTCGTCCACCGTCACCGCGCCCAGCAGGGACCCGCTCTCATCCACCACGGGTGCGGAGACCAGGTTGTACGCGGCCAGATAGCTGGTCACGGTCGGCAGCGGGGTGTCCGGGGGCAGCGGCACCAGGTCGCTGTCGACGATGGAGCTGACCAGGGTGAACGGCGGGTCGCGCAGCAGCCGCTGGAAGTGGACGGTGCCCAGGTACTTGCCGGTCGGCGTCTCGTCGGGCGAGCGGCACACGTACACCTGTGCGGCGAGCGCGGGGGAGAGGTCCTGCTGACGGACCCGGGCCAGCGCGTCGGCCACCGTGGCGTCCGGGCGCAGCACGATCGGCTCGGTCGTCATCAGACCCCCCGCCGTCCGCTCCTCGTACGCCATCAGACGCCGTACGTCGGCCGCGTCGTCCGGCCGCATCAGGGTCAGCAGCCGCTCCTTGTCCTCCTCGGGCAGCTCCGAGAGCAGGTCGGCCGCGTCGTCCGGGTCCATCGCCTCCAGGACGTCGGCGGCCCGCTCCTCCTTGAGCTTGCCGAGGATCTCCACCTGATCGTCCTCGGGCAGCTCCTCCAGGACGTCGGCCAGCCGGTCGTCGTCCAGGGCGGCGGCCACCTCGACGCGGCGCTTGGGGGAGAGGTGGTGCAGGGCGTTGGCGACGTCGGCGGGGCGCAGCCGTTCGAAGGTGGCGACCAGGTTCTCGGCGCCCTGCCCGTGCTCCTCCAGCGAGAAGCCGCTCACCGCCGACCAGTCCACCGTCAGCGTCTCGCCCTTGCGGCGCAGCGCCCCTCCGCGCCCCTTGCGGACGAAGTACTTGTCGATCTCCCAGTCCCGGCGGGCGGGCAGCTGCTGGATCGCCACATCCAGGACGGTGACCTCGGTCTCGCTCTCCACCAGCCGCACCCTGCGGTCGAGGAACTCGCCGAGGACGAGCCGTTCGGTGGGCCGCTGTTCGAAGCGTCGCATGTTGACCACGCCGGTCGTGATGACCTGGCCCGACTCGACGCCCGTCACCCGGGTCATCGGCAGGAAGATCCGTCGCCGGCTGACCACCTCGACGACCAGACCCAGGATGCGCGGCGGCCGTCCGCCGACCCGCAACATCGCCACCAGGTCGCGGACCCGGCCGACCTGGTCCCCGTTCGGATCGAACACGGGCACCCCGGAGAGGTGCGAGACGAAGACCCTGGGGGCTCCTGCCGCCATGCTCCGCCTCCTTCTCCGAACCGCCGTACGTCATGATCAGGCTAGCCCCTGCCGTCATGGCCCGCCCCGGCGGACCCGCCCGTACGGCTGGCTGCCGGACGGTGCGCGGACCCCGGGTACGCTGCGCTCTGCCCCCCGATCGCAGTTGAGAGGCAGTACGCCCGTGACCTCTTTTGCCCCGGCCGTCCGGAATCACCGCCGGACCGCGCTCGCAGTCGTGCTCTGTGGGGGGCTCATCGCGGCCCTCACCGCCTGCGCGGGCGAGGACCCGGACAAGGGGACCAACGGGATCGGGAAACTCCCGGCCGAGCAGATCGACACGAAGGCCAGGGCGGCGGCCGACAGCGCCGACGGGGTGCGGCTGGCGGGCACCCTGGTCAGCAAGGGCGGCACCTACATGCTGAACATGAAGCTCAGCGACAAGGGCGGCATGGGGTCGGTCTCCTCCAAGAAGCGCAGCTTCGCGCTGTTGCGGATCGAGGACGAGCTGTTCATCAAGGCCGACGCCGACTTCTGGCTGCACGAGGAGGACGGCAAGTCGGGCCGCTCCGACCAGGAGGCCGCCGAGAAGCTGGGCGGCAAGTACGTGAAGGTCCCCGAGGACGACCCCAGCTACCGCCAGCTGCGCGGCTTCACCGACAAGAAGGTCCTCCTCGACGGCCTGCTGACGCTGCACGGCACCCTGAACAAGGGGGCCCGGGACACCGTCACCGGGCACCGCACCATCCAGCTGCTGGGCGGCAAGGGCGAGGGCGGGGCGTTGGACGTCTCCCTGGAGGGCAAGCCGTATCCGGTCCGGGTGGCCCGGGGCGGCGGCGGGGGCACCGTCACCCTGGCCGACTGGGGGGGCGCCGTCCCGCTGGAGGCACCGGAGGACGACGACACCGTCGACTACGGCGGCAAGCTCCCCAAGTCCTCCGGCTGAGCGGCCCCCTCAGCCCTTCCGGCGTCCGCTCAGCCCTTCCGGCGCCGCTTCAGCAGCAGCCGGGGGAGCGCGGCCGGTACGGGCTGCCGGGTGGTCGCGCCGGTCGGCAGTGGGGCGGCGGCGAGCGAGGTGTCCGGCAGCCGCGTGCTGATGGCCTCGGGCGTCAGCCGTACCACCGTGCACTCCCGCGCCCAGCGCTCCGTCATCACCTCGGCGTCCGGCGCGTTCAGCCGCTTGCCCTTGAGCTCGGCGACGGCCGCCTCCCACTCCTCGGAGTGCGGAGCCAGGACCCGTACCGAAGCGGTCCAGGCGACCAGCCGGCCCCCCTTGTCCTTGCTGCGTACGGTCACCTCGGCGCGGCCGCCGTCGGTGAGCCCTTCGGGCAGCGGCTGCTCGCCCGGACCGCCCCCGACGAGGTGGGCCGCGCCTTCGTGCCAGATGTGCCACACGGCCCGGGCGGGCCCGGCGGCCCGGACCCAGATGAGGCCGGACTTCTTCGTGGCCTCCTCGACGAGGGCTTTCTCCAGCAGGGCTTCGGCAGCATCGCTCATGGCCGGGAGCATAGGTCCTGTCGCCCTCACAGCCAGCCGTTGCGCTTCAGGATGCGGTGGATGGAGAAACAGACGGCCGCGATGGCGCCCAGCACCAGCGGGTAGCCGTACTTCCACTTCACCTCGGGCATGTAGTCGAAGTTCATGCCGTAGACCCCGCAGATCATCGTGGGTACGGCGATGATCGCCGCCCAGGAGGTGATCTTGCGCATGTCCTCGTTCTGGGTGACGGTCGCCTGCGCCAGATTGGCCTGGAGGATCGAGTTCAGCAGCTCGTCGAAGCCGATGACCTCCTCCTGGACCCGGGCGAGGTGGTCGGCGACGTCCCGGAAGTACTTCTGGATGTCGGGGTCGATCAGCCGCATCGGCCGCTCGCTCAGCAGCTGCATCGGGCGCAGCAGCGGCGAGACGGCCCGCTTGAACTCCAGCACCTCACGCTTGAGCTGGTAGATCCGTCCCGCGTCCGAACCGCGCCGGCCACCCTTGACCGGGGTGGAGAAGACATCGATCTCCACCTCGTCGATATCGTCCTGCACGGCCTCCGCCACCGCGATGTACCCGTCGACGACATGGTCGGCGATGGCGTGCAGGACGGCGGACGGGCCCTTGGCGAGCAGCTCGGGGTCGTCCTGGAGGCGGTGGCGCAGGGCGCGCAGGGAGCCCTGCCCGCCGTGCCGGACGGTGATGACGAAGTCCCGGCCGGTGAAGCACATCACCTCGCCGGTCTCCACGACCTCGCTGGTCGCGGTCAGCTCGGCGTGCTCCACGTAGTGGATCGTCTTGAAGACGGTGAACAGCGTGTCGTCGTACCGCTCCAGCTTGGGCCGCTGGTGGGCGTGGACGGCGTCCTCGACGGCCAGCGGGTGGAGCCCGAACTCCCGGGCGATGCCCGCGAATTCCTCCTCCGTCGGCTCGTGCAGCCCGATCCAGGCGAAGCCGCCCTCCTCGCGCACCTGGAGCATCGCCTCGTGCGGGGTCAGGGTGGCGGAGCCCGCCACGCGGCTGCCGTCGCGGTAGACCGCGCAGTCGACGACGGCGCTGGAGGCGGACGGGTCGCGGGTGGTGTCGTACGCGTTGTGGGGAGTGCTGTTCTTACGGAGGGAGGGACGCAGGGACGGGCGCACGGCGGCGCGCAGGTCACGGATCATCGACATGGCTGGCTCCTTCACGGAGGGCCGTCGGCGAGGGCGTGGAACAGCCCGGAATGGGGACGTGCGCTCACGTCCGCAAAGCGGGCTCCACCGCGCAGGCGCGATGACGGCGTTCGCAACAGACAGGCAAAAGAACGAGAGACTCTTCCACGGATTCCTGGGGCTCCTCCGTGGTGCGAACGACCGTCACGGGACCATCGACGATGGCCGGCGAGGCGTCAGTTCAGCGGGAGGTTCAACGGGAACAGCGGTACGCGGAAGGGTGATCGGTACTGCACGGTCGACTTGGATCCATAGCAGTCCCCACCTCCTCCGGCCGGTCCCCCGTGGGGGACGACGTGTCGTCGGGACAGAGAGAGCGACGCTTCTGCGCGCTGTCCCGACCGGCGGCCAGGCTATCAGCCGTCCCCGACCGAATCCCTTACTTTGCCCACTCCATGCGCACTCTATGCTCGCCGGATGGCAGAAATTCTCGCTCTGGTCGAAGCCCGGCTCCGCTCGGCCCTCGGGGAACCGGACGCCCGCGCCGATGTGACGTTCCTCGGCACGGACCGTATCGAGGTGCTCCGCTTCCTCGACGGCGACGTGGTGCGCTACGCCACGCTCGGCATGTCCGGCCAGCCGATGGCCGACCCCACCTCACCGCTCGCCGACCCGGTGAAGGGCCCCCGCGCCGAGCTGGTCCTGTCGGTACGGGTGGGGCTCGCCGGCACCGACCAGGTGCTGCGCCCCCTCGCCGTGCTCGCCGCCTCCCCGCAGGTCGAGGGGCTCATCGTGGCCCCGGGCGCCTCGCTGGAGCTGGGCGATCCGCTCTGGCCGGGCGCGCCGTTCACCTCGGTGCTGGTGGCGGAGCCCGGGGGGCTGGTCGAGGACCTGGAGCTGGACGAGCCGATGGACCCGGTCCGCTTCCTGCCGCTGCTGCCGATGACCCCCAACGAGGCCGCCTGGAAGCGGGTGCGCGGGGCGCAGGAGCTCCAGGAGCGCTGGCTCACACACGGTACGGACCTGCGAGACCCGCTGCGCACGTCCGTACCGCTGGACTGAAGCCCCCCGCCGCTCACCGCTCGGCGAAGACCGTCACGCTGTCCTCCAGGGCGTGGACCGGCTCCAGCTCCTCCGCCTCGTGGGTCAGCGCCGTACGCCGTAGGCCCACGACGGCCGCTCCGGCCAGCGCGGCGAGCGCGGCCACCACGAACGGGATGTGGAGGTCGGTCCACTCCTCGATCTTCGGGGCGAGGAAGGGGGCGGCAGCGGCTGCGAACCAGCGGACGAAGTTGTATCCGGCGCTCGCCACCGGGCGCGGGGCGTCCGAGACGCCGAGGGCCAGCTCGGTGTAGACGGTGTTGTTCATGCCGATGAAGGCACCGGAGACGACCGTGGCGAGGATGGCCGTCGTGTGGTTCCCGTACCCGAGGACCAGCAGGTCGGCGGCGAGCAGCACCAGCGAGGCGCCGAGCACCTTGAGCGAGCCGAAGCGGCGCTGGAGGCGCGGGGCGACCAGCACGGAGAAGACCGCGAGCAGCAGGCCCCAGGCGAAGAAGACCGCCCCCGACTTGTACGGGGTCATGTCCAGCACGAACGGCGTGAACGCCAGGATCGTGAAGAACGCGTAGTTGTAGAAGAAGGCGGAGGCCGCCACCGAGGCCAGTCCGCCGTGGCCCAGCGCCTTCACCGGGTCCAGCAGTGACGTCTTACGGGCGGGCTTCGGCTGCTCCTTCAGGAACGCGGCGATGCAGAGGAAGCCGATCGCCATCAGCGCCGCCGTACCGAAGAACGGGTAGCGCCAGCTGGCGTTCCCGAGCAGGGCGCCGAGCAGCGGCCCGCACGCCATGCCGAGGCCGAGCGCCGACTCGTACAGCAGGATCGCGGCGGAACTGCCGCCCGCCGCGGCTCCGACGATCACCGCGAGCGCCGTGGAGACGAAGAGGGCGTTGCCCAGGCCCCAGCCCGCCCGGAAGCCGACGAGTTCGGCGACGGAGGACGAGGTGCCGGAGAGCGCGGCGAAGACGACGACGAGCGCGAGTCCGGAGAGCAGGGTCTTCCGGCCGCCGATGCGGCTGGAGACGAAGCCGGTGACGAGCATGGCGACGGCGGTGATCAGGAAGTACGAGGTGAACAGCAGCGACACCTGACTGGGCGTGGCGTCGAGACCCTGGGCGATGGACGGCAGGATCGGGTCCACCAGACCGATCCCCATGAAGGCGACCACCGAGGCGCCCGCCGTGGCCCAGACGGCCTTCGGCTGGCGCAGGATGCCGGTGGCCGTGGTCCCTTCGTCGAACGGGTCCGCTCCTGGCGTGGGTCCTGGCATGGGCTGACTCCTTCTCTCCTCCAGGTCGATGCGTCATGCACAGAATAAGTTAGGCGAACTAATAAATGCAAGCTACATGTACTTTTCTCCGGTCTTTCTCCGGCCCTCCCGCGGCCGCGGCCCGGGAGCGGCCACGCTGCGGACGGGTGATCGTCCTTGACGGGGCGACCGGCGGGGAGGACCGTTGGGCTCTATGAGGGGCGAACCCAGTTGCCCGAAGTGCGGTGGCCGGGTCAGGGTGCCCGGTCTCTTCGCCGACGCCTGGCAGTGCACCGCGCACGGCCAGGTGCACCCGATGCAGCCGGTCGTCCCGCCGAGCGTCGAGGCGCTCGGCGTCGTGGTGCACCGCTCCCAGGTGCCCGTCTGGATGCCGTGGCCGCTCCCGGTGGGCTGGCTCTTCACCGGTGTGGCCAGCGCGGGTGACGACCGCAGCGGCGGCCGCGCGACCGTCGTCGCCTGCTCGGGACCCGGACCGCTGGGCGGTATGGGCGAGCTGCTGCTCGTCGCCGAGGAGCTGGGCGTCGGACTCGGTGCCCGGTACGCCGGGATCGACGGCCCCGACCCCGGCCACCACCTGAACGTGGACTCCGCCCCCGACGCCAAGGTGCACGCCGCCGGCCGCCCCACGCCGCTCTGGCACGTCCGCAACGCCCCGGAGGACCGGGCGGTCTTCGCGGGCGAGGCGCGCGGGCTCTGGCTCTGGGCGATCCTGTGGCCCGAGCAGTCGGGGCTGCTGATGTACGACGAGCTGGTCCTCACCGACCTGCGCGACGCCGGGGGAGAGGTGGACCTCGTCCCCTGCGGCGCACTCACCCCGCGCCTGCTCACCGTCCCGGAGGCGCCGCCCCGGCAGGGGAACGGCGAGCGCTAGATCACGCCGGACCGGGCGCGATCACGGCCGGGGGCCTGGTGCGCGGCGGTTATCCTTGAGCGGTCCCCCGTCCGCCCGCGAGCCCCGGAGTCAGCCGTCGTGCGTATCGACCTGCACACCCACTCCACCGCTTCGGACGGTACGGACACCCCCGCCGAGCTGGTCGCCAACGCCGCCGCCGCGGGCCTGGACGTCGTCGCGCTCACCGACCACGACACCGTCGGCGGCCACAAGCAGGCCATCGACGCGCTGCCCGAGGGGCTCACCCTCGTCACCGGCGCCGAACTCTCCTGCCGGGTCGACGGCGTGAGCATGCACATGCTGGCGTACCTCTTCGACCCCGCCGACGCCGAGTTCGAGCGCGCCCGGGAATTGGTCCGCGACGACCGGGTGCCCCGTGCCCAGGAGATGGTCCGCAAGCTCCGGGCCTTCGATGTGCCGATCACCTGGGAGCGGGTCGCCCGCATCGCCGGGGACGGTTCGGTCGGCCGGCCGCACGTCGCCGCCGCCCTCGTCGAGCTGGGCGTCGTACCCACGGTCTCCGACGCCTTCACGCCCGACTGGCTGGGCAACGGCGGCCGCGCCTACGCCGAGAAGCACGAGTTCGACCCCTTCGAGGCGGTCCGGCTCGTCAAGGCGGCGGGCGGTGTCACCGTCTTCGCCCACCCGGGCGCATCGAAGCGCGGTGAGACGGTCCCCGAGACCACGATCGCCGCGCTCGCCGCCGCGGGTCTGGACGGCATCGAGGTCGACCACATGGACCACGACGAGCCCACCCGGGCCCGGCTGCGCGGCCTCGCCCGGGAGCTGGGGCTCCTGCCCACCGGCTCCAGCGACTACCACGGCAGCCGGAAAACCGTCGGGCTCGGTGCGTACACCACCGACCCCGAGATCTACGGCGAGATCACCCGGCGCGCCACGGGAGCCTTCCCGGTGCCGGGCGCGGGCGGAACCGGCCGCCCGTAGGACCCCTCACCTCCCACCGCCTCGCCGTCCCACCCCTCGCGCGCCCCTCACCCCCGCCGTCCTAAGCCGTCGGCCGTCGGCCGGGCCCGCGCGCCCCGTACCGCCCGCTCATCTCTCGCAAGGCTCACTGTGTTCGACGTCGCTGTCTTCGGATCCCTTTTTCTCACCCTTTTCGTGATTATGGATCCGCCCGGGATCACCCCGATCTTCCTGGCCCTCACCGCGGGCCGCCCTGCCAAGGTGCAGCGCAGGATGGCCCTCCAGGCCGTCGCGGTCGCCTTCGGCGTGATCGCGGTCTTCGGTCTGCTCGGCCAGCAGATCCTCGACTATCTGCATGTCTCCGTGCCCGCCCTGATGATCGCGGGCGGCCTCCTGCTGCTGCTCATCGCGCTGGACCTGCTCACCGGGAAGACGGACGAGCCGACCCAGACCAAGGACGTCAACGTGGCGCTCGTACCGCTGGGCATGCCGCTGCTGGCGGGTCCGGGTGCGATCGTCTCGGTCATCCTGGCCGTGCAGCACGCCGACGGGATCGGCGGCCAGCTCTCCGTCTGGTCGGCGATCGCGGCCATGCACGTGGTGCTCTGGCTGACGATGCGCTACTCCCTGGTGATCATCCGGATCATCAAGGACGGCGGGGTGGTCCTGGTGACCCGGCTCGCCGGAATGATGCTCTCCGCCATCGCCGTGCAGCAGATCATCAACGGCGTCACCCAGGTCATCCAGAACTCCTGAGACCCCTCCTGGACACCACAGCGCCCCCGCACGGTCCTTCCGTGCGGGGGCGCTTCGTCTTTAGCGGCGCAATGCGTGATCAGGCGTCGGATGTCAGAAGCCCATGACCCATGAAGCGTTACGAAGCCGAGCTGTCGGCCGGCCGGATGTAGATGCGCTGGCCTATGGCGGCCGCCTGCTGCACGATCCGGTTGACGGAGGCGGCGTCCACGACGGTGGAGTCCACGGCGGTACCGTCGACGTCGTCGAGTCGCATGATCTCGAAGCGCATAAGGCTTCCCTTCGTCTGATCCTCCTGCTGGAGAACTACTGGCGCGGGTGATGTCGCCTACCCGCGAGGATAGGAACGCGAGGATTCCCTCGCGTTCCACGAGTGTTACAACGGCTTGCCCGGTACAAACATTCCCTACGCTAAGGAAATTTTTTGGATGTCTAAGTACCCGCCGGTAGTCACCTGTACACGGACCTGTCCGCAGACCGTGAGGTCCGCATGAGCACGGCTGACCCGCAGCCTCCCCGCCCGTACGACATCGCCGAGCGCCTGGACCGCACCAACGAACTGCTCCAGCGCGTGCTCGGAGAGGTCTCCAAGACCCCTTCCACGCACGCGATCTTCGTGGACGCGGGCTATGTGTACGCCGCGGCCGGACTGCTCGTCACCGGCACCGAGGACCGCCGCTCCTTCGACCTCGACGCCGAAGGGCTGATCGAGGCCTTCATCGACAAGGCCCGCACGATCTTCGCCGACAGCCGGCTGCTGCGCGTGTACTGGTACGACGGGGCCAGGCGTCGCATCCACACCACCGAACAGCAGGCCATCGCCGAACTCCCCGACGTCAAGGTGCGGCTGGGCAACCTGAACGCCAACAACCAGCAGAAGGGCGTCGACTCCCTCATCCGCACCGACCTCGAATCGCTCGCCCGGCACCGCGCCATCAGCGACGCGGCCCTCATCGGCGGCGACGAGGACCTGGTCTCGGCGGTCGAGGCGGCCCAGGGCTACGGCGCCCGCGTCCACCTCTGGGGCATCGAGGCCGGGGAGGGCCGCAACCAGGCCGAACCGCTGCTCTGGGAGGTCGACAGCCAGCGCACCTTCGACCTGGACTTCTGCCGCCCCTACGTCACCCGGCGCCCGGTCACGACGTACGAGGACGACACCCCGGCCCCCTCACGGGACGACGTCCGCTTCGTCGGCGCCCAGATCGCCGCCGCCTGGCTCGCCGCCCGCGGCCGCGAATCCCTCGCCGACCTGCTGCCCGGCCACCCCTATCTGCCCGGCTCGGTCGACCAGGACCTGCTGGTGGAGGCCGAACGCCTGCTCCAGCACTCGCTGCGCGGCCACGCGCACCTGCGCCGGGCGCTGCGGGACGGGTTCTGGCAGCACCTCCAGTCGCAGTACTGACCGGTCAGGCCCCGTCCACGCGGTCCCAGAACGCCGCGAGCGCCTCGGCCGTCTCGCGCGGGCGGGCGGTGTTGGGGGAGTGCTCGGCCCCGGCGATCGTGGTGCGGTGGGCGCCGAGCCGCCGGGCCATCGCGTCGAACCGCTCCACCGGCCACACGTCGTCCCGCTCGCCGGACAGGACATGGACGGGCAGCCCGAGGGCGGCCAGCTCGTCCACCCGGTCCGGTTCGGCGGCGAGCTGGGCACCGGTGGCGATCAGCTGCGCCGGATGGTGGCGCAGCCAGCGCCGCCGCAGGTCCTCGCCGTCCCCGGTGTCCGCCTCCTGCGGCGGGTCCATGGCCCGCATCGCCTCCCACACCTCCTCCATGGTGAGCACGGAGAGCGCGTCGCTCAGCATCTTCACCTTCTCCTGCTGGGCGGCGACGACCTCGGCGGGGCCGGAGGACATCAGCGTCAGTGAGCGGAACGGGGCGGGGTCCAGCAGGACGGCGGCCCGGGAGATCTGACCGCCGAGCGAGTGCCCGAGCAGGTGCAGCGTCCCCTCGCCCCCGGTGAGGGCCGCCGCCTGGGCGAGCACATCACGGGCCAACTCCCCCTGTGCGTAAGACTCCTGCTGGTCCGTCCCCTCGGACTCGTACTGCCCGCGACCGTCGACGGCGACGACCCGGTACCCGGCCGCGCACAGCGGTTCCAGCAGCGCGACGAAGTCCTCCTTGCTGCCGGTGTACCCGGGCAGCAGGAGGGCGGTGGCGCGTGCCTTTGCGGGTACGGCGTCCAGGACGGCGAAGTCGCCGCGCTCGGTACGCAGGACACGGGAGGTGGCACAGGCGGGCGGCGTGAAGGTGGGCGGGCGGCTCATGGCCCGAGGCTATCGCCGGGCGGGACGGGGGCATCACCGGGCGGGCCGGGCGGCTGCCGGGGGCCCGGGTCTGCCGGGCTCCGCGCGGGGTGCTCCCGGGAGCACCGGGCTCGTTGCCCGGGTTGCCGCCTGGCGGGCCCGGGCCCTCGTACGTGGCGCCCCCGGCGGCGCCCCGGGGCCATCGCACCGGACCGCTGCCGGGGATGCCAGGCCCTGTGCGCGCGCCTCGGGACCCTTGGGGCCTGCCGGGCCGTCGTGCCAGGCCCGTACGCCACGCGGGCAGCGAGAAGGCCCCGGCCCCCGCATCTGCGGGGGCCGGGGCCCGAAGGGTTTCGCGGGACCGTCAGCTCTCGGTCGTCGCCGTGGCCTTGCCCGCGGCGCGGGTGGCGCGGCGGCGGCGGGGCTTCGCCTCGGCGGCGGCCTCGCTCACCACGGCCTCGGCCTCGGAGACCACGGCGGCCTCCTGGGTCGCGGTCGAGGTGACGCTCCGGGTCGCCCGGCGGCGGCGCGGCTTGGCCTCGGCCTCGACGGCGGCCGGGGCCTCCGGCGCGGCGGCCTCTGCGGGGGCCGCGGCCTTCGCCCGCGACGCCCTCTTCGGCTTCGACTCGGTCTCCGTACCGGCTTCGGCAGTGGAGGCCTTCGCCGCCTTGGCGGCCTTGGGCGCCGACTCGGCCTTCGGCTTCGACTCCGTCTTCGGCCGGCTCGTGGTGCGGGCCGGGCGGCGGCGGGTCTTCGACTCGGGCTCCGGCTCGGAGGCCGGGGCGATCTGGAAGTCCACCTCGTCGGCGGGCTTCACGATCCGGGTGCGGCGGCGCGGCTTGGTCGCGACGGGCTCGGCGACCGGCTCCGCGATGCCCGCGGCGACGGCCACGGTCTGGAACCCGGCCTCCACCGGCGCGGCGGCCGCGGGAACCTGCGCCACGGCCTCGGCCACCGGCTTGGCGGCGGTGGCGCGGCTGCGACGACGGCGCGGCTTGGTCTCGGCGACCGGCTCGGCCGCGGCGGCGGCCACGGTCTCGGCGGCGGGAGCCACCGGAGCGGCGGCCGGAGTCTCGGCGACCGCCACGGCCGCCTCGGTCACGGTCTCGGCGGCGCTGACCCGCGTACGGCGACGGCGGCGCGGTGTACGGGGAGCCTCGGGGGCCTCGTCACCGGCCGGGGCGACCGGCGTGGCCTCCTTGGCGGGGGCGGGCACCGTCGTGGCGCCCTCCTCCGCGGTGGACCCGCCACGGGTGCGGCGGCGCTGACGCGGCGTACGCGTCCGGGGCTCGCGCTCCTCACGGGCGGGAGCCGGGGCGGCGGACTTGCGGCCGCGGCCACCGGTCTCGCCGAGGTCCTCGACCTCCTCCGCGCGCAGACCGGCACGGGTCCGCTCGCCACGCGGCAGCACACCCTTGGTGCCCGCCGGGATACCGAGCTCCTCGAAGAGGTGCGGCGAGGTGGAGTACGTCTCCGGGGGGTCCGGGAACTTCAGGTCCAGCGCCTTGTTGATCAGCTGCCAGCGCGGGATGTCGTCCCAGTCGACCAGCGTGATCGCGATGCCCTTCGCCCCCGCGCGGCCGGTACGGCCGATGCGGTGGAGATAGGTCTTCTCGTCCTCGGGCGACTGGTAGTTGACGACGTGGGTCACCCCCTCGACGTCGATGCCGCGCGCGGCGACATCGGTGCAGACGAGGACATCGACCTTTCCGTTGCGGAAGGCGCGCAGCGCCTGCTCGCGGGCGCCCTGGCCGAGGTCGCCGTGGACCGCGCCGGAGGCGAAGCCGCGCTTCTCCAGCTGCTCGGCGATGTCGGCGGCCGTCCGCTTCGTACGGCAGAAGATCATCGCGAGCCCGCGGCCCTCGGCCTGGAGGATGCGGGCGAGCATCTCCGGCTTGTCCATGTTGTGCGCGCGGTAGACGTGCTGGACCGTGTTCTTCACGGTCGTGCCCTCGTCGTCGGGCGAGGTGGCGTTGATGTGGGTCGGCTGCGACATGTAGCGGCGGGCGAGGCTGATGACGGCACCGGGCATGGTGGCCGAGAACAGCATCGTCTGGCGCTTGGGCGGCAGCATCGTGATGATGCGCTCCACATCGGGCAGGAAGCCCAGGTCCAGCATCTCGTCGGCCTCGTCGAGGACGAGCCCGCGGATGTGGGAGAGGTCCAGCTTGCGCTGGCCCGCCAGGTCGAGGAGACGGCCCGGGGTGCCGACGATCACGTCGACGCCCTTCTTGAGGGCCTCGACCTGGGGCTCGTACGCCCGGCCGCCGTAGATCGCGAGAACGCGGACGTTGCGGACCTTGCCGGCGGTCAGCAGGTCGTTGGTGACCTGCTGGCACAGCTCACGGGTGGGGACGACGACGAGCGCCTGCGGCGCGTCGGTCAGCTGTCCGGGCGTGGCACGCCCCGCCTCGACGTCGGCGGGGACGGTCACGCGCTCCAGGAGGGGGAGTCCGAAGCCGAGCGTCTTGCCGGTGCCGGTCTTGGCCTGGCCGATGACGTCGGAGCCGGAGAGCGCTACGGGGAGCGTCAGCTCCTGGATGGGGAAGGGGGACATGATGCCGACTGCCTCAAGGGCTTCGGCCGTCTCGGAAAGAATGCCGAGGTCACGGAACGTAGTCAGGGTGCTGCCTCTTCTGTGAGACGCGGTCCGAGGCGAACGCTGGGGGTCGTACCGTGCCGGGGTTGGTCATCCGGCCGTGGATGGGCCGGGTGGCGCGGGACCACTGCCGTCGCTCGAGCGCTCGTGCCGCTGAGGGGGCCCCTCATCTGCAGTCGTACGTGGCGTACGCACCGCGTGGAGGGCTGTCGGGTCGGAGCCGATCGGGCCACCGACCGGGCATCCTCATTCAAGGGACGCGCCCCTGGCACAGGAAAATGCTCAGTAAGCGCAATACCACTGTACCCCGGATTCGCGCATGTGTGTTGGGCGAATTCATCGGAACGGTGTGATGTCCGCTCCTCGCCGGGCCCTTCCACCCCTCGTCGGGCGGGCTATTGTGCGGTTCATGGAGACGCCTGACAACGCCACTGATCACCCCGAAGAAGCGCCCGCAGCGACCGGAATCGCCGCCCAGGACTGGGCTACCGCCTCTGCGGAGCCGCAGTACCGCGCCGCGGTCGTGGACCTGCTGGGCGCCCTCGCCTACGGCGAGCTGGCGGCCTTCGAGCGCCTCGCCGAGGACGCGAAACTCGCGCCGACACTCGGGGACAAGGCGGAGCTGGCGAAGATGGCCGCCGCCGAGTTCCACCACTTCGAGCAGCTGTCCCACCGGCTCGCCGCCGTGGACGAGAACCCGACCGCCGCGATGGAGCCGTTCGCCAAGGCGCTGGACGACTTCCACCGCCAGACGGCGCCGTCCGACTGGCTGGAAGGCCTGGTCAAGGCGTATGTCGGCGACTCGATCGCCAGTGACTTCTACCGGGAGGTCGCGGCCCGCCTGGACACCGACACCCGCTCCCTGGTCCTCGCCGTCCTCGACGACACCGGACACGGGAACTTCGCCGTGGAGAAGGTGCGCGCCGCGATCGAGGCCGACCCCCGGCTCGGCGGGCGGCTCGCGCTCTGGGCCCGCCGGCTGATGGGTGAGGCGCTGTCGCAGGCCCAGCGGGTGGTCGCCGACCGCGACGCGCTCTCGACGATGCTGGTGGGCGGCGTCGCGGACGGCTTCGACCTGGCGGAGGTGGGCCGGATGTTCTCCCGGATCACCGAGGCCCACACCAAGCGCATGGCCGCGCTGGGGCTGGCCGCGTAACACCTGGCTGCGGGCTACTGGGCCGCCGCCGACCTCGTGAGGCGGCGGCCACGCGGGCGGATCAGCAGGGAAAGCGTCACCGCCCCGACGGAGACGGCGCCGATCAGGGTGGCCACCCCGTGGCCCGGGCCCAGCGCGGAATGGGTGAGGAACGCTCCGAACAGCGCTCCCAGCGCACCGGTGAGATAAACGGCACGGGCGGAGGGGAGCCGGTCGGCCAGTGAGCGGACCGCCGCCCAGGACAGGGCGAGTCCGAGCACGGCGGCGCCGAAGGATTCCCAGATCACTAAGTCACCTCGCGGGGGTGTGCGGGGCGGGCAAATCGGTCGTAGGCGGTACTACCCCTGGCCCACGCCGTACAACCCTCCGCCGAGCTGGGGAAACCCTTACGGGTACGGCTCCGCGCCCCGGGGCGTACGGGAGCGGCCCGGCGGGAAGATCCCGCCGGGCCGCTCCCGTGCTCACCGCGTCCTGTGGACTACAGCGCGCCGAACCCCACACGCCGTGCGGTCGGCTCACCGATCTCCACATACGCGATCCGGTCGGCCGGCACCAGGACCTTGCGGCCCTTGTCGTCCGTGAGGCTCAGCAGCTCCGCCTTGCCGCCCAGTGCGGCGGCGACCGCGCTCTCGACGTCCTCGGCGGAAAGCCCGCTCTCCAGAACGATCTCGCGGGGCGTGTGCTGCACCCCGATCTTGACCTCCACGGCTATGTCCCTCCGACGGTCAGTCCCTGCGCGGCGAACCGCGCCGTACGCAGCCACATTAGCCCGGTGGGAGCACGCCTCACGGCCCGACCGGCAACGCCCGCAGCGAACAGGGCAGGGGACCCGGCCACGACAGGGGGCCCGTACCGTCCGGCGCCCGGCCGGAACGGCGGGTCAGGGGCCGCTCCGCCCCGGCCGGAACGGGGCGTCAGTGCTGCTCGGCGCCGTGCAGCGGGAAGCCCGCGATGCCCCGCCAGGCCAGCGAGGTGAGCAGCTGCACCGCCGTGTCGCGCGGGATGCTGGAGCCGCTGGAGAGCCAGTAGCGCGCCACCACCTGCGACACGCCGCCGAGGCCGACCGCGAGGAGCATGGACTCGTCCTTGGACAGGCCCGTGTCCCCGGCGATCACGTCGGAGATCGCCTCGGCGCACTGGAGGGAGACCCGGTCGACCCGCTCGCGCACGGCCGGCTCGTTGGTCAGGTCGGACTCGAAGACCAGCCGGAAGGCCCCGCCCTCGTCCTCGACGTACGCGAAGTAGGCGTCCATCGTCGCCTCGACGCGCAGCTTGTTGTCCGTCGTCGACGCCAGGGCCGTCACCACGGCCTGGAGCAGCGACTCGCAGTGCTGGTCCAGGAGGGCCAGGTAGAGCTCCAGCTTGCCGGGGAAGTGCTGATAGAGCACCGGCTTGCTCACTCCGGCCCGCTCGGCGATGTCGTCCATCGCGGCGGAGTGGTAGCCCTGTGCGACGAAGACCTCCTGCGCGGCGCCCAGCAGCTGATTGCGTCGGGCGCGGCGGGGAAGGCGTGTGCCCCGCGGGCGCGCTGCCTCTGTCTGCTCGATGGCGCTCACGCCGCCTCCCAAATGTGTGTTCCAGCACAGCCGATCCGTACACGCTGCGCTGTACAGCCATCGTACTTTCGGGTAACCCCGGTGCGCGCGGCGCGGACGCAGAATTTCACGGACCGGACGGCTGCGGAAGCCACAGTTCTGCGAGGTCGGGGGCAAAGCGGGGCGTTCTACCGATAATCGTCCTCGTCCAGCGCGATCACCCTGCGCTGCTCCACCGCATCGGCCTCGTTGGCGGTGGCCGGGTCGACGCTCTCCGCCGGCTCGTCCTCCTCCGGCCGGACGTCCGTCCGCTGCTCGGCGGCGTCCGCCTCCGGGGCCTCCGGGCCCGGTGCTTCCGGCTCGGTGGTCTCGAAGGTGTCCGGGTCGCTCGGGTCGACCGTCATGGTGACTCCTTTTCTTCCCCTTTGGCCGCTTCCTTCGAAGCGTAGGAGCAACACACCTACCCCGCGATGCGACCTGTGACCGCGAACACATGAACGGGGGCGTGATCGTCTCGTAACATTGCCGCATGTCTTCGACCGAGCTGCCCGGTACCCGAGCCATCGCCGCCGCGGTGGCTCCCACGGTCAGCGCCGTCCGGGTCGCCGAGGGCGAGCGGCTGCGGTCGGTGGCCCTGCCGGGGCTGACGCTGACCGTCCGTTCGCGGCCCGCCGACCGGACGGGGCTGCCGCCCGCGCTCTTCGTGCACGGGCTCGGCGGCTCCTCGCAGAACTGGTCGGCGCTGATGCCGCTGCTGGCGGACGTGGTCGACCCCGACGCCGTCGACCTGCCCGGATTCGGTGACTCGCCGCCGCCGGACGACGGCAACTACTCCATCACCGGGCACGCGCGTGCGGTGATCCGGCTGCTGGACGCGGGCGGACGCGGTCCCGTCCATCTGTTCGGCAACTCGCTGGGCGGCGCCGTCGCCGTACGGGTGGCGGCCGTCCGCCCCGACCTGGTGCGTACCCTCACCCTGATCTCGCCCGCACTTCCCGAGTGGCGGGTGCAGCGCCCCGCCGTACCGACCGGCCTCCTGGCGGTTCCGGGGGTCGCCCCGCTGTTCGCCCGGCTCACGAAGGGCTGGACGGCGGAGCAGCGGACGCGCGGAGTCATGGCACTCTGTTACGGCGATCCGGCACGGGTCTCCGACGAAGCCTTCCGCAACGCGGTGGCCGAGATGGAGCGCCGGCTGGAACTGCCGTACTTCTGGGACGCGATGACGCGTTCGGCCCGGGGCATCGTGGATGCGTACACCCTGGGCGGCCAGCACGGACTGTGGCGCCAGGCCGAGCGGGTGCTCGCACCGACCCAGCTCGTGTACGGCGGACGGGACCAGCTCGTCTCGTACCGGATGGCACGCAGGGCGTCCGCGGCCTTCCGCGACGCCCGGCTGCTGACCCTGCCCGACGCGGGGCACGTGGCGATGATGGAGTACCCGGAGACGGTCGCCCAGGCGTTCCGGGAGCTGCTGGACGATTGCGGCGGGAGCTGATCCGGGGCGTGGGACGACACAGCCGAAAGGGCGCCGAGGCCATCCGCCCGGACGCCGCAGCGGCGGATCCGGCCGGCCGGCCCGACGTGCCCCGGCCCTCCGGCGGCCGGCGCAGGCGCCAGGGCCCCGTGCCCCCCGCCGACGGGTACACACCCTTCCAGGACGCCCCCCAGGTGCGCGGCGGCCACCCCGAGCAGCGCGAACCGGGCGGCGGCTGGGGCACCGGACCCCAGCCGCGCCACGAGACCACGGGCGGGCAGCAGCGGTCGTACGCCTACGGATCGGCCCCCGGCGCACCGGACCGACCGGACCAGGACGCCGCACGTGAGCAGGCCGTGGCGCGCCAGGTGTCCGTCCAGCAGGCCGCCCAGCACGCCGCCGACGGGCGGACGGCCCGTCAGCCGGCCGCGGACCCCGGGGCGATGCCGGGCCCGCGCCGGGAGTTCGTCGACGCCTTCGACGCCGATCCGCCAACCCCGGTCGGCACCCCTGAAGCCCGCTCGGGCGCGGGAGCCGCCGGACCGCCCGTGGAGCCGGAGGAGGCGCCGGACGGGGAGCCCGCCGAACGCCGGGAGGCCAAGGGCGGCAAGGGGCGTACCTTCACCGGGATCGCCGCTGCCGCCGTGACGACCGTGCTCGCGGTCGTGGTGGCCGGACAGGTCGCCGAGGACTCCGCCGGCCGGGGCGCGGTGGCGCGTGCGGCCGGTGTGGACCGGGACGGGAGCGAGGGCGCCTCGCGTTCGGACGCCCGCCCGACCCCCGAGCACGCGGTGACGCGGGCCCCCGAGGTCAAGCCCCTGTCGTACGGGGAGAAGATGGCGCAGCCCTATCCGATCGCCGCCGACCTGAAGGCCACCGGGAAGTTCGAGGCCGTTCCCGGACTGGCGAAGGCGCCCGGAAAGGGGCAGAAGTACCGCTACCGGATCGATGTCGAGAAGGGCCTCTCCCTCGACGCCGGCCTTTTCGCCGAAGCCGTCCAGAAGACGCTGAACGACGACCGGAGTTGGGCGCACAACGGAGCGATGACCTTCGAGCGGATCTCCTCCGGCAGCCCGGACTTCGTGATCACGCTCGCCAGTCCCGGAACGACCGGTGAATGGTGTGCGAAATCCGGTCTGGACACGACGATCGACAATGTCTCGTGCGATTCCGCGGCCACCGACCGCGTGATGATCAATGCCTATCGCTGGGCGCAGGGTTCCGCCACATTCGGCCCGAAGCTGCTGTTGCCCTACCGTCAGATGCTCATCAACCACGAGGTCGGCCACCGGCTCGGATACAACCATGTGAGCTGCCGCACGCCGGGCGCCCTTGCTCCGGTGATGCAGCAGCAGACCAAATCCCTGGACATCGACGGGATCAAGTGCAAACCCAACCCCTGGGTGCACCCCGGTAGTTGACGAGGCGTGTCCGCATAGCGAGACGTCAGTCCTCTGGCGGCGGTGCCGAGGGTGGAGACCCGCCGGGTGGTGCGGGTGCCCGCGCCGCTGGGTCGGCGAGTCCGTGGCCGACCCGCTGCGGGCCGCCGGGGAGCGCGACGAGGGGCGCGTGCGGGGCCGGGTGGGCGCACTCCTGGAGCGCGTCGGACTCGACCCGGCGCACTTCGAGCGCTACCCGCACGAGTTCAGCGGCGGACAGCGCCAGCGCATCGGGATCGCCCGCGCCCTGGCCGCCGAGCCGAAGGTCATCGTCTGCGACGAACCGGTCTCCGCGCTGGACGTCACCACCAGGCCCAGGTCGTCGCGCTGCTCGCCGAACTCCAGTGTGAGCTGGATATCGGCCTGGTCTTCATCGCCCACGACCTCGCCGTGGTCCGGCAGGTCAGCGACCGGGTCGCGGTCATGCGCGGCGGCCTGATCGTCGAACAGGGCGGCGCCGACGAGGTGTACGGAGACCCGCAGGACCCGTACACGAAGCAGCTCCTGGCAGCCGTTCCGGCCCTCGCCCCGGGCCTCGCGGCCACCCGCCTGGCGGCCCGCAAGGAGCTGGCCGCAGCCTGACCCTGCGTGACGACCGACCGCCGTATCGCGACGGAACGCGATCGGGGCGGGAAAGTTACGACGGTTCACCCCTTTCGGTGGTGCGACGGACAACCGTCCGTCGCACCCCCGGCGTATCCGCTTACGGTCGTCCCGCTGCGAGTCGCCGTTCCAACGGCGGCTGCCCACAAGGGAGATCGGGGGTGTACTCGTGCGGATCGGACTGCTCACCGACGGTGGTTATCCGTATGCGACCGGTGAGTCCAGACTCTGGTGCGACCGACTGGTGCGCGGACTGCCGCAGCACGAGTTCGACCTCTTCGCGCTGAGCCGCTCCGCCCATCAGGAGGACCAGGGCTGGGTCGGACTGCCGCACCACGTCAGCCGGGTGCGCACCGCGCCGCTCTGGACGCCGGAGGACGGCACCCTGCGCGGCAGCGGCGAACGCGGCCTGCTGGCCCGGCTGGTGACCGGCGGCGGCGTCTCCTACGGGCGGCGCGACCGCAAGCGCTTCGCCGCCCACCTCACCGCGCTGGCCACCGCGATCTGCGCCACCGAGGACGCCGGCACCGAACCCGCCACCGACGGGGGGCTCTTCACCGAGGGCTTCTACGGGCTCGCCGAGCTGGCCCGGGAGCGCGGCGGACTCCACCTCGCCCTCCGCTCCGAGACCACCGTACGGATCCTGGAGGCCGCCTCCCGGGCCCGGGGCACCGGACGGACCGTGCAGAGCGCCACCGTCCTGGACCACCTCGCCACCGCCGCCGAGCTGGAGCGCGTCCTGCGCCCGCTCTCCCTCGACTGGTACGACCCCGAGAGCCTCGGCGCGGTCGACCTCTGCCACGCTGCCTCCGGTGGGGCGGCCGCCATTCCGGGGCTGCTGGCCAAACGCTTCTTCGGGGTGCCGCTGCTGGTCACCGAGCACGGCGTACAGCTCCGCGCGCACTACCTCTCCGCGCCGGACGCGCCCTTCGGCGCCCCCGTACGCGCCGTCCTCGCCAACTTCCATGGACAGCTGGCCGCCGAGGTCTACCGCCAGGCCGCGCTCATCACCCCCGGCAACACCCACGTCCGCCGGTGGCAGCAGCGGTGCGGCGCCGACCCGGCCAGGCAGCGCACGGTCTACCCGGGCATGGCCGCCGAACGCTTCTCGCCGGTCGGCGAGGACGAGGACGGCGGCGGCCCGGACACCCTGGTCTGGATCGGCCGGATCGAGCCCGCCAAGGACCTGATCGCCCTGCTCCACGCCTTCGCCGAGGTCCGCCGCGCCGAACCGGACGCCCGGCTGCGGATCTTCGGGGCCCCGGCCGAGGGTGACGAGGCCACCGCGTACCTCGCGCACTGCCGGGCGCTGGCCGCCCAGCTCTTCCCGGACGAGGCCACCGGCGCCCACGTCGAGGGCGTCAGCCCGGTCACCTTCGAGGAGATCGGGGGCCCCGAGGTCCCCGACCTCGCCGAGGCGTACGCGGCGGGCGGTGTCGTCGTGCTCTCCAGCGTGGTCGAGGGCTTCCCGATCAGCCTCGTCGAGTCGATGTTCTGCGGCCGGGCCACGGTCTCCACGGACGTCGGAGCGGTCGTCGAAGTCATCGGGGGCACCGGCCTGGTGGTGCCCCCGCGCAACCCCCGGGCGCTCGCGGACGCCTGTATCGCGCTGCTGCGCGACCCCGAGCGCCGGGCGCGGCTGGGCGCGGCGGCGCGGGCCCGCGCGCTCGAACTCTTCACCGTCGAACAGAACCTCGCGGCATTTCGCGGCATTTACCTGGAGCTGATCTCGCACGCCCCGGTACGCCGGGAGGCCGACACGACGGACGCCGACGGCGACCCGCTCCTCTTCGCCACCCCACCGGAGGCCCGCCTCCTCGGCCACTGGACCCAGCCGCACCCCCCGGCGACCGGGGCCCGGGTGCCGGTCCGGGCCGCCGGGGGGCGGCCGGAGGAGCCGCGCACCGGGGAGCCGGTGGTAGTCGGGAGCCCGGCTCGTTCGCTCCGGCCCGCACCGGAGCACTCCGCGCGGCCGGAGGTAGCGGCTGCCCGGCAGCCCGGGTCGGCCTCCGAGCCGGTGTGCGTCTGCGCGGCCACCGGCGGGCCGGGGGTCGGCGATGCGTGACCAGCCGATCCGCGGTGACCAGACGGAAGACCGCCTGGCGCGCTCCGACGGCGGGGAAGTCCGCCTGGTGGGGCCCGACGGCGGGGAAGACCGCCTGGCGGGGCCCGACGGCGGGGAGCACCAGGGGCGACCCGGCCACCGAGATGACCTCCCGATTCCCCGCCCGGAAGACGCCGCTGTGCCTGCCGAGACCGGCGAGACCGGCGAGCCGGTGGCCGCCCGCCCGGAAGCTCCCGCGCCTGCCGATGCCCCTGCGGGGCCGTCCGGCGAGCTTGTCGCGGGGGCCACGGCGCCCGGGGCCGCCGAGTCCGGAGTACCCGGAGCTGTCGCGCCCGCCGGAACCGACCGCCCCGCCGTGCCCGGAGCCGCCGCGCCCACGCCGCTCGGAGCCGCCACGCCCACGGCGGTCGGAACTGACCGCCCCGCCGCGCCCGGAGCCGCCACGCCGACGGCGCTCGGAGCCGCCGCGTCCGCAGCACCCGCATCCGCCGCGCCCACGGCATCCGCATCCGCATCCGCCGCGCCCACCGCCCCCCGAGCCACCACCGCCAACCACCCCACCGAGCCCCCGTCGCGCCCCGCCGAGATCCCCGCGCGTCCCGGGCGGCGCAGGCCCGCCGTCGCTCCCGCGCGCCGCGGCCCCGCCGACCCCGTGAAGTCCCTGATGCACCACCACCGTGACCTGTGCGAACGGGCCGTGAGCCCGCTGGAGATCGCCGCCGGTCTTGAGGCCCACGGGCTCACCGACCGTACCGCCGCCCGCTACCGCCACCGGGACGTGTTCGCGCTCGCCGAGGAGTTGTACGCCCGTACCCCGGCCCGGCCCGCCGAGCCTCCGCCCCCGGTGGGCGCGGCCCCGCACTCCGACTCCGAGGCCCGCGCCGGGTGGACGCTGCTCGCGTTGCTTCCCGGGGCCGCCTGCCTCGGCACCGCCGGGCTGCTCCGGGTCACCGAAGGGGTGCTCGGTGGGGGAGCGCGGTTCGCCGTGATCGTCACCGGCGCACTCCTGGCCTGCCTGGCGCTCCGGCTCTGCCTGCGCCGGGGGCCCCTGCGCGCTCCCGAGGGAGCGGGCCGCGCCGGGATGTACGCCTGCTGGCTGCTGAGCTTCGCGGTGTACGGGGACGGGCTGGTCGCCCAGGTCGTCAGCGGCGGGCCGGACGGCCCGTGGGGGGCCGACCCCGCCCCGCTGCTCGGGCTCACCGCCGCCGTCGCCCCGGCGGCCTGGTGCGCGCACCTCTTCACCGTGCGGGCCCACCGCAAACTCACCGGCAGCCGCGCACTGGAGGAGTTCGGCGCCGGAGTGCGCCCCCTGCTCCTGGCGGCCGTCGTCCTCTTCATCTGCGCCCTGTTGCCTCTGCTGTTCCTGGCGGGCCTGGGGCTCGGCTCCACGGGGCCGCCCATCGCGGCCGCTGCCCTCGGGGTCCTGTTCTTCCTGGCCCGGCTGCTCGCCGCGCACGGACTGCCCGAGCCGGGCACCGTCGCGCTGGCCGCCGCCTGTGCCATGGAGGCCGCCGCCCCCGCCCTCCTCCTCGCCGGACGGCTGCCCGGTCTCGAACCCCTGGCCCGGCCCGTCCACGCCCTCGTCGCGGCGGGCGGCCCGGGAGCCGTACCCGCCCTCGCCTGTGGCGCGGCCGCCCTCGGGCTGCTGCTCCATGCCTCCGCGGCCCTCTCCCGGGCCTCCGCCCACGCCAGGGCGTGACCGACCTCCGTACCCCCAGAACCCCACCCCCCGAACCGCACCACCTCACCACCGCACCACCGCATCACCGCACCACCCCCGCGGAGCCGACGCCGCGGGTCCTGTCCGACACCCGCGCCAACGAGCGAACTGACCCACCAAGGAGTAACCCGCCATGACCCCCCAATCCCCCGCACCGGCAGCCCGCCGTCGGCACCGAGGCGGTGCGCGATGAGGGTGCTGCTGCTCGGAGCCAACGGATTCCTCGGCCGCTTCGTCGCCGACCGGCTGCTCGCCGACCCCGCTGTCCACCTCACGGCCCTCGGCCGCGGCGACGACGCCGACGTCCGGTTCGACCTCGCCGGCGGCAGCCCGGGAGCGCTCACCCGCTTCCTGGACGCCGTCCACCCCGGAGTCGTCGTCAACTGCGCCGGCGCCACCCGGGGCGGCGCCCGCGATCTCACCCGCCACAACACCGTCGCCGTCGCCACCGTCTGCGAGGCCCTGCGCCGCAGCGGCTGCGGGGCCCGGCTCGTCCAGGTCGGCTGTGCCTCCGAGTACGGCCCGTCCCAGCCCGGCTCCTCCACCGCCGAGGACGCCATCCCGCGCCCCGGTGGCCCGTACGGCGTCAGCAAGCTCGCCGCCACCGAACTGGTTCTCGGCTCGGACCTCGACGCCGTCGTCCTCCGGGTCTTCTCACCGGTCGGCCCCGGCACCCCCGCCGGCTCCCCGCTCGGCCGGCTGGCCGAGGCGATGCGCCGGGCCATGCAGTCCGGCGACGGCGAGCTCAAGCTCAGCGGCCTCGGTGTGCAGCGGGACTTCGTCGACGTACGGGATGTGGCGCGGGCCGTCCACGCCGCCTCGCTCTCCGCCGCCCAGGGCGTCGTCAACATCGGCACCGGGCGGGCCGTCCGCCTCCGCGACGCCGCCGCCGTACTGGCGAGGGTCGCCGGATACGCGGGCGCACTCCACGAGCTGGACTCCCCGCCCCCACGCCTGCCCATCGGCGCCCCGCGCACCTCCGCCGAGTCAGTCATGGAGCACCTCTCGGCGACCCCGTCCCCGTACCCGGACGGCTGCGGCGCCTGGCAGCAGGCCGACGTCCGCACCGCGCGGGACCGGCTCGGCTGGCGCCCCCGGATCAACCTGGAGGAGTCGCTCGCGGACATCTGGATGGAGGCGGCATGCCGCATCTGACCGCCCCGGCCGACGCCCGCAGGACCGCCGGCGGCGAACAGTTCGGCTTCGGCGTCCCCGGCTACGCCCACCCGCTGCTCGCCCCCGCCGAGTGGGCCGAGCTGGTCCGCCCCGGCACTCCGCTGCACTGGGCCGTCCTCAACATCGCGGAGGGCCCCGGCACCCGGCCCGACCCGCACTGCCTGGAGGTGGCCGGGAAGCTCCGTACCGCCAGGGAACGCGCCCTGCACGGCGAGGCCCCGGACGACTCCGTACGCGCCTGCGGCGGCCGGCTGCTCGGCCACCTCGACCTGGCCCACGGCAACCGGCCCTTCGACGAGCTGATCGCGGACGCCCGGTCCTTCATCGACTGGTACCGGGTCGGCGGGTTCTACCTCGCCCGCTGCCCCGTCGAGCGGGCCGGCCTCCCCGGCGTACGCCGTCTCACCGGAACGCTGCACGCCCTGCTCTCGGAGAGCGACAGCGCGGACGACGGCGGACGGCTGGTCCTGGGCCACGCCACCCACCCGTACCCGGGTTACGCGGAGGCGGCCGACCAACTGGTCACCTTCCAGGGCCCGTGGACCGATTACCGCTGGTCACAGGTGGCCGAGTGGACGGCGGACTACCCGCCCGAGCGGTTCGCGCACTTCGTCCACGGGGTGCCCCGCACCCATCTCGACGAGGCGATGCGCATCGCCCGCTGGCAGGGCGCCGGGACGATCTTCTTCACCGACCGGTGCGGGCGGAGCGGCGACGGACGGAGCGGACAGAACGATCCATTCGCGGCGCTGCCCAGGTACTGGGACGAAATCGTCTCGCGGATCGGACCTGGTATCTCGGAATGAGAAGGGGCGTGGCAGTGTTACCGGGAGAACAACCGTACGTAGTCGATGTACGCGCAGTCGACGTACGTAAATCCGACCACCTGCATTGTTGAGGTTCCTGTGTCGCTGCCACCCCTGGTCGAGCCAGCCGCTGAGCTCACCGTCGACGAGGTCCGCAGGTACTCCCGCCACCTGATCATCCCGGATGTCGGGATGGACGGACAGAAGCGCCTGAAGAACGCCAAGGTGCTCTGTGTGGGCGCCGGCGGGCTCGGCTCGCCGGCCCTGATGTACCTGGCCGCGGCCGGTGTCGGCACGCTGGGCATCGTGGAGTTCGACGAGGTCGACGAGTCGAACCTGCAGCGCCAGATCATCCACAGCCAGGCCGACATCGGCCGGTCCAAGGCGCAGTCCGCCAAGGACTCCGTGCTGGGTATCAACCCGTACGTCAACGTGGTCCTTCACGAGGAGCGGCTCGAAGCCGAGAACGTGAAGGAGATCTTCGCCCAGTACGACCTGATCGTGGACGGCACGGACAACTTCGCCACCCGCTATCTGGTCAACGACGCGGCGGTGCTGCTCAACAAGCCGTACGTATGGGGATCGATCTACCGCTTCGACGGCCAGGCCTCCGTGTTCTGGTCCGAGCACGGCCCCTGCTACCGCTGCCTCTACCCGGAGCCCCCGCCGCCGGGCATGGTCCCCTCCTGCGCCGAGGGCGGCGTGCTGGGTGTCCTGTGCGCGTCGGTCGGCTCCATCCAGGTGACCGAGGCGATCAAGCTGCTCGCCGGCATCGGTGACCCGCTGGTCGGCCGTCTGATGATCTACGACGCCCTGGAGATGCAGTACCGCCAGGTCAAGGTCCGCAAGGACCCCGACTGCGCGGTCTGCGGCGAGAACCCGACCGTCACCGAGCTCATCGACTACGAGGCCTTCTGCGGCGTCGTCTCCGAGGAGGCCCAGGAGGCGGCGGCCGGCTCCACGATCACTCCCAAGCAGCTCAAGGAGTGGATCGACGGCGACGAGAAGATCGAGATCATCGATGTCCGCGAGCCGAACGAGTACGAGATCGTCTCGATCCCCGGCGCCAAGCTGATCCCCAAGAACGAGTTCCTCATGGGCAACGCCCTCCAGGACCTCCCGCAGGACCGCCGTATCGTCCTGCACTGCAAGACGGGTGTCCGCAGCGCCGAGGTCCTCGCGGTCCTCAAGTCGGCGGGCTTCGCCGACTCGGTGCACGTCGGCGGCGGTGTGATCGGCTGGGTCAACCAGATCGAGCCCGAGAAGCCGATCTACTAGAGCGCCACGCGGGACCCGTCTGCTGGAACGTCACGCAGCACCTGAGAGAAGGGGCCGGACCACCTCGTGCGGTCCGGCCCCTTCTCCCGTGCGCGTCACCCACAGGTCGTGCCGTCCCGCGGAACCCTCCCCTCCAGGAAGTAGTCGTCCACGGCCCGGGTCACACAGTCGCTCTCGCCGTAAGCCCCGTGTCCCTCACCCTTGTTGGTGAGCATGATGCCGACGCCCTTGCCCAGCTCGTCCGCCATCCGCTGCGCTCCTTCGTACGGCGTGGCCGGGTCGCCGGTCGTGCCGATGACCAGGATCGGGCCCGCGCCCGGCGCGCTGGTCTCGGGCGTCTCGTGCTCCCCGTCGACCGGCCACTGCGCGCACCAGCCCGCCGTGTCCCAGGCCAGGAACGGCCCGAACACCGGTGAGAGCCTGCGGAACTCCGGCAGCAGCGCCCGGGCCTCGTCCACCGTGGGGCGGGCCTTGGAGTCGGCGCAGGAGATGGCCCGCTGGGAGTGCGCCTGGGTGTCGTAACGGCCGTTCTCGTCCCGGCCGTTGTACGAGTCGGCCAGCCGGAGCAGACCGTTGCCCGTGCCCTCGTTCTCCGCCTCGTCCAGGGCGGCCGTCAGCGCGGGCCAGTTGGCGTGCGAGTAGAGCGGGGTGACGATGCCGGTGATCGCCAGGGACTCGGTCAGCTCGCGGCCGGACGCGGTCGGCAGCGGCTTACGGTCGATCCGGGCCAGCAGCCGGGCGATGAGCTCCGAGGCCCCCCCGGGGTTCTCGCCGCGGTCCTTGAGGTAGTTCTCCAGGGCGCGCTGGAAGCCCGTCGCCTGGTTGCGGGCGTGCCCGATGCCGTCGGCCGTCGGGTCGACGACCGCGTCCAGCACCGTGCGCCCCACGTTCCGCGGGAAGAGGTGCGCGTACGTCCCGCCCAGCTCCGTACCGTAGGAGAAACCGAAGTACGACAGCTTGTCGTCGCCGAGGACCTGGCGGATCAGGTCCAGGTCACGGGCCGCGTTGGACGTGCCGACGTGCGGGAGGACCTTGCCCGAGCGGCGCAGGCAGCCCGCGCCGAAGTCCGCGCCGTCCTCCATGAACGCCGCCTCCTCGGCCGCCGTGTCCGGGGTCAGGTCCACGCTCCGGAAGGCCTGCTCCTGCTCCTCGTCGGTGCGGCAGCTCACCCCCGAGCTGGCCGCGACCCCGCGCGGATCGAACCCCACCAGGTCGTAGCGGGAGTTGAGCTTCCCGTACGAGGAGGCCGCGCGCGGCAGTATCTCCACGCCCGAACCGCCCGGCCCGCCGAAGTTGAACAGCATCGACCCGATCCGGCGGTCCTCGTCGCGGGCCTGCTTGCGGATCAGCGCGATGGAGATCGTCCCGCCGGTCGGCTTCGCGTAGTCCAGCGGCACCTCGACGCTCGTACAGCGCCAGTCGGAGCCGGGCGCGCTGCCGCCGCGCGGGGCCTCGCACCGCTTCCAGTCGGGGCGCTGGGAGGTGAGGGCGGCGGGCAGCGGCGGGGTCCTCGGCGTCTCCTCCAGGCCCGGCGACGGGGGAGCGGCGGTGTCACGGGGGCGGCCGTCCGTGGTGCCTGACGGTTCCGCCTCCCCGGTCAGCAGGCCGCAGCCGGCGAGCAGTCCCGCCGCCAGCAGACCCGCTCCGGCCTGTACGGCCCGTCGGTGCGCACGCATGGTCCGGCTCCCCTCCCCATGGCCCGAAGCAGGTGGTGACGCGTCGGGCGCTTGTGATGTTCCGTCGTGCCGAAGGCTGCTGAAGTCCCGTCATGCTCAAGGATGCCCTGGGCGTGGATCACTCGCAGACGGTGCCCGGCTTCGGCACCGTACCGTTCAGGAGATAGCCGTCGACGGCCCCCTGAACACACGTGTTCTTACTGTTGTACGCGCCGTGGCCCTCACCCTTGTACGTCAACTCGACGCCTACTCCCTTGCCGAGTTTCTCCACCATGGCCTTCGCGCCCGCGTACGGGGTCGCCGGGTCGCCGGTGTTGCCGATGACCAGGATCGGGGCGGAGCCGGGGGCGCTGACGTCCGGGGTCTCCCAGGCGCCGGCGACCGGCCAGCCGGTGCAGCCCATCAGCCCCCAGCCCAGGTACTCGCCGAACAGCGGGGAGGCCTTGCGGAAGGCGGGCAGGGCCGCCTTCGTCTGCTCCAGGGTGAAGCGCTGCTTGTCGTCGGCGCAGTTGATCGCGATGTTGGCCGCGTTGGAGTTGTCGTACCGCCCGTCCTCGGAGCGGCCGTTCAGCGAGTCGGCCAGCGCGAGCAGCAGGGCGCCGGAACCGCCGTCGGCCTCGTCCAGGCCCTGTTCCAGCAGCGGCCAGGTCTCCTTGGAGTAGAGCGCGGAGGCGATGCCGGTGGTGGCCAGCGTCTGCGTCAGCGCCCGGTCGCCGAGCCCGTCGACCGGCTCCTTCTCCAGCTTCGCCAGGAGGTCGGCGATCCACTTCTCGACCTCGGCACCGGTGGAGCCGGGCAGGGCGCACTTGTCGCCTCGGTCCGCGCAGTCCTTCGTGAAGTTGTCGAAGGCGAGCTGGAACCCCTGGGCCTGGCCGAGCGAGGACTGCTCGGCGTCCTTGGTGGGGTCGACCACCGCGTCGAAGACCGCCCGGCCGACCTTGTCCGGGTAGAGGTGGGCGTAGACGCCGCCGAGCTCGGTGCCGTAGGAGATGCCGAAGTAGTGCAGCTTGTCGTCGCCGAGGACCGTGCGCATCAGGTCCATGTCGCGGGCGGCGTTCGTCGTGCCCACATAGGGGAGTTCGGGGCCCGAGTTCTTCTTGCAGGTGGCGATGAAGTCCTTCTGGCCCTGGACGAACTCCTTCTCCTCCGCCGCGTCGTCCGGCGTGGAGTCCTCCTGGTACATGGCGTCCAGCTGGGCGTCGTCCGCGCACTCCACGCCCTCGCTGCGCCCCACCCCGCGCGGGTCGAAGCTCACCAGGTCGTACCGGGTGCGGAGCTTGTCGTAGTCCGCGCCGAAGGCCGGCAGGGTCGCGACACCGGACGCGCCGGGTCCGCCGAAGTTGAACAGGAGCGACCCGATCCGCCGCTTCTGGTCCTTGGCCTTCCCCCGGATCAGCGCCAACTCGATCGTCCGGCCGTCCGGCTCCGCGTAATCCAGCGGTACGTTCATGAAGGAGCACTCCCAGACCGCGCCGCCGGGCAGGGGCGAGGGGGACTCACCACCGCCCTGCGCCACGTTCGGCGCCGGACACGGCGACCACTCCAGCTCCTGGGACGCCAGCTCCTTCGAGGTGGCCGTGGGGGAGGCGGTCGAGGCCCCGGTGGGCGTGGAGCGGCCCTCTCCACCCCCGTCGTCCCCGTCCGAGCAGCCCGCCAGGGGAAGCAGCACGGCGGTGGTGGCGGCGAGGGCGGCGGCACGCAGAGCGGGGGAAGTCCTCATGGGCTCCATCGTGCGGCGAGGCGCCGGGGAGCGCGCTGGGGCGCGGTCCATGCGGGTGGTGCGCCCCTCCGGACCACTTCCGCTCGCCCCTCCGGAGACCTACAGCTCGCCCTTCCGGGTCAGCTGGTTGAAGGCGATCCACCCCGGCAGCACCGGCAGCCACAGCGTCATCACGCGGTACAGCAGCACCGCCGGCGCCGCGACCTCCATCGGCAGGCCGACCGCGATCAGGCCCAGCGTCAGGGCGCCCTCGACCGCGCCCATCCCGCCCGGGGTGGGCGCCGCGGAGCCGAGCGCGTTGCCCGCGAGGAAGACCACCGCGATGCTCGCGTAGCTCAGCTGGGTGACGTCCGGGCCGCTGAACGCCCGGATCGACGCGTCCAGGCAGAGCACGAACAGCCCGGTCAGGAGCAACATCCCGCCGATGCCCGTGACGAGCTTCTGCGGCCGCTGCACCACGTCGAGCATGCGCGGCACGACCCCGGCGAAGAGCGAGCGCACCCGGGTCACCACGAACTTCCGCAGGAACGGGATGGCCGTCACCACCAGCACCAGCACCGCGACCGTCAGCAGACCGGCGATCACCGTACGGGAGGGGGTGAGCGAGTCCGGGGTCTTCTCGGTCCCCGTGAGATAGCCGAAGAGGGCCAGCAGCAGGATGTGGCAGCCGAGCCCGAAGAGCTGCGAGGCCCCGACGCTCGCCACGGCCAGACCGGGGCGTACTCCGGCGCGTTGCAGGAAGCGGGTGTTCAGCGCCACACCGCCGACGGCGGCCGGGGCGACGATCTTCACGAACGAGCCCGCCACCTGCGCCTGCACCGTCTTCAGGAACGGCACCCGCTCCGGGACGAAGCCCAGCAGGCTCATCGCCGCCGCGACGTAACTGAGCGCCGAGAAGCCGAGCGCGGCGGCCACCCAGCCCCACTCCGCCTCCTCCACCAGCACCCCGAAGTCGGCCTGGGTGACCTGGGAGATGAGGAAGTACGCGGCGATGGCCCCGGCGATGAAGCTGAACAGGGTGCGCGGCTTGATCCGCTCCAGGCGGACCGGCTCGACCGGCGCCTGCGGCCGGATCAGCAGCACCTGCTGACGGATCTGGGCCAGCAGATCGCCCTCCCGGGCCTCCTCCAGCGCATCGTCCACGGCCCGCTTCTCGGCCTGCTTCTCGGTCCGCAGTGACTTGCGCTCGGCCTTGTGCCCGCTCTTCCGCGCGCTGCGCTGCTCCGCCTCGCCGTGCTCCGGCGCACGCTCCCCGGCGGACCGGTCCGAGGCCTCCGCAGCGTCCTGCGCCCGCGCCTCCTTGGCCACCCGCGACGCCTCCAGCACCGCATCGCGCTCCTGCTGCGAACGCTCCCGCGCGAGCCGGCGCAGCGTCGCCCGGGTGGAGCGGCTCAGTGCGATCGGCTGGAGCAGCGGCAGGCAGTCCGCCACGGCGTCCGGGCCGAGCACCGCCAAGGCCCCGGAGACCGAACGCTCGGCCCCCACCCGCAGCCCCAGGGTGGTCAGCAGCTGTGCCACATCCATCCGCAGCACCAGGTCACCGGCGGCGATCTCACCGCCGCGCAGGTCCGTCACGAACGCCTTGCCGGAACGATCCACCAGCAGTGCGTCACCGGTCAGCCTGCGGTGCGCGATCCGGCGCGACTGGAGGGCCTTCACCTGACGCCAGGCGCTGCGCACCAGGTCGTCGGTGATCTCCTCGTCCTCCATCTGGTCCAGCGACCGGCCGCCGATGTGCTCGTAGACGAGCATCACCGCGTCCGGGCCCAGCTCGGAGGTGGCGATCAGCTTCGGCGCGTTCGCCCCGGCGGCGATCGCCGCGTACGCGAGGAGCGCCTCCTGCTCCAGCGCCTGCCGCAGCGACTGGATGGAGCGGCGCTGGGTGAGCGTGCGCAGCGTCAGCCGGCGCCAGGCCCGGTAGAAGAATCCCTGGGCCTGCTGTTCCCGGTCGACGACCGTCACGTCCAGCGGCGGCCCGTCCTCCAGGGTGACCAGATACCGCCGCCCCCGGTCGGTGGGGTCGGTGTTGTCGTTGTCGGGGGCGTCCTCGGTGCGCATCGCGGCGACCGGCCGGAAGCCGACGTGCCGGAGCCCCGCCATCAGGTGCTGGCCGGTGGGGCGGACGTTGGGGGAGCCGACCGCGTACAGCGTGCCGTACGCCACGGTCCAGCCGATCAGGACCGTCAGGATGATCGAGAACGGGGTGGTGTACCCGCCGACGAGCATCGCGAACGCGTCGAGGAGCAGCACCGCCCAGAGCACGACCCGCCAGCGTGGCCGTCTCGCCATCCCGACGGCGGTCATGTACGCGATCACCGGGGCGAGGTAGCCGTGCACCGGGTCGGTCAGTCCGGCGCCCGGCTGCGGCTGGGTCAGCGCCTCCTGGATGGTGCCGGGTGCGGAGCGCGAGACCCAGAGGTCGGTGGCGAGGGTCACTCCGTGGGCGAGCACGGCGGCCAGGACACCGTCGGCGATGCGCAGCCCGTCCCGCTTGATCAGCCTCTCGATGGCGAAGGCGACCGGGACGAGCAGCACGGCGATGCTGGAGACCAGACCGGCCATCTTGATCAGCAGATCGGGCGCCTGCTCGGTGCCCTTGGAGATGTCGTCCTCAAGGCCGGTGGTGGTGCCCTGGGCGAACGCGGCGATCGCGAACAGCACGCCGATGGCGGCGATGCCGATGAGCAGCCGCATCAGGTCGGAGGGGCGGTGCACCCGGGCGGGGAGCAGCGGCTCGTCGCCGGAGACCCGGTCGGTCAGGGCGGCCTCGGCGGAGGCGAGCGTGGAGCCGGTCAGATGGCCGCGGGTGGACGCGGTGGCGGCGCTGGGCCCCTCGGAGCGAACCGCTTCGGAGCGAACTGCCTCGGGGCGGGCGGTCTCGGAGGGGGCCGTCTCGGAAGGGATCGCTTCGGCGTCGGCCCTCCCGGCGCGCGCCGGAGCGTTCGAAGGCGCCTGGGCGGCCGTCGGGGCACCCGAGGCGTCCGGTGTGCTCGTGGGCTCCGGCGTACTCTCCGCCCGCTCCCCGGCGGGCTCCGGCGCACTCGGCGGGCGCTCTCCGGCATCGGAGGCGTCCGCCGCCTTCGGTGGCTGCACGCCCTGCTCCTTCGTCGCCTCTGGTTCGTCTTCGTGATCTCGTATCACCGGTCACCGCCCGGATGATGGTGGCACGGCCCGGAGACGGAGGGAGGCATCAGGGTGCGTCGCACGGGCGCGGGATGCGCAACATACGCCCCTTTGCACCCGCGCGCATGCTCGGTGCCCGGACCGACACGGTTCCGGCCGCGCTGTCGGTGGCGTACGGCAGGATGGGGCGGATGAGCCAGGACGAGACGGGCGACGAGCAGCCGGCCGAGCTGCCCGAGTACGCGGAGCGGGTCCTCGACGTCGCCGACCTGATCCCGCCGGGCCGGGTCATGACGTACGGCGATGTCGCGGAGTGGCTGGGCGACGGCGGCCCCCGGCAGGTCGGCCGGGTCATGGCGCTGTACGGCTCCGCCGTGCCGTGGTGGCGCGTGGTGCGGGCGGACGGGGCACTGCTCCCGGGCCACGAGCTGCGGGCGCTGGACCACTACCGAGCGGAGGGGACGCCGCTGCGTGAGGCGTCGAGCCGGGCGGACGGGCACCTTCCGCGGCTGGACATGCGCCGGGCGCGCTGGGACGGGAGCGGCGGGGGAGGTGACGGCGGCCCCCTCGGCGGCCGGGGCGAGGAAACTCACATCTGACGGCGGACGCCACCGCCCGTGTCCGGCAGGGCGCGGCCGGAGGCGTGACGAGGGACGCAGCCCACCCACCGTCTGCCGCGCCCCCACCGGCGTAGCGTCGTCACCGCGTCGCACCCGCGCTCCCCTTCTCCTCGTACCTGTCCCAAGACCTGCAAGGCCCGCACGACTCGTCCGACCCGTATGACCTGTACGGCCCCGTAAACCCACCAGGACCGGCGATCCACGTGAGCTCCTCCTCTTCCACCCGGCACAGTCCGCACCGTGAACCACGGCCGCGGACCACGGGCGCGTACCGCCTGGTGCGCACCCCGCCGGGTTCGGTGGAACCTCCTCTTCTGGACGCAGGCCAGCGCGCTGTGGTTGATCACGCCGAGGGACCGCTCCTCGTCCTCGCCGGCCCCGGCACCGGCAAGACCACCACGCTCGTGGAGTCCGTGGCCGCCCGGGTGAACCGGGGCGCCGACCCCGCCCGCATCCTCGTCCTCACCTTCAGCCGCAAGGCGGCCGTCGAACTGCGCGACCGGATGGCGGCCCGGCTCGGGGCGGCGCGCGGCCCGCAGGCCACCACCTTCCATTCGTACTGCTACGCCCTGGTCCGCGCCCACCAGGACGCCGATCTCTTCGCCGACCCGCTGCGGCTGCTCTCCGGGCCCGAGCAGGACGTCACCGTCCGCGAGCTGCTCGCCGGCCAGCTGGAGCTGGAGAAGGAGGGCCTGGCCCATGTCCGCTGGCCCGACGAGCTGCGCGCCTGCCTGACCACCCGCGGCTTCGCCGACGAGGTGCGGGCCGTGCTCGCGCGCAGCCGCGAACTGGGCCTCGGTCCGGACGCGCTCGCCGCCTTCGCCCGCCGCACGGGCCGCCCGGACTGGAGCGCGGCGGCCCAGTTCCTCGCGGAGTACCTGGACATCCTCGACGCCCAGGGCGTCCTGGACTACGCGGAGCTGGTCCACCGCGCGGTCCTGCTCGCCGAGCGCCCGGAGGTCTCCGCACAGCTGGCGGGGGCGTACGACGCGGTGTACGTCGACGAGTACCAGGACACCGACCCGGCGCAGGTGCGCCTGCTGCACGCCCTGGCCGGGAACCGGGGGCGCGGGGCGCACGCCGGGGGCGGCCGGACGCTGGTGGCCTTCGGCGACCCGGACCAGTCGATCTACACGTTCCGGGGCGCCGATGTGAACGGCATCCTCGAATTCCCCGGCACCTTCCGGCGGGCCGACGGCGCCCCCGCCCCCGTGGGCGTCCTCACCACCTCGCGGCGCTCCGGCTCCGAGCTGCTCGCGGCGACCCGGCTGCTCACCCGCCGGATGCCGCTGACCCGGCTGCCCGCCGACACCGTCCGCGCCCACCGCGAGCTGCACGCCGTCCGGGAGGGCGGCCGGGTGGAGACGTACACCTACCCGACCGCCTCCACGGAGCTGGACAACATCGCGGACCTGCTGCGCCGCGCTCACCTGGAGGACGGGGTCCCGTGGCGTGAGATGGCCGTGCTCGTACGGGCCGGAGGCCGCTCGCTGCCCGCCGTCCGCCGCGCCCTCACCTCGGCGGGCGTCCCTCTGGAGGTCGACGGCGACGACCTCCCGCTCCGCCATGAACCGGCCGTCGCCCCGCTGCTGACGGCGCTGCGGACGGTGGCGACGGCGGCGCTGCACACGGGCCGGGCCGACGAAGAGGCGGACGGGCCGCGTGCCGGCGAGCAGGCGGACGGGCCGCGTGCCGGCGAGCAGGCGGACGGGCCGCGTGCCGACCAGGGGGCCGACGAGCAGTCGGCCGACGAGGGGCAGGGCGAGGGCGGACAGGAGCCGGCCCCGGTCACCGCCCCCTGGCTCACCACCGAGACCGCCCTCACCCTCCTCACCTCCCCCCTCGGCTCCATGGACGCCGCCGACCTCCGCCGCCTCGGCCGCGCCCTGCGCGACGAGGAGCGGGCCGCCGGAATCCGGGTCCCCGCCCCCTCCGACGAGCTGCTCGCCCGCGCCCTCGCCGAGCCCGAACGGCTGGTCACCCACGATCCGGCGTACGCCCATGGCGCGCAGCGCCTCGGCGCGCTTCTGCGCAAGGCCCGCGAGCTCCTCGAAGGCGGTGGCACCGCCGAGGAGGCCCTGTGGACCCTGTGGAGCGGCACCCCCTGGCCGGGCAGGCTGGAGCGGGCCGCGCTGCGCGGCGGGGCGGGCGGACGCAACGCCGACCGCGATCTCGACGCGGTGTGCGCCCTGTTCGACACCGCCGCGCGCGCCGAGGAGCGCACCGGCGGGCGGGGGGCGCTCAACTTCCTGGAGGAGGTGGACGCCCAGGACATCGCCGCCGACACCCTCTCCCGGCGGACCGCCCGCCCCGACGCCGTACGCCTGATGACCGCCCACCGCTCCAAGGGCCTGGAGTGGCGGCTCGTCGTCGTCGCGGGCGTCCAGGAAGGGCTCTGGCCGGACCTGCGCCGCCGGGGCTCCCTCCTGGAGGCGGACCGGATCGGCCGCGACGGGCTCGCCGAACCCCTCACGCCCGGCGCCCTCCTCGCCGAGGAGCGCCGCCTCTTCTACGTCGCCGCCACCCGCGCCCGCGAACGCCTGGTCGTCACCGCCGTGAAGGCCCCCGCCGACGACGGCGACCAGCCCTCCCGCTTCCTGACCGAGCTGGGCGTCGAACCGCGCGATGTCACGGGCCGCCCGCGCCGCCCGCTCGCCGTCGCCGCGCTCGTCGCCGAGCTGCGGGCCACCACCGTCGACCCGGCCGTGTCCGACGCCCTGCGGGACGCCGCCGCCCACCGCCTGGCCCGGCTCGCCGCGCTCACCGACGACGAGGGCCAGCCGCTCGTACCCGCCGCCCACCCGTCCCGCTGGTGGGGCCTGGACGAACCGACCCGCTCCGCCGTCCCCCTGCGCGACCGCGACCAGGCCCTTTCCCTCTCTCCTTCGGCTCTGGAACAGCTCGCCAACACCTGCGCCCTCCAGTGGTTCCTGGGCCGTGAGGTGAAGGCCGACGCCCCGGCCACCGCCGCGCAGGGGTTCGGCAACGTCGTCCACGTCCTCGCCGACGAGGTCGCCTCCAGCCGTACGCCCGCCGATCTCGACGTCCTCATGGAGCGCCTGGACTCCGTCTGGAACGGCCTCGCCTTCGACGCCCCCTGGAAGTCCGAGCAGGAGAAGGACCAGGCCCGCGCCGCCCTGGAACGCTTCCTGAAGTGGCACGTCCTGGACCGCGGCGGCCGGACCCCCACCACCAGCGAGCACGACTTCGACGTGACCCTGGAGGCGGGCGAGTACGCCGTCCGCATCCGGGGCTCCATGGACCGGGTCGAACAGGACGCCGAAGGAAGGGCGTACGTCGTCGACTTCAAGACCGGCAAGAGCGCGCCCACCAAGGACGAGGTGGCCGCCCACCCCCAGCTCGCCGTCTACCAGCTGGCCGTCCGCGAGGGCGCGGTCGACGAGGTCTTCGACGGCAAGCGCCCCGAGCCGGGCGGCGCCGAGCTGGTCCAGCTCCGCCAGCCCGCCCCCAAGAAGGAGGGCGGCGAGGCGTTCCCCAAGGTCCAGGCGCAGGAACCGCTGAGCGGAGAGTGGGTCTCCGACCTGCTCGCGACGGCCGCAGGAAAGGTCCTGGACGAACGGTTCACGCCCACCACCGGCACCCACTGCGCCCACTGCACCTTCCGCGCCTCGTGCAGCGCGCAGCCGGAAGGGCGGCAGGTGGTGGAGTGAGGGATCCGGTTCGTACCGGGTTGTCAGTGGCTCCGGTTACCGTTTCCCACGTGTCCTCACGCATCACCGATCCCGAGCAGCTCAAGGAGCTTCTCGGGATTCCCTTCACCCCGGAGCAGACGGCCTGCATCACCGCGCCGCCCGCCCCGCAGGTGATCGTGGCCGGAGCCGGGTCGGGGAAGACCACCGTGATGGCCGCCCGCGTGGTCTGGCTCGTCGGCACCGGCCAGGTCGCGCCCGAGCAGGTCCTCGGCCTCACCTTCACCAACAAGGCGGCGGGCGAGCTGGCCGAGCGCGTCCGCAGGGCGCTGATCGCCGCCGGGGTCACCGACCCCGAGGTCATCGACCCGGACAACCCGCCGGGCGAGCCCACCATCTCGACGTACCACGCCTTCGCCGGCCGCCTCCTCACCGAGCACGGCCTGCGCATCGGCCTGGAGCCGTCCACGCGCCTCCTCGCCGACGCCACGCGCTACCAGCTGGCGGCAAAGGTGCTGCGGGAGGCCCCGGGCCCGTATCCGGCGCTCACCCGCTCCTTCCCGACCCTGGTCAGCGACCTCCTGGCCCTCGACGGAGAGATGTCCGAACACCTCGTACGGCCCGGGAAGCTGGAGGCGTACGACACCGAGCTGCTGCGCGAGCTGGAGACGGCCAAGCTCAGCAACGCCGACCTGCGCAAGATCCCCGAGACCGCCGAGGCCCGCCGCTCCCTCCTCGGCCTCACCGAGCGCTACCGGTCCGCCAAGCGGAGCCGTGACCTCCTGGACTTCGGCGACCAGATCGCCCTCTCCGCCGAGCTGGCCCTGACCCGGCCGGAGGTGGGGGAGATCCTGCGGGACGAGTTCCGGGTGGTGCTGCTTGACGAGTACCAGGACACGTCGGTGGCCCAGCGGTTGCTGCTGTCGGCACTGTTCGGCAGCGGAAGCGGAAGCGGAACCGGCGGCGGCAGTGGAACCGGCAGCGGCGGCGGTGGTACGGAGACGGACGCGGCCGGCCAGGCACCCACCGGTCACGCGGTGACCGCCGTCGGCGACCCCTGCCAGGCGATCTATGGCTGGCGCGGCGCCTCCGTCGCCAACCTGGACGACTTCCCCGAGCACTTCCCGCACGCCGACGGCACCCCCGCCACCCGCTACAGCCTCAGCGAGAACCGGCGCAGCGGCGGCCGCCTCCTCCATCTCGCCAACGGCCTCGCCGAGCCGCTGCGCGCGATGCACGAAGGCGTCGAGGCGCTGCGCCCCGCACCCGGCGCCGAGCGCGACGGCATGGTCCGGTGCGCCCTGCTCACCACCCACACCGAGGAGATCGACTGGCTCGCGGACTCCCTCGCCCACCTCGTGCGCACCGGCACCCCGCCCGGCGAGATCGCCGTCCTGTGCCGCACCGCCGCGGACTTCGGACAGATCCAGGCGGCCCTGGTCGCCCGGGACATCCCGGTCGAGGTCGTCGGTCTCGCGGGGCTGCTGCACCTGCCCGAGGTGGCGGACCTGGTCGCGGTCTGCGAGGTCCTCCAGGACCCGGGCGCCAACGCATCGCTGGTCCGCCTCCTCACCGGCCCGCGCTGGCGCATCGGCCCCCGCGACCTCGCCCTCCTCGGCCGCCGCGCCCGCCTCCTGGTCCACCGGGCCGCCCACGGGGACGGTGGAGACCCGGACCGGCGGCTCGCGGAGGCCGTCGAGGGCACCGACCCGGCCGAGGTGATATCGCTCGCCGACGCCCTGGACACCTTCCTGATCGGGGGGGACGCGGCGGACGACGGGCTGCCGTTCTCGGCGGAGGCCCGCATCCGCTTCGCCCGTCTCGCCCGCGAGCTGCGCGAGCTGCGCCGCTCGCTCGCCGACCCCCTGATGGACGTCCTGCACCGGGTCCTGGCCACCACAGGCCTGGAGGTCGAGTTGTCCGCCTCCCCGCAGGCGCTGGCCGCCCGCCGCCGCGAGACCCTCGCCAACTTCCTCGACACAGCGGCCTCCTTCGCCTCCCTCGACGGAGAGGCGTCGCTCCTCGCCTTCCTCGGCTTCCTGCGGACGGCCGCCCAGTACGAGAAGGGCCTCGACAACGCGCTGCCCGGCGGCGAGAACACGGTCAAGGTCCTCACCGCGCACAAGTCCAAGGGCCTGGAGTGGGACGTGGTCGCCGTGCCCGGCCTGGTCACCGGCCAGTTCCCCAGCGGCCGGTCCCGGGACGCCTGGACCGCCCAGGCCAAGGTGCTCCCGCACGCCCTGCGGGGCGACGCGGTGACGCTCCCGGAAGTGGACACGTTCGACGCCAGGGGGATGAAGGCGTTCAAGGAGGAGATGAAGGAGCACCAGCACACGGAGGAGCTGCGCCTGGGGTACGTCACCTTCACCCGCCCCCGTTCCCTCCTCCTCGGCTCCGGCCACTGGTGGGGCCCGTCGCAGAAACGGACGCGCGGCCCGTCGGCGTTCCTGGAGGCGCTGTACGAGCACTGCGCGGCGGGCCACGGCGAGATCGAGGCCTGGGCGGACGAGCCCGCCGAGGACGAGGAGAACCCGGCCCTCGCGGCGCCCGACACCGACCTGGCCTGGCCGCTCCCGCTGGACGCCACGGCCCTCACCCGCCGCCGCGCCGCCCGCGACACGGTGCTGGCCCACCTGGAGCGCCTGGCCCGCCACGGCGACGAGCAGCCACCGGCGTACGCCCCCAAACCCGACGGCGTACCGGCGTACGGCCCTGGACCCGACGGCGTACCGGCGTACGAGCCGTGGGACGACGAGCCCCCTCTCGACGAGCCACCCGCCGACGAGGCCTGGGACTGGGACGCGCTCCCCACCCGACGCCCCCAGGACGCACCGGACACCCCGGCACCGGCGTCGGAGCCCGTACGGGAGTCGGCACCGGCACCAGCCCCGGAGGCGCCCCCGCACCCGCACATCCCCGCCGCCCGCCCCCCCGAGGAAGACCCGGCGGACCGCCTCACCCCCGAGGAGAGCCGCGCCCTCGCCTCCTGGGACCGGGATCTCGACGCCCTCGCCGGGGAGCTCCGCCGGGCCCGGGCCACCGTGCACGACGTCCTCGTCCCCGCCGCGCTCTCCGCCACCCAGCTGCTGCGCCTGGCCGAGGACCCCGACGCCTTCGCCAAGGAGCTGGCCCGGCCCATGCCCCGGCCGCCGCAGCCCGCCGCCCGGCGGGGCACCCGGTTCCACGCCTGGGTGGAGTCGCGGTACGAGGAGCTGCCGCTGCCCATGCTCGGCCCCGACGAGCTGCCCGGGGGCGACGAGAGCGACGCGGAGATCGCCGACGAGCGGGATCTCGCCGAGCTGAAGGAGGCGTTCGAGCGCACCGCGTACGCCCGGCGCACGCCGTACCGGGTGGAGACCCCGTTCCAGATCACCCTCGCGGGCCGGGTGATCCGGGGCCGTATCGACGCGGTGTACCGCACGGGTGACACCTACGAGATCGTCGACTGGAAGACCACCCGCCACCGCACCGCCGACCCCCTCCAGCTCGCCGTCTACCGGCTGGCCTGGGCCGAGCTGCACGAGCTGCCCCTCGACGCGGTCACCGCCACCTTCCTCTACGTACGCACGGGGGAGACCGTCCGTCCCCGGGGGCTGCCGGGCCGGGCCGGGCTGGAGCGGATCCTGCTGGACGATCCGGCTCCGCGGGACGGATAGGCTCAAGAGCATGAGCGAGACCCCGGACAGCGCCGTCCGTACGTACACCGAACAGCACCGCGCGGCCTTCCTCGACGACCTCGCCGAGTGGCTGCGCATCCCGTCCGTCTCCGCGCAGCCGGAGCACGACGGTGACGTACGGCGCAGCGCCGAGTGGCTGAGCGCCAAGCTCGGGGAGGCCGGCTTCCCGGTCACCGAGATCTGGGAGACCCCCGGCGCCCCGGCCGTCTTCGCCGAGTGGCCCAGCGAGGACCCGGACGCCCCGACGGTCCTGGTCTACGGCCACCACGACGTGCAGCCCGCCGCCCGTGAGGACGGCTGGGCCACCGACCCGTTCGAGCCGGTGATCCGGGACGGCCGGATGTACGGACGCGGTGCGGCCGACGACAAGGGACAGGTCTTCTTCCACACCCTCGGCGTCCGCGCCCACCTCGCCGCCACCGGCCGCACCACCCCGGCCGTCCACCTCAAGCTGCTGATCGAGGGCGAGGAGGAGTCGGGCTCCCCGAACTTCCGCGCCCTGGCCGAACAGCACGCGGACCGCCTCGCCGCCGACGCCGTGATCATCTCCGACACCGGCATGTGGGACGAGGAGACCCCGACCGTCTGCACCGGCATGCGCGGCCTCGCGGAGTGCGAGATCGTGTTGTACGGCCCCGCCCAGGACATCCACTCCGGATCGTTCGGGGGAGCCGTCCCCAACCCCGCCACGGAGATCGCCCGCCTGGTCGCCGCCCTCCACGACGAGGACGGCCGCGTCGCGATCCCCGGGTTCTACGACGGGGTCACCGACCTCACCGACACCGAACGGGCCCTCTTCGCCCAGCTCCCCTTCGACGAGGCCACCTGGCTGCGTACGGCGAAGTCGCAGGCGGCCTCCGGCGAAGCCGGGTACTCCACGCTGGAGCGCGTCTGGGCCCGCCCCACCGCCGAGGTCAACGGCATCGGCGGCGGCTACCAGGGCGCGGGCAGCAAGACGATCATCCCGTCCTCCGCCCTGGTGAAGATCAGCTTCCGGCTGGTCGACGGCCAGGACCCCGACCGCGTACAGCAGGCCGTCCGCGCCTGGGTGGAGTCCCGTGTCCCGGAGGGCGTCCGCCACAAGACCACCTTCCAGCCCGCCACCCGCCCCTGTCTGACCCCGCTGGACCACCCGGCCCTCCAGGCCGTGGCCCGCGCGATGGGCCGGGCCTTCGGCAAGAAGATCCTCTTCACCCGCGAGGGCGGCTCGGGCCCGGCCGCCGACCTCCGGGACGTGCTCGGCGCCCCCGTCCTCTTCCTCGGCATCTCCGTACCCTCCGACGGCTGGCACGCCCCCGACGAGAAGGTGGAGCTGGACCTGCTGCTGAAGGGCGTGGAGACGACCGCGTACCTGTGGGGCGAACTGGCCACGGCGCTCGGCCGGTGAGCCCCGGCCGATGAACCCCGCCCCACCTCCGCACACCCGATCCACCTAGGGGGAGTAGGAAGCACCTGTGAGCACCTTCGACAACGCCACCTCAGACCGCCCGATCGGCCTCACCGCGCCCAGCGGCATCGACCGCGCGGCGCACCACCGCCTCGACGAGGCGTGGCTGGCCGTGGCGTGGAGCCACCCGACGACCCGCGTCTTCGTCGTCTCCGGCGGGCAGGTGCTGATCGATGACACCCCCGAGGGGGGCACCTCGATCGTGATGACCCCCGCCTTCGAGGCCCCGGTCACCGAGACCCACCGGTACTTCCTCGGCACCGACGAGGACGGCGTCAGCTACTTCGCGCTCCAGAAGGACTCGCTGCCCGGCCGCATGGACCAGTCGGCCCGCCCGGCCGGACTGCGCGAGGCGGGCCTGCTGCTCGGCCCCCGCGACGCGGGGCTGATGGTCCACGCGGTCGCCCTGGAGAACTGGCAGCGCCTGCACCGCTTCTGCTCCCGCTGCGGCGAGCGCACGATCATCGCGGCGGCCGGGCACATCCGCCGCTGCCAGGCCTGCGGCGCCGAGCACTACCCGCGCACCGACCCGGCGGTCATCATGCTCGTCACCGACGACCAGGACCGCGCGCTGCTGGGCCGACAGGTGCACTGGCCCGAGGGCCGCTTCTCCACGCTCGCCGGGTTCGTGGAGCCGGGGGAGTCGATCGAGCAGTCCGTGGTCCGCGAGGTGTACGAGGAGGCGGGCGTCACGGTCGGCGAGGTCGAGTACGTCGCCAGCCAGCCGTGGCCCTTCCCCTCCAGCCTGATGCTGGGCTTCATGGCCCGGGCGACCTCCTCGGAGATCAACGTCGACGGCGAGGAGATCGAGGAGGCCCGCTGGTTCTCCCGCGAGGACCTGACCGCCGCCTTCGAGTCGGGTGAGGTCATGCCGCCGTTCGGCATCTCGATCGCCGCCCGGCTGATCGAACTCTGGTACGGGAAGCCGCTGCCGAGGCCGGGCAGCCTGAACCGCACGAACTGAACCGGGGAGACGAACCGGGAAACACCGCTGCCCCCGGCGGATGCCGGGGGCAGCGGTGGAGTTCGGTGCCTGGTGCTTGGTGCTTGGTGCGCGGGCGTCAGGCGGCCAGAGCCTGCTTCACCTGGGCCAGCGACGGGTTCGTCATGACCGATTCGGTGCCGGAGGGGGAGACGACCAGAAGCGTCGGGACCGTCTGGTTTCCGCCGTTCGCCTTCTCGACGAAGGCCGCCGACTCCGCGTCGTGCTCGATGTTGACCTCGTTGTACGCGATGCCCTCGCGGTCCATCTGGCCCTTGAGCCGACGGCAGTAGCCGCACCAGGTGGTGCTGTACATCGTCACAGTGCCCGCCATGTCGCTGGCGCTCCCTTGTCTCGTCCGTCCCGCTGCGCGGCCGGCAGCGTCACCTGCGGTCGGCGGCCTGAGCCGCTCCCGCACCGGGTGGAACGTACGGGAGGCGCCCACCATTCCCACACCGGGTCCGCGGGCCCGGCATCCCGCCGGACCCGTCGCCCCGCATCAGTACGACGAATACCTCACCCCTGTGGACAACCGCCGCATCCGCCCCACGGGACCTGGCAGCATGGCGGGGTGACAGCAGCAACGCACTCCACCCTCTTCCCGCAGGTCCCCGAGACCCCGGACGCCGTTCTCGACGGTCTCGACCCCGAGCAGCGCGAGGTGGCCCTGGCCCTGCACGGACCGGTGTGCGTGCTGGCCGGAGCGGGTACGGGCAAGACCCGCGCGATCACCCACCGCATCGCGTACGGGGTGCGGGCGGGCATTCTCCAGCCCTCCACGATCCTCGCCGTCACCTTCACCAACCGGGCGGCGGGCGAGATGCGCGGCCGGCTCAGGCAGCTCGGCGCGACCGGGGTCCAGGCGCGGACCTTCCACTCCGCGGCGCTCCGCCAGCTCCAGTATTTCTGGCCGAAGGCAGTCGGTGGCGAGCTGCCCCGGCTGCTGGAGCGGAAGGTGCAGCTGGTCGCCGAGGCCGCCGCCCGCTGCGAGCTCCGCCTCGACCGCAACGAGCTGCGGGACGTCACCGGCGAGATCGAGTGGGCCAAGGTCACCCAGACCGTCCCCGCCGACTATCCGGCCGCCGTCGCCAAGACCCAGCGGGACGCCCCCCGCGATCCGGCGGTGCTCGCCCAGATCTACTCCACGTACGAACAGCTCAAGCGCGACCGCTCGGTGATCGACTTCGAGGACGTGCTGCTGCTCACCGTCGGCATCCTCCAGGACCGGCAGGACATCGCCGACCATGTGCGCGGCCAGTACCAGCACTTCGTGGTCGACGAGTACCAGGACGTGAGCCCGCTCCAGCAGCGCCTGCTGGACCTGTGGGTCGGCGACCGGGACAACCTCTGCGTCGTCGGCGACGCCAGCCAGACGATCTACTCCTTCACCGGGGCCACCCCCGACCACCTGCTGAACTTCCGCACCCGCCACCCCGGGGCGACGGTGGTCAAGCTGGTGCGGGACTACCGCTCCACCCCCCAGGTCGTCCACCTCGCCAACGGTCTGCTGAGCCAGGCCCGGGGCAGGGCGGCAGACCACCGCCTGGAGCTGGTCTCGCAGCGGGACAAAGGACCCGAGCCGGTCTACGCGGAGTATCCCGACGAGCCCCACGAGGCAGAGGCGACCGCCCGGCGCATCCGCGACCTGATCGCGGCGGGCGTCCCGGCCGGGGAGATCGCCGTGCTCTACCGGGTCAACTCCCAGTCCGAGGTCTACGAGCAGGCCCTCGCGGACGCGGGGGTCGCCTACCAGCTGCGCGGTGCCGAGCGCTTCTTCGAGCGGGCGGAGGTCCGCGAGGCGGGCACCGCCCTGCGCGGCGCCGCCCGCGCCGGACGCAACGACTCCCTGCTGGACGGGGCGGAAGGACTGCCGTCCCAGGTGCGGGCGGTGCTCTCCACCAAGGGCTGGACCACCCGCCCGCCCGCCGGGTCGGGGGCGGTGCGCGACCGCTGGGAGTCGCTGGCCGCGCTGGTGCGGCTGGCGGAGGACTTCGAGGCGGCCAGGCCGGGCGTGACCCTGTCCGACCTGGTCCGGGAGCTGGACGAACGGGCGGCCGCCCAGCACGCCCCGACGGTCCAGGGCGTCACGCTGGCCTCCCTCCACTCGGCGAAGGGCCTGGAGTGGGACGCGGTCTTCCTGGTCGGCCTCACCGAGGGCATGATGCCGATCGCTTACGCCAAGACCGACGAGCAGGTCGAGGAGGAGCGGCGCCTGCTGTACGTCGGCGTCACCCGCGCCCGGCTCCACCTCTCGCTCTCCTGGTCCCTGGCGCGTTCCCCCGGCGGACGGGCCAGCCGCAGGCCCACCCGGTTCCTGAACGGGCTGCGTCCGGGCTCCACGGCGCTCGGCGCCCGGGGCGGGGCCGGAGGCGGCGGCGGGATCGATCGGGGCACCGGCCGGGCCGCGCGGACCGAGCGGGCCGAGGCCGTCGAGAGCAGGCCCCGGCAGACGGCGCGGTGCCGGGTCTGCCGCCGCCCCCTCACCGACGCGGGCGAGATGAAGCTGATGCGGTGCGAGGAGTGCCCGTCCGACATGGACGAGGCGCTGTACGGCCGGCTGCTGGAGTGGCGGGCCGGCCAGGCGGCCCGGCTGAGCCAGCCCGACTACTGCGTCTTCACCGAGAAGACGCTGATGGCCATCGCCGAGGCCGTGCCGTCCACCGAGGGCGAGCTGGTCGTCATCGCCGGTGTCGGGAACCGGAAGCTGACCCGTTTCGGAGCCGACGTACTGGCCATCTGCGCAGGTGAGACGGCCGGTGAGGGGCCCGAGGAGGGTGGCGGCGAGGACTGAGGAAAACTCGTCCAGAAAATAGTTTGCGCGCGCACCAGTCGTCACCATAGGTTCTTAACCACGGGAACAGCGACTTCTCTGAAGCCCTGAATCCGTGCTGTACTTATCCGAATACGCGCGACCGGCTCCGGCCGGTCACCCTAGACGCCGAGAGGAGGCGATTGAAGTGATCAGCATCATCGAAACCCAGAAAATGACCGGTCTTTCGGTCGTCTCCGCCTGCTCGCTCGGCCTCGCCCGCTCCTCGGCTGTTTCGCTCCGCGCCACCGGTCTGTCCGGCATCTCCGCCGTCAGCCCGCTGTCCCTGGCGAACGTCCCCGTGATGCGGGAGCGCAATGAGCGACCGATCGAGGCACCGGCGGCAGCAGTAGCGAAGGATGCACAGGCTCAGGCCTATGCCTTTGCGGCAGCCGGTGCCGGAGCCAAGAAGCAGACGCAGCAGCACCACACGATGTGGGCCTTCCGTGGGCCTGAACCCTGGAGCGATCCAGCCTGATCCAGCATCAGGCCGGCGCCTCAGGGCCGCGGAACCCCACTCGGGATCCGCGGCCCTTTTGTTTTGTCCGAACGGACGGGACACCCCGAAGGCGCCTCGGACCAGCAGTACCAGCCGCCAATCGGCCAACAGGCCGGCACGACCAGACGAGGACAACACCCACCGTGCAACTCGAAGCGCACGCCCCGTCAGTACCGCAGTCCGACTCGATCTCCCCGCCCGGCTCCACGGAGGACTCCGCCTTGCTCCCCCTCACCGCGCTCGACGACGCCATCGAGAACCTCGGCGTACCCGTCCCCTGCCGCTCGTACGACCCGGAGGTCTTCTTCGCCGAGTCCCCGGCCGACGTCGAGTACGCCAAGTCCCTCTGCCGTACCTGCCCGCTCGTCGAGGCCTGCCTCGCCGGGGCCAAGGAGCGGCGCGAGCCGTGGGGCGTCTGGGGTGGCGAGCTCTTCGTCCAGGGTGTCGTCGTGGCCCGCAAGCGGCCGCGTGGCCGTCCGCGCAAGAACCCGGTCGCAGCGTGACCGCCGACTGCGGCGCCCCCGCCCCCACGCGGTGGCTGCGCCTGGGAACCATCGACCGTCCGCAGACCCATGACCCCCGGAATCAGGCACCAATGATCACCCCCACGAAGGAGCCCGTCGGCTCCGCGACCCCCGACGTCACCATCATCGGCGCGAACGACTCGCGTCAGAACAGGACCCGCGAGATGCAACTCATCCCAGAAGCCCTGGCTCGTGCGCATATGCACGACCGCCTGCGGGAGGTCGAGGTGGAGCGCCAGGCGGTGCGCCTCGTCGCCGCCCGCCGGATGCAGCGCCGGGCGGAGCGCGCCTCGCTGCGCGCCCGCCGCGCGCTGGCCATGGCAGTCATGCACTGAGAGGCCCCACCTCTCCGCTCCACTGCCGGAGCACCAGTGCTCCACTGCCGGAGCCGACGCTCCTTGAGGCCGGAGCACCAGCACTCCTCACCGGGCAACCGCTCTGGCCGGTGAGGAGCTGCCACCCGACCGCGGGGCCGTCCGAACGGAGGACGGCCCCGCGGTGCGTTGAGCTGCCGGGTCCCGGCGGCGAAGATATCGTCACGAGGTGGACGAGGAGACGCATCCCCCCGAAGAACCGGCCGCCGGACCGGTGGTCTGTGCCCGCTGCGGCACCGCCGCCGAAGGCGGGACGCCCCCGCTGACCTGGCTCTCCTCCGTGGAGGACGGCCGCCGCCTGCACTTCTGCGAGACCTGCGCCCGCCTCCACATCAGAGCGATCGAGAGCCGCCTCGACTCCGTCTGGTGGTGACCCGCCCTACGCGTCGTCCTCCGCGACCAGCTCCGGCTCCCCGCTCTCCGCCGTGAACTCCGGGACCTCGGCCTCCTCGCCCTCCGCGACGAACCCCGGCAGCCACGCTTCGAGCTCGTCCCGCAACCGGACCGCCGCGCCGAGCTGGCACAGCACCCCGATCGTGCTGAGCGTGACCCGGTGGATCAGGAGGTAGGACGGCGGGAGGTTGAGCTGCCTGCCGAGCTGGTGCGCGGGGGAGCGGGGGTCGGCTATCCGGGCCGCCTGGTCCCGCAGCCAGCCACGGGAAAAGGTGAACTCCTCCACCAGCGCCGGTTCGATGATCGGGAGCAGGTAGTCGAGGACCTCGTCCGGCTCCAGGTCGATCGACTCCTTCACGAACCCCTCGTCGCGCAGCCGCCCGTACACCCCGGCCGCATCACCCTCCAGCGTCATCCGCAGGGAGTCGCCGATGGTCCCCGGCAGCCCGCCCGGAAGCCGGTCCACCGTGCCGAAGTCCAGCACCCCCAGCCGCCACGCCACAGGCTCCGGTCCGCCTGCCTCATCCACGACATCCGCCCCATCCGCCTCAGCAACCCCTTCCTCCGGGGGCAGCAGCCGGAAGTTGCCCGGATGCGGGTCGGCGTGGAGCAGGCCGGTCCGTGCCGGGCCGGAGAAGAGGAAGCGCGCCAGCAGCTGCCCGGCCCGGTCCCGCTGCTCCGCCGTACCGGCGGCGATCACGTCCGCCAGCGGGATCCCGTCCATCCACTCCGTGACCAGCACCTGGTCGGACTGGTGCACCACTCCCGGGATCACCACATCGGGGTCGTCCGCGAACTCCTCCGCGTGGACCTGCTGGGCCTGTGCCTCCAGCTCGTAGTCCAGCTCCTCCGACACCCGGTCGCGCATCTCCTTGATGAGCGGCTTGATGTCCATCCCCGGGACCAGGGGGCCCAGCAGCCGGGCGAAGCGGCTGAGCTGGGTGAGATCCGAGAGCAGCGCCTCGCCCGCACCGGGGTACTGCACCTTCACGGCGACCTCCCGGCCGTCGTGCCAGACCCCCCGGTGCACCTGCCCGATCGAGGCGGCGGCCGACGGCCTGTCCTCGAACTCCAGGAAATACTCGCGCCACTCCTCGCCGATCCGTTCGGCCAGCACCGCGTGGACCGTGGCGGCGGGCAAGGGCGGGGCGGCCTCCTGGAGCTTGGTCAGCGCGGCCCGGTAGGGGCCCGCGACCTCCTCGGGCAGCGCCGACTCGAAGACGGAGAGGGCCTGGCCCAGCTTCATGGCCCCGCCCTTCAGCTCGCCCAGCGTCTTGAACAGCTGGTCCGCCGTGCGCTGCTGCACCTCCCGGGCGACCAGCTCGGCGGATCTGCCGCCGATCCGCTTGCCCAGACCCCAGGTGGCACGGCCGGCGAAGCCGAGCGGGAGCGCGGCCAGCTTGGCCGTACGCGTAACCGCCTTCCGGGGAAGATCAGACATGTGCCCCTCCAGTTCCCAGACTGCCGTGCCGCTCGGACCTCCGGTGTCACCCGTCGGCGGCGGTCACCCAGCCATTGTGTCGTGCGCCGCGACGGAGCCGGAGGCCCCCGCCCCCTCCATGCGCTCGGCCGCTCCGCAGGAGCAGTCGGCATGCGGGCCGATCCGCTCGCGCCGCCAGTCCAGCAAGGGCAGCGCGGCCTCCCAGCGCGTTCCGGTACTGGCCGGCAGCTCCCCGTCCAGGAAGGACAGGGCGTGTGCCGCGGCGAGCCCGGCGACCGAGGTGGCCAGCCCCAGATCGCAGGCGGGCACCGCGCCCCGCCGCCCCGAACGCCACTGCGCCAGCATCCGCGGCCACTGTGAATCCCGGTCCGCGCGGTGCAGCTCCAGACACCCCGCACACCCGGTGCCGCCCGGCAGCACGAGCGGCCCCACCACCCCCGTGGCCTCGATCACCCCCGCATAGAGATGAGGGGTGCCCGAAGCGATCCAGCAAGCCGCGCTGTCCGGCACCGGCGCGTATACGGAGAGACCGTCCCGGGGCGCGACGACGATGAGCGAAAGCCCGGGCTGCCCGCCGTCAGCGCCCCGCTCCGCCCCCGTCGACCGGGGCGTGGGACCGGCAGCCGCCCCACGGACGAGTCGGCGGGCCGCCACATCGCGCCGTTCCCCCACGGCCGCCGGCGGCAGCCCGGCGGGCGCCACGTCCCCCGGTTCGGCCCGGCCCCCGTCCAGCACCTCCACATGGCCCACCCCCGAGCCGGACAGCACCGCGGCGATCGACGCGCCGACCCGGCCCGCACCCCGCACCTGGACCCGCATCCCCCGCCTGGCCGCCATCCGGCGCAGCCCCTCGCCCGGCCCGGGATGGACGACGGAGAGCGAGGCCACGTCAGGGCGTTGACGCTCCATCACCTCGGCCCGGTGGCGCAGGAGATCCCCCTGCGAGCCGGCGGACCGCGGATCGTCGAGCAGGCCCGCCTCCGCCAGCCGCCGCACCAGCACGTCCACATGACGCTCCGACAGATCCAGTGCCCGCGCCTCCTCACGCAGCAGTGGCAGGCCGCGCGTTCCGTCGAGCAGCTCCAGAAAGCTCCCCGTCGCGATGTCCACCGGGCCCAGCGTCACGGCGTGCGCCGGTGTCACCCCGAATTGGACGGTGTCCCGTCCGCGCCATGCCCGGCGCAGCGCGGGCTTCAACATCGGATGCAGGACTTCTCCCCCGAGACGCACGGCTTTCCCCCGATCGCTGTCGTGACCGCGTGCTCGGGAGGGTTCCCGGCCGCGTCGGTGCATTGCCAGAATGCGCGCCCGCCGCGAAGCGTGCTCGGAGTTATCCACAGGAAAGGGGATCAGTCATTCAATAGTGCCGTTCATCGGTGGTGAACGGATCCGGAGGCGGGACTTCCCCCACGTACAGCGGGTAACGTCGAGGCGTGCCCGCAGACCCGTCACCCGGCGTCGCCGGGGAGATCCCCGCGCGCAGCGCCGCGAGCCAGCAGCCCGGCCCGGCCGCCCGTACGCCCCGCGCCTCGGCGACGAGCGCGGTCGAGGTCCGCAGGAGCACCCGGCGCAGGAAATCGGTCTCCGCCTACCGGGAGGGCGGCCGCACGATCGTGCTCATCCCCGCCCGGATGTCCGAGGCGGAGGAGCGGCGCTGGGTGGGCGTGATGCTGGACAAGCTCGCGGCCCAGGAGAGCAAGCGGGTCCTCGGGGACACCGAGCTCACGGAGCGGGCCGAGCGGCTGTCCGCCCAGTTCTTCGACGGCAGGGCCCGCCCGGCGTCCGTTCGCTGGGTGACCAACCAGAACACCCGCTGGGGCTCGTGCACCCCCGCCGAAGGCAGCATCCGGCTCTCGCACCGGCTCCAGGGCATGCCGGAGTACGTCGTCGACTACGTATTCCTCCATGAGCTGGCCCATCTGCTCGTCCCCGGCCACGGACCGGAGTTCTGGCGGCTGCTGGAGGCGTATCCCCGTACCGAGCGGGCCCGTGGCTACCTCGAGGGAGTGGCGGCGGCGGAACAGTCGCCCCCTCCGCCCGGCGCGCAGGAGTGAGGCCGCCGCACGCGGCGCTCCCGATGAGCCGCGTTCGGCGATTCTGTACCGGGTCTGTACCGGCTTGGCCGGATGTCGCGGTTTGCGGTTAGCCTGACGCGACGCATTCACCTTCGGGATGGGGGACGGTCGTTACGTATGGCCAGGGAATTCCAACGAGGCCACAAGGCCAAGCTCAGTGATCTCACACCGGGGACAGATCTGTACGTAGGTGTGCAGATTGCCGCCCCTGGACTGACCTTCGACATCAGCTGCTTCGGCCTGGACGCCGACGAACAGCTCTCGGACGACCGGTATTTCATCTTCTTCAACCAGCCGAAATCGCCCGAGGAGGCCATTCAGCTCCTCGGTCCGCAGTCCGGCGACACCGAGTCCTTCCGCGTCACACTCGACCGCATCCCGGCCACCATCCACAAGCTCTCCTTCACCGCGACCCTCGACGGTGCCGGCCAGATGTCGCAGGTCGGCCCCGGGTACATCCGGATCGTCGCGGGCGGCGAAGAAGTGGTCAGATACGCCTTCACCGGTTCGGAGTTCACCACCGAGCGCGCGGTGATGCTCGGTGACTTCTACCTGAAGGACGTCTGGCGCTTCGCCGCCGTCGGCCAGGGCTTCGACGGCGGTCTCGAAGCGCTCCTGAAGAACTTCGGCGGCGAGGTCGCCGAGGAGGAAGAGGCGCCGGCCGCCCCGCAGGCAGCCCCCGGGTTCGCCCCGCCGGCCCAGGCCACCGCACCCCCGGCCTTCGCGGCCCCGCCCGCCCCCCAGGCCCCGCAGCCGGCCCCGTCCTTCGGCGCCCCGCCGGCGCCCGCCCCCGCGCCGCAGCAGCCGATGCACGCCGCGCCCACGATCGCGGCGCCGCTCACCCCGCAGGCGCCCCCGTCCCCGTACGGCCGGCCCGGGCACCAGCCCCCGCCGCCCCCGCCCCCGCAGTTCGGCCAGATCCCCGGCCAGGGCGTCCCGCCCGCGCCCTACGGCCAGCCGGCCCCGGCACCGTACGGGCAGAGCGCCCCGCCTCCCTTCGGGCAGCAGCCCTCCGGTGTGCCGCAGGGCGTTCCGGCGGCCGGCGCCGGGCTCAAGGCGGCCCTCCAGATGTACAAGGAGACCCCCACCGGACAGCGCTGGACCCCGCAGAACCAGCAGCTCATGCGGGTCGACCTGACCATCGGCGGCGCCGGGGTGCTGGCCCGCCAGGGCAGCATGGTGATGTACCAGGGCAAGGTCGACTTCGGCTACAAGGGCGCCGGGTTCGTCGGACGGGTCGTCGGCAACGCCACCGGCCAGGAGATGCAGCTGATGCGCTGCACCGGCCGCGGCCAGGTCTTCCTCGCCGAGGAGGGTTCCTACCTCCACCCGATCGAGCTCCAGGGCGACGCCATCTGTGTCTCCGCGGAGAGCGTCCTCGCCTTCGACGAGTCCCTCCAGTACGAGATCCGCCGGGTCGAGGGGCACGGCATCCCCGGCGGCGCCCTGTTCACCATGCAGTTCCAGGGCACCGGCACCGTGGTCATCAAGACCCACGGCACCCCGGTCGTCCTGCCCGTCACCCCCACCACGTTCGCCGACTGCAACGCGGTGGTCGCCTGGTCGGCCGCCTCCCAGGTGATCGTCTCCAGCCAGGTCCGGCTGCGCCGCAACGCGTACCCGGGACACAGCGGCGAGACCGTGAACCTCCAGTTCCGGGGAGCCCCCGGCAACTTCATCGTCGTCCAGCCCTACGAGGTCTAGAGGGAGCCCGTCATGAACCAGCAACTCGCGGGCTTCGCCCCGACCGCCGTCACGGCCCGCATGGAGAACCACGGCTCGGCCATGCTCAAGGTCGCCATGGCCTCCGGACAGGACCTCTACGCGCGCACCGGATCGATGGTGGCGTACGAAGGGTTCATCCAGTACGAGCCCAACCCGCCCGCCGTCCGGCAGATCGCCTCCCAGTGGATCACCGGCGAGGGCGCACCCGTCATGAAGTGCTCCGGCGACGGACTGCTCTACCTCGCCGACTACGGCGCCGACGTGGTCGTCATCAACCTGAACAACGAGTCCATCTCGGTCAACGGCACCAACCTCCTCGCCTACGACGCACACCTCACCTGGAGCGTCGAGAGGGTCAAGGGGATGGCCAAGTTCGCCGGACAGGGGCTGTGGAACGTCGTCGTCCAGGGCACCGGATGGGTCGCCATCACCTCCCGGGGCACCCCGATCGTCGTCGACTGCGGACGCGGTGACGACGAGACGTACGTCGACCCGGACGCCCTGGTCGCCTGGTCCACCAACCTCAAGGTGAAGGGCAAACGCAGCTTCAAGGCCGGGGCGCTGATCGGCCGCGGCAGCGGGGAGGCGTACCAGATGGCCTTCTCCGGGGAGGGCATCGTCGTCGTCCAGCCGAGCGAGGACAGTACGGACCGCCTGCGGATCCGGAACTGAGGGGAGGGGAACCCACCATGCAGAGTCCGCTTTTCAGCCACACCGAGCAGCAGTCCCAGGACCGGTACACCATCCAGAACCCGCAGCTCCTGCGGGTCTCGCTGACCGGACAGGACGACATCCTCGCCCGCAAGGGCGCGATGGTCGCCTACCAGGGCTTGATGGACTTCGACGGCGAATACCAGTCGCAGGGCCAGCGGCGCGCCCGCGCACACACCGGTGAGGGCCTCGACCTGATGCGGGTGTCCGGCCAGGGCACGGTCTTCTTCGCCAACCTCGCCCAGCACATCCACGTCGTGGACGTCGACCGCGAGGGGATGACCGTGGACAGCGCCTACGTCCTCGCCCTCGACTCCTCGCTGCACACCGAGGTCATCGCGGTGGACAGCCAGTACGGGATCTCCGGCAGCGGCAAGTACCAGCTCAACATCACCGGCACCGGCAAGGTCGCCCTCATGACCTCGGGCCAGCCCCTGATGATGCAGGTCACGCCCGAGAAGTACGTCAATGTGGACGCCGACGCCATCGTCGCCTGGTCCAGCGCCCTGCGGGTCCAGATGCAGGCTCAGACGCACTCCAGCGGTGTCTTCAGGCGCCGGGGCAACACCGGCGAGGGCTGGGAGCTCAGCTTCCTCGGACAGGGCTTCGCGCTGGTCCAGCCGAGCGAGGTCATGCCCCCGCAGAACGCCCAGATCGGCCAGGGCGCCCGTGCCCAGTTCGGCATGGGCCAGCAGGGTGCCTACGGCCAGAACCAGAACAACGCCTGGAACTGACCGGTCAGCGGTAAGGGGCGGCCTCCACAGAGGCCGCCCCTTACCCACAGGGCGCTGCTCGCTAGAGCCGGGAGCGCGTCGCCTTCAGCAGCCGTACGACGGAGGCGTCGGCCACCTCGGCCACGTCCTCGTAGCCGAACCAGCGCAGCTCCAGCGACTCCTCGCTGATCCGCTCCGCCGCTCCGGCCGGGGCCAGCGCCGCGTACTGCACGTCGAGGTGCCAGTTGCAGGGGCCGGGATGGGGTGCCGGTCCAGCCGGACCGGGCCGCCGGGCAGCAGGGTGAGTCCCGTGATTCCGGACTCCTCCGTCGCCTCCCGGAGCGCCGCCGCCTCCAGAGTGGCGTCCCGCTCCTCGCAGTGCCCGCCCATCTGCAGCCACATCCGGAGCTTGCGGTGCAGGGTGAGCAGCACCTTCTTCCGCTCCGGATCGATCACCAGGGCGCTGGCCGTCAGATGCCCGGCCCCGCACGCCTTCCACATCGCGTCGTCGTGGCCCGCCAGGTGGTCCAGGTAGGCCCGGCGCAGCTCCGCCTGGTCGCTGCCCTCCTCGCCCCCGGGGGCGTAACCCTTCAGTACGAGGGTGGCGTCGTCGCGCAGGGTCACTGGTCGCGGCCGTCCTTGCCGTCTTCCTTGCCGTCCTCGCCCTTGTCCTCATCGCTTACGGAGGGCTTCCGCGGGCCCTGCGCGGCCTCGCCGAGCATCTTGTCCAGCTCGGAGAAGTCGGCCTGCTCGTGGTGGACGAAGCCGTCCGGGTCGTCCAGGTCGTGGGCGGTCGGCAGCATGTCCGGGTGTGCCCACAGTGCGTCGCGGCCCTCAAGACCCCGGGCGTCGGTGAGCGAGGCCCACAGCCGCGAGGCGTCCCGCAGCCGGCGCGGGCGCAGCTGGAGACCGATGAGCGTGGCGAACGTCTGCTCGGCCGGACCACCGGAGGCACGGCGCCTGCGCATCGTCTCGCGCAGCGCGTCCGAGGAGGTCAGCCGGGACTTCGCGGCCTCATGGACCACCGCGTCCACCCAGCCCTCCACGAGCGCCAGAGCCGTCTCCAGACGGGCCAGGGAGGCCTTCTGCCCGGGTGTGTCCTCCGGCTGGAACATGCCCTGCTGAAGGGCGTCCTGCAACTGCTCGGGGTTGGAGGGGTCGAACTGGCCGACGACGTCCTCCAACTTGCTCGTGTCGACCTTGATGCCGCGCGCGTACGACTCGACCGCGCCGAACAGGTGCGAGCGCAGCCACGGCACATGGGCGAAGAGCCGCTGGTGGGCGGTCTCGCGCAGGGCCAGATAGAGCCGCACCTCGTCCTGCGGGACGCTGAGGTCCTTGCCGAACTGTGCCACGTTCAACGGGAGCAGCGCGGCCTTGCCCGCCGGACCGAGCGGCAGCCCGATGTCGGTGGAACCGACCACCTCGCCGGCCAGCGTGCCCACGGCCTGACCGATCTGCTGGCCGAACATGGCGCCGCCCATCGACCGCATCATGCCGATCAGCGGGCCCGCCATGGCCTGCATCTCCTCGGGCAGCACATCGCCCATCGCCAGGCCCACCCGCGCGGCCACCGGGTCGACCAGCTGCTGCCAGGCCGGCAGCGACGCCTCGACCCACTCCGCACGGCTCCACGCCACGGTGGAGACCGAACCGGAGGGCATCGACGTCACACCGTCCAGCCAGAGATCGGCCAGCCGCAGCGCCTCGTCGACCGCCGTCCGCTCGGAGGGGCCCACGCTCGCGTCCTTGGTGCCGTCGGCCGTCCCCTGCGAGACGGTCTGGCGGGCGATCTGCTTGGCCATGTCCCAGTTCACGGGACCGCCCTCGTAGCTCAGCATCTGCCCGAGCTGCTGGAAGGCCGCACCGAGATCGTTCGGGTTCATGGAGCCGAACATCGCGGCGAACGGGTTGTCCCCGCCCGCCCCCGGCCCGAATCCGAACGGGTTTCCCGGCCCGCCCGCGCTCTGCCCACCCTCGGTGGGGTCCTTCTTCTTGCCCTCGTCGCCGTTCTCCGGCTCCTCCGGCGGAAGGCCGAATCCGAATGGGGTGTCACTCACGGGTTTCCTCGGCTCGTAGGGCCGCCGGCTCGAACCGACGGCGACTGCCCGACATCACCATCCAGCGTAGACACCACGCCCGCTTCGGGCCTCAGTGCTCCGCCGACTCCCGGCCTGCGGCAGGATGGACGCCACCTGGTACGTACGCGTCATTCGGGTACGTACTGAAGACAACCGCTGGAGACGCCCGGTGAGTTCCCCAGATCCGCAGGTTCGCGCAGCGCGAAACCTGACCGACCCGCCGCCCGAGAGCACACCCGAGAAGAAACGCCCCAGGACCCCCAGGAACCGGGGCCCCGTGGTCGCGGTCACCGGTGCCGCGACCGGGGTCGGTGAGCTGCTGACCGCCCATCTCGCCGCATCCGACGAGGTCAAGCAGGTCATCGCGATCGACGAACGCCGGGGAGAGGTCTCCGAGGCGACCTGGCACATCCTGGACGTACGGGACCCGGCCATCGCCGAGAAGCTGCGCGGCGCGGACGTCGTCGTGCACCTGGCCCTCGACCTCGACCTGGAGACCGACCCCGCCGCCCGCACCGCGTACAACGTACGGGGCACCCAGACCGTGCTCACCGCCGCGGCCGCCGCCGGGGTCCACCGGGTCGTGCTGTGCACCTCCGCGATGGTCTACGGGGCGCTCGCCGACAACGATGTGCCGCTCTCCGAGGACGCCGAGCTGCGGGCCACCGCCGAGGCCACCGGGGTCGGCGACCTCCTGGAGATCGAACGGCTGGGCCGCCGGGCACCCCGCGCCCACCCCGGGCTCAACGTCACCGTCGTACGCCCCACCGTCCTGGTCGGCGGCACCGACACCGCGCTGACCCGCTACTTCGAGTCACCGCGTCTCCTGGTTGTCGCCGGTTCCCGGCCCACCTGGCAGTTCTGCCACGTGGACGACCTGGTGACCGCCCTGGAGTACGCCGCCCTGGAGAAGATCGACGGGGAGTTCGCGGTCGGCTGCGACGGCTGGCTCGAACAGGAGGAGGTCGAGGAGCTCAGCGGCGTACGCCGGATGGAGCTGCCCTCCGCCGTCGCCCTGGGGGCCGCCGCCCGGCTGCACCGCATCGGGCTCACCCCCTCCCCGGCGGGCGACCTGGCGTACACGATGCACCCCTGGGTGGTCAGCGTGAGCCGGCTGCACGACGCGGGATGGCGGCCGAAGTGGACCAACGAGGAGGTCCTCGGAGCGCTCCTCGAAGAGGTCGAGGGACGCCACACGCTCGCCGGCCGCCGCCTCGGCCGCAAGGACGCCACCGCCGCGACGGCCACGGCCGCCGGTGCCACGGTCGCCCTGCTGGGTACGGCCGCTCTCGTCCGCCGCGCCCGCAAGGCCCGCCGCCGCATCTGACCGCGTCCCCGGGTCCGGGCAGCCGTCTGTAGGAGGCTCCAACGCGGTCGGGTGTCCGCCGGTCGAACAGGCAATTCCGGGTTGTCGGTGCCGTACGGCACGATGGGGGCATGGCACGTACTCAGGACCACCCCGGCGAGCAGGCGGCTTCGGACCCCATCCGGCTGCTGGCGATCCGCGACAGCGAACTCTCCGTCGACGAGGTCTTCCGTGCCGTCGGGGACGACGCCGCGGGCGGCATCGCCCTCTTCGTCGGCACCGTGCGCAACCACGACGGCGGACAGGACGTCGGCGCGCTCGGCTACTCCTGCCACCCCTCCGCCGAGGACGAGCTGCGCCGAGTGGCGGAGAAGGTCGTCGCCGACTTCCCGGTCCGCGGCCTCGCCGCCGTCCACCGGGTGGGTGAACTGCGGGTGGGCGATCTGGCGGTGGTCGTCGCCGTCGCCTGTCCGCACCGCGCGGAGGCCTTCGCGGCCTGCCGCAAGCTCATCGACGACCTCAAGCACGAGGTTCCGATCTGGAAGCACCAGCGTTTCTCCGACGGAACGGAGGAGTGGGTCGGAGCCTGCTGAGCGCAAACCGGACCGGAGCGCATCAGCCCCGATTTGCGTAACCGCACCCCTGCCGTGAGCGTTGGTCTTCCGGATCGTTAATCTGCAGATCGATCATTCGATCGCTCACGGGGTAGGGAGGTCGTGATGGCGGCTCTCGCTTGGCTGTTGATTCCACTTTTCGCTGCTGTCGGCGGTGCGATATGGGCATCCTGGGCTGCTCGTAATCGCACGACCGGCGATGTCACCGAACTCGCCGACTACGCCAGGTTCCGTGACGCGATGGAGAAATCGCACTCCGGTTCCGAGGCTCTCTGAGGCCACCGAACGCCGCGTGACTCTCCTTCCGCCGCGTCCTGGCCGCTCCTCGTACGGACCGGCCCCGGCGGTGGACGGACAGGCTTTTCCCGTACTGTCGTTCCATGCCACGCCGCACCGCGACGATGCTCGCCTCCACCCTCATCCTCATCGCGCTGCTCTGCGCAGGCCTGCTGATCAAAGTGCCGTATGCGGAGATGTCTCCCGGACCGACGGTGAACACCCTGGGTGAGGCGCGCGGCGAGCCGGTGCTGCGGATCGTGGACCGCAAGACGTACGGGACCACCGGGAATCTCAACATGACCACGGTCCGGGTCACCGGAGCGGACTACCGGATGAACCTGGGCCAGGCCGTCTACGGCTGGCTGGCGCACGACAGCATCGTCGTACCGCACGACACGCTCTACCCGGACGGCAAGACCGAGGAGCAGTCGACCCAGGAGAACGCCGAGGAGTTCAGCCAGTCCCAGGAGAGCGCCAAGGTGGCCGCCCTGAAGGAGCTGGGCATCCCGGTCGCCACCCAGGTCATCGTCTCCAGCGTGGTCAAGGACAGCCCCTCCGAGGGCAAGCTGCACGCGGGCGATGTGATCAGGTCCGTCGACGGCACCGAGGTCAAGGAGCCGGGCGACGTGGCCGAGCTGGTCACCGAGCACAAGCCCGGCGAGGACGTCACGTTCACCGTGATCCCGGCCAAGGAGGCGGCGGCCGCCGAGAAGGCCGGCCAGGCCCCCGAGGGCGGCCGGAAGGTCACCATCACCACCGAGGCTGCGCCGGCCTCGCAGGAGAGCGGCGGGAAGGAGCGGGCGATCGTCGGCATCAAGGCCGGGATCGACCACACCTTCCCGTTCGAGATCGACATCAAGCTCGCGGACGTCGGCGGCCCCAGCGCCGGGCTGATGTTCTCCCTGGGCATCATCGACAAGCTCACCCCCGGCAATCTGACCGGAGGCAAGTTCATCGCGGGCACCGGAACCATCGACGACGCGGGCAAGGTCGGCCCGATCGGCGGGATCACGATGAAGCTGGTCGGCGCCCGGGACGCGGGCGCCCGCTACTTCCTGACGCCCGACGAGAACTGCGCCGCGGCCGCCGCCGACACGCCGGACGGACTGACGCTGATCCGGGTCAAGACCCTCGACGACGCCAAGAAGTCGCTGGAGAAGATCAGCGCGGGGAAGACCGACGCGCTGCCGAGCTGCTCGGCCGGCTGACAGCGCGTCGGGAAGCGGGCGGTGTCAGGACTCGAACGTCGCCGCGAGGGCCTCGGCGAGCCCCGGGACCAGGCCGGCCCCGGTCAGCACCTCGGTGGGAGAGTCCTTCTCGCGCAGCCGTACGGCGGACTCGCGCGCCCCGTCCCGCAGCACGGCCACCGTCATCCGCACCTCCTGCCGGTCCGGGTGCTTGGCCACCCACTGGGTGAGCTTCTTGTCGCTGAGCCCTTCCGGTACGGAGGCCTCGGCGGACGGCGGCAGCATCAGCCGCTCCACGGTCATGGCACAGCCGACCACGGCATCGGGCCAGGCGATGGTGCCGAGGAAGTCGTCCAGGGCGGTACCGGCGGGCAGCTCCTCCTGCTCGATCGGGGTGAGGGAAGCGGTCGTGGCAGCGGAGTCGTCCAGCCCGAGCTGCGAGGCGAGAGCGGGCTCCTGGACCCGCAGCCGGGCGGTGTCGACCAGGGCGAACAGCCGGGCGGGCTGGTCCCAGCCGAGGGTGGAGGCGTAGGCGTCGATTTCGAGGACGGCGACGGTGAGCGGGCTCGCGGCCATCGGGGGTCCTGCGGGGGAAACGTTGGGCATGGGCAATATCCTGCCTCCTTCGGCCCCCGTATCGGGAACTAGGTAAAGCTTCAGTAAGTTGCATAGGTGGGCTCTACGATCGCTGGGGCCGTTCCACACGACCGCGAACTTCGAGGTGCGCACGTTGGCTTTCCAGATGCCGGACCGCGGCGGAGGCCCGACCGGGCCACGGATCAGTGTCGGCCGCCCGTCCCGGCGGGTCCGCACCCTGCTCATGACTTTGGGGGTCCTGGCGGTTCTCGCCATGGTCTTCGTCATGTTCGCCGGGTTCTGGACGGACTGGCTCTGGTACCGGTCGGTCGCGTACTCCTCCGTATTCACCACCACCCTGTGGACCAAGATCGGACTGTTCCTCGTCTTCGGACTGCTGATGGCCCTGGCCATCGGCGTGAACATCTGGCTCGCGCACCGGCTCCGGCCGCCGCTGAGCGCGATGTCGCTGGAGCAGCAGAGCCTGGACCGCTACCGGATGAGCGTCGCCCCCTTCAAGAAGTGGGTGCTGCTCGCCGTCACCGCGCTCGTCGGACTGATCGCCGGAGCCTCCGCCTCCGGCCAGTGGCGCACGTGGCTGATGTACATCAACGGCGTGCCGTTCGGCCAGAAGGACCCCCAGTTCAAGCTGGACGTCTCCTTCTACGCCTTCGACCTGCCGTTCTACCGCTTCCTGCTGGGCTTCGGCTTCGCGGCGACCGTGCTCTCGCTGATCGCCGCCGCGCTGACCCACTACCTGTACGGCGGGCTGCGCATCACCAGCCCCGGCGCCCGCGCGACCGGAGCGGCCACCGGCCATCTCTCGGTGCTGCTCGGCATCTTCGTCTCCCTGAAGGCCGTGGCCTACTGGCTCGACCGCTACGGGCTCGCGGTGAAGTCCAGCGACTTCAAGGCCGCGGAGAACTGGACGGGCCTGCGGTACGTCGACGCCAACGCCTATCTCCCGGCGAAGACCATCCTGTTCTGCATCGCGGCGATCTGCGCCGTGCTGTTCTTCGCGACGCTGTGGCGCCGCACCTGGCAGCTGCCGGTCATCGGCTTCGGTCTGATGGTGCTCTCGGCGATCCTGATCGGCGGGCTCTACCCGGCGATCGTGCAGAAGTTCCAGGTCCAGCCGAACGAGCAGGCCAAGGAAGCGCCCTTCATCCAGAAGAACATCGAGGCGACGCGCGACGCGTACGACATCGATGACGCCGTGATGGAGGACTACTCCGGCCAGGCCACCACGACCGACGACACCAAGCTGCGTGCCGCCGCCAACACGGCCGCCAGCTACCGCGTGATGGACCCCAACGTGGTCTCCCCGGCCTTCCAGCAGCTCCAGCAGCGGAGGAACTACTACCAGTTCCCCAAGACGCTCGACGTCGACCGCTACAAGGGCGAGGACGGCAAGGAGCAGGACACGGTCATCGGTCTGCGTGAGCTGAACATCCAGGGCCTGCCCAAGCGGAACTGGATCAACGACCACTTCACGTACACCCACGGCTACGGCGCCATCGCCGCCCGCGGTACCAGCACCGGCACCAACCCGACGGGGTCCCCGGACTTCACCGAGTCGGGTCTGCCGTCCACCGGTGAGTTCGGGAAGTACGAACAGCGGATCTACTACGGCGAGAAGACCGAGCAGTACTCCATCGTCGGCGGGCCCCAGAAGGAGCTCGACTACGAGGAGGACGGCGAGAAGACCACCAGCTACAAGGGTGACAGCGGGGTCAGTCTCTCCAACACCTTCAACCGCGCGGCGTACGCGGTCGCCTTCAGCGAGCCGCAGATCATGTACTCGGGAGCCATCGGTGACGGCTCGCGCATCCTGTACAACCGCACGCCCAAGGAGCGCGTCGAGGCGGTCGCCCCGTGGCTGACCATCGACGGTGACGCCTACCCGGCGGTCATCGACGGCCGCATCCAGTGGATCGTCGACGCCTACACCACGACGAACGGCTACCCGTACGCGTCCCGGACGACGCTCGGCGACACCACGGCCGACTCGCTGACCACCAACCAGCGCGCGGTCGTCGCCCAGCAGAACCAGGTCAACTACATCCGCAACTCGGTGAAGGCCACCGTCGACGCGTACGACGGCAAGGTCAAGCTCTACGAGTGGGACACCAAGGACCCGGTCCTCAAGACCTGGCGCAAGGCGTTCCCGGGCACGGTGAAGGCCCGTTCGGATATCTCGCAGACGCTCATGGACCACCTGCGCTACCCGCAGGACCTCTTCAAGGTCCAGCGCGAGCTGCTCACCCGCTACCACGTCCAGGACCCCGCGCAGTTCTACAGCGGCTCCGACGCGTGGCAGGTGCCGGCCGACCCGACCACCAAGGATTCGGGCGCCGTTCCGCCCTACTACCTGTCCATGAAGATGCCGGGCCAGGACCAGCAGGCGTTCTCCCTGACCACCACGTTCACCCCCAGGGGGCGGCCGAACCTCGGCGCCTTCATGGCGGTGAACGCGGACGCGGCCAGCAAGGACTACGGCACGATGAGACTGCTCCGGGTCACCTCCACGGTGAAGGGCCCGGGCCAGGTACAGAGTGAGCTGAACGGTAACGACGACGTCGCCGAGTTCGTGCGGAACCTCAAGGGCACGGACTCCGACATCGACTACGGCAACCTGCTGACGGTTCCGCTCGAAGGCGGCTTCCTCTACATCGAGCCCGTCTACACGCGCGGTGGCAACCAGAACTATCCGCTGCTGCGCAAGGTGGCCGCCTCGTACGGCTCGAAGATCGTCTTCGAGAACAACCTGGGAGACGCGCTCAACGCGGTCTTCGGGGTCGACGGCGACTCGGACACCACACCGGACCCGAGTGAGCCGCCGGGAGACACCACCAAGCCGCCGGCCACCGGCAGCGACGCGCTCAAGAAGGCCATCGCGGACGCCCAGAAGGCGTACACCGACGGTGAGACGGCGCTGAAGGAGCAGGACTGGCCTGCCTACGGCAAGGCGCAGGACGCGCTCCAGGAGGCTCTGGAGCGGGCGGCCAAGGCCCAGCCCACGGGCGGTGCCGAGGGCGACAAGGCGGCCACTCCTGAGAAGGACGGCGCGGCCGACCCGGCCAAGAAGCCCGACGAGAAGCCCGACGAGGGCGACCAGGGCACCTGAGAAAGCTCCACCCCGCGTCGTGGTACGGTTTGAACACAACGACGCGGGGTGGAGCAGCTCGGTAGCTCGCTGGGCTCATAACCCAGAGGTCGCAGGTTCAAATCCTGTCCCCGCTACTCAAAGACGAAGGCCCGGATCCCATGGGATCCGGGCCTTCGTCGTGTCCTCATGTCTTTCCTGTTCCGTAGGCGTGAAGTGCGGTTCGCTGGGCACCAGTTGGGTTCCGACGTGTTTGACTTGTCTCTCTGTGGGCATGTCGACAAAACGCTGAAGTGACCTCACTGGCCGCGATATACCAGGTGTACGCGGGTTACAGGTGGTGCGACGATGGTATTTATGGGGGACAGGGCAACTCTGTTGGAGACAGGGCGGTTTGTGCAGCGGCGCGGCCAGAAGGCGGACAAGGTGGCAGATGCGGCCTTCGCTGCCGTCATCGCCGGGGCGGCCGGAGCGAGCACGAGCACACCCGGACCACGAGACGCCACCACCGCCGGTGAAGCAGGGCCCGCCGTCGAGGCGCCGGCCCGGGGCAGGGGGCGCACCACGAGCGAGAACACCGCGACGGTGGGGCAGCTGGACGCGGACGCCGTGCACGCCACCGGCGCCACGGGCGTGACCACGCCGGACACGGCCACCATCGACGCCGACGCGACCACCGCCGACGCCGACGCGGGCACCACGGACGCCGTCGACGCGGCGGACAGCGCCGAAACGGAGGCGCGCCACCGCCGGGCCGCCGAGGCCGGGGACACCGCGTCCATGAGCGTGCTGGGCGCGCTGCTGCTCCGCCGGGGCGAGCTGGACGGCGCCGAGACCTACCTCCGCGCCGCCACTGCCGACGGCGACCGGGCCGCCGCCAACAACCTGGGCGTCCTGCTGCACCAGCGGGGCTACCCGGACGAGGCCGCGGGCTGGTGGCGTGTCGCCGCGGTGGCCGGCTCCGCCGCCGCCGCGCACGCGCTGGGCCGCCACTTCCGCGAGCGCGGGGACGAGCCCGGCGCCGAATACTGGCTGCGCCAGTCCGCCGAGCAGGGCCACGCGCTGGGCGCCTACGCCCTGGCCGACCTCCTGGAGCACCGCGGCGACATCGGTGCCGAGCGCTGGCTGCGCGCCGCCGCCGAGCAGGGCCACCGGGAGGCCGCCTACCGGCTGGCCCGCGCCCTGGAGCGGAACGCGGTCGAGGACCCGCACGACGCCTTCGGCCTGGGCCGGTCCACCGGCCGCAGCCGCCTCGGGCTCTCCGCCGATCCGGCACCGGCCGCCCCCGACGCCCTGAAGGCGGGCACGCAGGGCGCGAAGGGCGGAGTAGGCGGCGACAGCCCCGTGGCCGGTCCCGCCGCGGGGCGCGTCGGCGAGGCCGAGCAGTGGTACCGCCGTGCCGCCGCCCGGGGGCACCGCCGTGCCGCCCTCCACCTCGGCGCGATCCTGGAACAGCGTGGCGAGCTCAAGGAGGCGGGCCGCTGGTACCTCACCGCCGCCAAGGACGGCGAGGCCCGCGCCGCCTGCGCGCTGGGCTTCCTGCTGCGCGACGCGGGTGACGAGGAGAGCGCCGCCGTCTGGTGGCTGCGCGCCGCCCAGGACGGCGACGGCAACGCGGCCAATGCGCTGGGCGCCCTGCACGCGGCGCGCGGCGAGCAGCAGACCGCCGAGCGCTGGTACCGGGCGGCCATGGACGCCGGTGACGTCAACGGCGCGTACAACCTCGGGCTGCTCTGCGCCGCCCAGGACCGTACGCCGCAGGCCGAGCAGTGGTATCGCCGCGCCGCCTACGCCGGTCACCGCGAGGCCGCCAACGCGCTCGCCGTGCTCCTCCTCCAGGCGGGGGACCACACCGGCGCCGAACCCTGGTTCTCCAAGGCGGCCGAGGCGGGCAGCGTGGACGCCGCCTTCAACCTCGGCATCCTGCACGCCGGACGCGACGAGGACCGTACGGCGCTGGGCTGGTACGAGCGTGCGGCGGCGGCCGGGCACACCGACGCCGCGCTCCAGGTCGCCATGGCCCTGCTGCGCGACGGCGAGGACCAGGAGGCCGAGCGCCATCTGCGCTGCGCGGCCGGTGGCGGCAGCGCCGAGGCGGCGTTCCGGCTGGCCGGGGTGCTGGACGCGCGCCAGCCGCCGCCGGGCCCGCCCGCGCTGGGCGAGCCGATGCCGGAGAAGACCGAGTGCGAGGAGTGGTACGAGCGGGCCGCCCAGCAGGGTCACCGCCGCGCCCAGGTCCGGGTCGGCATGCTCGCCGCCGCCCGGGGCGACGTGGAGAGCGCCGCGCACTGGTACCGGGAGGCCGCCGAGTCGGGCAGCCGCAACGGCGCCTTCAACCTGGGGCTGCTGCTGGCCCGCGAGGGCAGCGAGCGTGAGGCCGCCCTGTGGTGGAGCCGCGCCGCCAACGCAGGCCACGGGCGGGCCGCGCTGCGTCTGGCGCTGCTCGCCGCCCGCCGGGGCGAGCTCACCGAGGGGCAGCGCTGGTGCGCCCGGGCCGTGGAGCTGGGCCCCGCCGAGGTGGCCGAGCGGGCGGCCCGGCTGCGCGATGCGCTCCACCAGGAGCTCACCGCGTAGCCCGCGTGGCCTGCGAAAGCCGGGCCTCCGGGGGCGATGTGAATGAATTTGCGCCGTTCGACCTGCTGACGTAATGTTGCATTCACCGACGCGGGGTGGAGCAGCTCGGTAGCTCGCTGGGCTCATAACCCAGAGGTCGCAGGTTCAAATCCTGTCCCCGCTACTGAAGAGCGAAGGCCCGGATCTCGATCAGAGGTCCGGGCCTTCGTCATGTCCGCGAACAAAAGACACGTCCGGGAACGGAAGAGGCGGGCCTCCGAGAAAGAGAGAGCCGGGCCCGCCTCGCAGGAGGCGGGCCCGGCACAGGCTCTCGGCAGGTTCAGGCAGCGGCGGCGCAGCTGGGGCAGAGTCCCCGGTACGTCACCTCGACGCCGGAGACCGTGAAGCCGTAGCGCTCCTCGGACGGCAGGTCCGCGAGCGGGTTGCCCGCCGGGTGCACATCGCGGATGGCGCCGCACCGGCCGCAGATCAGGTGGTGGTGCGGGCGGTGCGCGTTCGGGTCGTACCGCTTCGCCCGGCGGTCGGTGGAGACCTCCAGCACCTCACCGAGGGACACCATCTCGCCGAGGGTGTTGTAGACGGTCGCGCGCGAGATCTCGGGCAGCTTGTCGACGGCCCTCGCGTGGACCTCGTCAGCCGTCAGGTGTACGTGGTCCCCGTCGAGGACCTCGGCCACGACACGCCGCTGCGCCGTCATGCGCCAGCCGCGTCCACGGAGTCGTTCCAGCAGGTCGCTCATGGAGCCCAGCCTAACAGTGGAGGGACCGAGTCCCGATCGGGTGTGACTTTGGATGCTCACTTGACTTAGACATTGTCCATTGTAGGATCGAGATCGGCATTGGCCAAGGGACAGGGCTGTACAGGAAACAGGCTGTGCAGGACATGACGCAGGAGGCGCACGTGACGCAGGGACCGCTCACCACGGAGGCCGGGGCTCCGGTCGCCGACAACCAGAACAGCGAGACCGCGGGCGTCGGCGGTCCGGTGCTCGTGCAGGACCAGGCGCTGCTGGAGAAGCTCGCCCACTTCAACCGGGAGCGCATCCCGGAGCGCGTCGTGCACGCCCGCGGCGCCGGCGCGTACGGCACCTTCACCGTGACCCGCGACGTGTCGCAGTGGACCCGGGCGAAGTTCCTCTCCGAGGTCGGCAAGCAGACCGAGACGTTCCTGCGCTTCTCCACCGTCGCCGGCAACCTCGGCTCCGCCGACGCCGCGCGCGACCCGCGTGGCTTCGCGCTGAAGTTCTACACCGAGGAGGGCAACTACGACCTCGTCGGCAACAACACCCCGGTGTTCTTCATCAAGGACGCCATCAAGTTCCCCGACTTCATCCACACCCAGAAGCGCGACCCGTACACCGGCTCCCAGGAGGCGGACAACGTCTGGGACTTCTGGGGGCTGTCGCCCGAGTCGACCCACCAGGTGACCTGGCTCTTCGGCGACCGGGGCATCCCCGCGACCCTCCGCCACATGAACGGGTACGGCTCGCACACCTTCCAGTGGAACAACGAGGCCGGCGAGGTCTTCTGGGTCAAGTACCACTTCAAGACCGACCAGGGCATCAAGAACCTCACCACCGAGGAGGCCGTCCGCCTCTCCGGAGTCGACCCCGACTCGCACCAGCGCGACCTGCGCGAGTCGATCGAGCGCGGTGACTTCCCGTCCTGGACGGTGCAGGTCCAGATCATGCCGGCGGCGGACGCGGCGACGTACCGCTTCAACCCGTTCGACCTCACCAAGGTGTGGCCCCACGCGGACTACCCGCCGATCGAGATCGGGAAGCTGGAGCTCAACCGCAACCCGGAGAACATCTTCGCCGAGGTCGAGCAGTCGATCTTCAGCCCCGCCCACTTCGTGCCGGGCATCGGACCGTCCCCGGACAAGATGCTCCAGGGCCGTCTCTTCGCGTACGGCGACGCCCACCGCTACCGCGTGGGCATCAACGCCGACCACCTGCCGGTGAACCGCCCGCACGCCACGGAGGCGCGCACCAACAGCCGCGACGGCTTCCTGTACGACGGCCGCCACAAGGGCACGAAGAACTACGAGCCGAACAGCTTCGGCGGGCCTGTCCAGACGGACCGCCCGCTCTGGCAGCCCGTGCCGGTCAACGGCGCCACGGGCGGCACCGAGGCTCCCGCCCACGCCGAGGACGACGACTTCGTGCAGGCCGGCACCCTCTACCGGCTGATGTCGCAGGACGAGAAGGGCCGGCTGATCGACAACCTCGCCGGGTTCATCTCCCAGGTCTCGCGCGACGAGATCGCCGAGCGCGCGATCGACAACTTCCGCCGTGCGGACGGCGACTTCGGCAAGCGGCTGGACGCCGCGGTTCAGGCCCTTCGCGGCTGACCGGACGCTTGCCGTCGACGGTGGGCCGGCTCCCCTTCACGGGGATCCGGCCCACCGGGCGTTCGGGCCGAGCCCCGCAGCCGCCTGCGGGGCTCGTCCGGCGGGCCGGGGCGCCTTACGCCGACCCGGAGGCCGCCACCGTACGGCGACGGTCGGGTGCCCAGCAGCGGATGATGTCGCGCACCGACACGATGCCCACCGGGCCGGTGTCATCCAGCACGATCAGATGCCGGAACCCGCCGTGTGTCATGGCTTCCGCCGCCTCCTCCAGGGTCCAGGCCGGGGCGGCGAACACCACGTCGGTGGTGGTGTGGGCGGACGCGGTCTCCCGATCGGGGTTCTGGCCCGATCCGACCGCGTTGAGGATGTCGCGCTCGGTGATGATCCCGAGCCCGCAGGTGTCCGGGTCGTGGACGACGGCCGCCCCGATGCGGCGCGCCGACATCAGCCGGGCCGCCTGGCGGAGCGTGTGGGTGGGGCCGATGGTGAGGAGCACCGTGCTCATGGCGTCACGGACCAGCATGAAACGAGCCACCTCCTCGGTGCGCCGACTCCGTGAGTCGATTCACAAGTTCACAAGTGGGGGAGTCTCAGAGTTGCATCCCCGGGGTGGGCAGACAAGGGGTGGACGGGGCGCGTACCGGGGGAGTGCGCGAGCGCGCGCCGGAGCCCCCGGGCGCCCGGGGGCCGGCAGGGGCGTCAGTAGCGCTGGTTCAGGTAGCCCAGCAGTTCTTCGTGGAGCAGGCCGTTCGACGCGGCCCCGTTGGCGCCGCCGGGGCCGTCGGTCCCGTCCAGGTCGGTGAACCGGCCGCCCGCCTCCTGGACGATGATCGCGTTCGCCGCCATGTCCCAGAGCGAGAGCTCCGGCTCCGCGCAGATGTCCACGGACCCCTCGGCGACCATCATGTACGGCCAGAAGTCCCCGTACCCCCGTGTCCGCCAGCACGCCCGGGTCAGGTCCATGAAGCCGTCCAGGCGGCCCTGCTCCTCCCAGCCGCTCAGCGAGGAGAACGCGAACGAGGAGTCCGCGATCGCGTCCACCTTCGACACCTGCAGCCGGGTCGCGGAGGTGAGGCTGCGCCCGGAGTACGCGCCGGCGCCCTTCGCCGCCCACCAGCGCCGGTTCAGCGCCGGCGCGGAGACGACCCCGACCACCGGCTGGAAGCCTCCCCCACTCTCGCCTCCGCTCGAGCGGGAGGTACCCCCTCCGCCCGCTTCCATGAGCGCGATCAGCGTCGCCCAGACCGGCACACCGCGGACGTAGTTCTTGGTGCCGTCGATCGGGTCGATCACCCAGCGCCGCGGCCCGGTGCCCTCGACCCCGTACTCCTCGCCCAGAATCGCGTCGCGCGGGCGCGCCCGATGCAGATGGCCGCGGATCAGCTCCTCGGCGGCCTTGTCGGCCTCGCTCACCGGCGTCATGTCCGGCTTGGTCTCCACCTTCAGGTCGAGAGCCTTGAACCGGTCCATGGTCGCCGCGTCGGCGGCGTCCGCCAGTACATGGGCGAGGCGCAGATCATCGTGGTAGTCGGGCATGCCGTCACAGTATCCAGCGGTACGGGGCACGGGCCACCGGCCCCCGCCCCCGGGCTTGGGCCCGCAGCTCCGGCCCGTACGCGGCCTCTTGACAGTCGCCAGGAGCGCCTCAACCCTGAAGCGCAGGCCCCGGGTGTGGGAGGCGGCGATGCCGACAGCGCGAGAAGCCCTGCTGGACGCCGCGCTCAGGGCGCTCGGCGACCGGCCCTGGCGCACGGTGCGGATGGTCGACGTCGCCGCGCTGGCCGGTGTCTCGCGGCAGACCCTCTACAACGAGTTCGGCACCAAGGGAGGCCTGGCCACCGCCCTGTTACGCCAGGCCGCCGACGGCTATCTGAGCGGCGTGGACCGCGCGCTGACGGCGCCCGCGCCGGAGCACCCGGCCGCCGTGGCGCGCTGGACCGTCCGGGCCGCCGGTGCGGACCCGCTGGTCAAAGGGCTGCTCACGGGGCTCTGGGGAGAGGGGCTGCCGCGCCCGGGCCACAACGAGGGGCTGCCCCGCCCCGGCCACGACGTGCCGGGCCCGGCCGAACTGCTCGCGCTGGCCAGGGACCGGATGGTGGCCGCGGCGTCGTCCCCCGTGTCGCCGGAACGCTGCGAGACCGCCCTCCGGCTCGCGCTCTCCCACGTGATCGTGCCCCGCCGCTCCGCTCAGTGCGCGGAGCCGGACAGCTGGAGCCCGATCACTCCGAGGATCACCAGCGAGATCGACACCAGCTTCAGCGTCGAGACGACGTCACCGAGGAAGACCATGCCGTAGATCGCCGTCCCGGCCGCGCCGATGCCGGTCCATACCGCGTACGCCGGTCCGACGTCCAGCTTCTTCAGGGCCATCGTCAGAAGGCCGAAACTGCCCAGGGCGAACGCGGCGAACGCGATGGTCGGCCAGAGCCGGGTGAAGCCGTGCGAAAGCTTCAGACAGACAGCGAAGCCGGTCTCCAGCAGCCCGGCGACCACGACCAGCAGCCATGCCATCGTCCGTTGCCTCCCGCATAGGTGACTGGTTGGTCCCGCACGGTGCGATTATGCCTTTACCAATCGTTGAAACCGGCAAACATGCCCGTGTCACACCGGCCGAATACCGCCACTCCGCAGCAGGGCCGGGTCAGTCGCCCTCGCGGCGTTCGCGGGTCGAGAGCAGTCGGCGCAGCGAGTCGAGACGCGCCGGGTCGGCGTGTCCCTCGGCCACCCAGGCGTCCAGCGCGCACTCCGGCTGGTCCGCGTCGTGGGTGCAGCCGCGCGGGCAGTTCTCGGTGCCCGGCTGGAGGTCGGGGAACGCGTTGATGACGCGCGACGGGTCGACGTGGTGCAGCCCGAACGACCGTACGCCGGGGGTGTCGACGACCCAGCCGCGTCCTTCGGGAAGCGGCAGGGCGAGAGCCGAGGTGGTGGTGTGCCGGCCCCGGCCGGTGACCGCGTTGACGATGCCGGTGGTACGCCGCCGGTCCTTCGGCACCAAGGCGTTGACCAGGGTCGTCTTGCCGACCCCGGAGTGCCCGACGAAGGCCGTGATCTTTCCGTCCAGCTGCGCGCGCACCCGGTCCGCCGCGCCGCCGTTCTCCAGCTCCTCGCGGTTGGTCACGATGTACGGGACGCCGAGCGGGGTGTACGCCTCCAGCAGCTTGTCCGGCGAGGCCAGGTCGGACTTGGTCAGCACCAGCAGCGGGGTGAGCCCCCCGTCGTACGCAGCCACCAGACAGCGGTCGATCATGCGCGGGCGCGGCTCCGGATCGGCCAGCGCCGTCACGATCGCCAGCTGGTCGGCGTTGGCGACGACCACCCGCTCGTACGGATCGTCGTCGTCGGCCGTGCGGCGCAGCACCGTGCGGCGCGAGGCGATCCGCACGATCCGGGCCAGGGTGTCCTTCTCGCCGGACAGGTCCCCGACGATGGAGACGGTGTCGCCCACCACGGCGGCCTTGCGCCCCAGCTCGCGGGCCTTCATCGCCACCACGGTCCGGCCGTCGACGAGGCAGGTGAGCCGGCCCCGGTCGACGGTGAGGACCATGCCGTCCTCGGCGTCCTCGTGCTTGGGCCGGGTGTGCGTTCGCGGCCGGTTGCCCTTGCGGTTGGGGCGGACGCGGATGTCGTCCTCGTCGGGATTCTTCCCGTAGCGGCGCATGTTCTAGATCCCGAGCATTCCGGTCCACATGTCCGGGAAGTCCGGCAGGGTCTTGGCGGTGGTGCCCACGTTCTCGATCTCCACGCCCTTGACCGCGAGGCCGATGATCGCCCCGGCGGTGGCCATGCGGTGGTCGTCGTACGTGTGGAAGACGCCGCCGTGCAGCGGGCGCGGGCGGATGTGCAGCCCGTCGGCCGTCTCCGTGACGTCACCGCCCAGCTCGTTGATCTCCTTGGTGAGCGCGGCCAGCCGGTCCGTCTCGTGCAGTCGCAGGTGGGCGACGCCGCTCAGCGTGGAGGGGGAGTCGGCCAGCGCCGCGACCGCCGCGATGCCCGGGGTCAGCTCGCCGACCTCGCCGAGGTCCACGTCGATGCCGTGGATCCGGCCGGTGCCCGTGAAAGTGAGCCCGCGCTCGGTCAGCTCGCAGCTGCCACCCATCGCGGTGAAGATCTCTCGCAGCGCGTCACCCGGCTGGGTGGTCCGCTCGGGCCAGTCCGGAATGGTGACCTTGCCCCCGGTGACCAGTGCGGCGGCCAGGAACGGCTGCGCGTTGGAGAGATCCGGCTCCACCGTCAGGTCCCGGCCCAGCAGCGCGGAGGGCGAGACCCGCCAGACGTTCGGCTCGCCGCCCGTCTCCGGCTCGTCCACCTGCGCCCCGACGGCCCGCAGCATGTCGACGGTCATCCGGATGTGCGGCATGGAGGGCAGGACGGAGCCGGTGTGCCGGACCTCCACGCCCTGGTTGAAGCGTGGCCCCGACAGCAGCAGCGCCGAGACGAACTGCGAGGACGACGACGCGTCGATCGCCACCGGGCCGCCGTCCAGCGCCCCGCCGCCGTGCACGGTCAGCGGCAGCGCGCCGCGCCCGTCGTCGTCGATCCGCGCGCCCAGCGCCCGCAGCCCCTCGATCACGCCGGTCAGCGGGCGTTCGTACGAGCGGGGGTCGCCGTCGAAGCGGATCGGTCCGTCGGCGAGGGTGGCGACCGGCGGCAGGAAGCGCATGACGGTGCCGGCGTTGCCGACGTCGACGGTGGCCGGGCCGTGCAGCCCCGCCGGGATGACCCGCCAGGCCTCGCCCGTGATCTCGGCGTCGCCCGATGCGGTGGAGCTGGAGGAGATCGTCTCCTCGATGCCGACGCCCATGGCGCGCAGCGCCTCGGCCATCAGCAGGGTGTCGCGGGAGCGCAGCGGGCGGCGCAGCCAGCCCGGCTCGGAGGCCAGCGAAGCCAGCACGAGCGCCCGGTTGGTGACCGATTTCGATCCGGGCACGGTGACGGTCGCATCGACGGCTCCACTCGCGTGAGGGGCGGGCCAGAGGGCGGGCTGCACGGAACTCTCGGTCATGGCCCTTACTTTAGTGGCTCCGCGCAGAACCGGATCGTCACCAAAAGAGCGTAAACCGGTCCGTAACGAAAGACTGGTACGGACCGGATCGTGCGCCGTGCGGGAGCGGGGGTCTCACCACCCCAGCAGCCAGCGCCCCCCACCGATCAGCGAGCACAGCGACACCGCGTGGAAGAGGAACAGCCACAGCGCCGCCGGGGCGTGCGTCAGCCGGGCCAACTGGTCCGCGTCGGAGTCCGGGGCGCCCCCGAACCGCCGCTTGGACTGGAGCTCGAAGGGCGGCCGCACCCCGCCCAGCAGCAGGAACCAGACCACCGCGTACGCGAACGCCGACTGCACGTCCGACGAGGTCAGCCAGGACACCAGCAGGAACGCCGTACCGGTCAGGATGACGGTGAGCGCCCCGTACACATTGCGGATCATCACCAGCATCGCGGCGAGCAGCGCCGTCGCGATCCACAGCAGCAGCGTGATCCGCCCGTTGGTCAGCAGCCACGCACCGCCCAGACCCAGCAGCGAGGGGGCCGTGTAGCCGGCCGCCGCGGTGAGGATCATGCCGATCCCGGTCGGCTTGCCGCGGCTCACGGTCAGCCCGCTGGTGTCCGAGTGCAGCCGGATACCGGAGAGCTGGCGCCCGGTGAGCAGGGCCACCAGCCCGTGGCCGCCCTCGTGCGCGATGGTGATGGTGTTCCGCGCCAGGCGCCATATCGGGTTCGGCACGACGGCGATGAGCGCCAGGGCGGCCGTCACCACCACCAGCCACTGCTCGGGTGCGGGCTGGGTGCCGGTGAGGCGATCCCACAGGTCGCCCAGTTCGGTGCTGTTCATCGGCCGGGCGACTCCTTGCGGCGGGGGCGGGCGGTCGTGGCAGTCTGGCA